>JAIQFL010000451.1 GCA_020073365.1 Terriglobia bacterium | reverse complement strand
GATCTATAGGAGCCTGGGTGAATTCGCGGAACCCCTGACATGGCGCCATCGATCCACATCCGTGCGCTCGATCTCCGCTGCCCACCGGGCCTGGACCGCGACGGCCGGCAGCGGCTCGCGATCGTGGCGACCCGGGAACTGCCGACGGCGCTTGCTAACAGCGCAATCGCGGTAGCCACGGCCAGCTCGAAGAAGTTGCTGGCACCGATCAGTGCGCCCGGTGCCGCCACGGCGTGCTCCACCTTCAGGAACCTCATCAGCCCATAGGTTAACGAAGCGTTGAGGTACACCTGTAGAGTGATGGGGACCGCAATCAGGAGAACGTTGAAGAAGCGGCCAGTGATGTTGCCGGACTGGAAGGCGATGATGAACACCAGGGTCGCCAGCAGCGCCGTGATCGTCACCGGTGCGAACCGTGGCAACTGAGCCAGATCAGGACGGCGATCGGGACATTGATCTGGCTCCCCCGGCCGAACTCCCAACCGCGGAGGACCTCGACGGCCGGCGAAAGAAATCTCCCGATCAGGACCCCGGCCACCATGCACAGTGCGACCCACAATGTCAGATACCGCTCAAAGAATGCGAGTCGCTTAGGCCGGCGCGGCGGGGCTTGTACGAGAATGTTCGCCATCTTCCCTGCCCCTCACGAACAGCACGCCGGACCGCAGCAGGACCGTTCGGTAATGGGCTTCACCGCGCGAATGAAGGCGCTCATGAATTTCCCGTCTACTTCGGGCGCCAGCGCGTCGACGTCCATGCCTTTGCCTGTCAGAAACTCGCGGGCATCTTCGACGCGGTAGATGCGGGTGGGTTCGACTTCGATTTGACTGAATCCGGCGGCCGCCAGCTTGTCGCGATATTCGTTCTCTTCCAACGCGCCTGCAATGCACCCCACCCACAGCAGGACGTTCTGGCGGATCTCGGGGAGCATTTCACCCTTGGTCACCACGTCGGAGACGGCCAACCGTCCGCCTGGCTTCAGCACGCGGAAGGCTTCGGCCAGCACCTTGTCCTTATTGGCCGAGAGGTTGATGACGCAATTGGAGATGATGACGTCTACCGAGTTGGCGGGGAGCGGGATGTTTTCGATCTGTCCCTTAAGAAACTCCACGTTGGCGATCCCTGCCTTGGCCTTGTTCTGGTTCGCCAGGGCCAGCATTTCGTCGGTCATGTCGAGACCATACGCCTTGCCCGTGGGCCCAACGCGTTTGGCCGACAGCAGCACATCGATGCCGCCGCCCGATCCGAGATCCAGCACCACTTCGCCCTGATTCAGCCTGGCAAGTGCGGTAGGATTGCCGCACCCCAGGGATGCCAGCACCGCCGTGTCCGGCAGTTGTCCGGTTTCCTCCGCACCGTAGAGACTTCCCGTGATCGGGTCGGCGCAATGGCCGTTGGATGGGGCCGCTCCACAGCAGGAGCTTCCGCCGCCCCTCGAGACTCGCAGGGCGGCTTGGCCGTATTTCTCTTTCACAATTCCCGTAATGTTCTCAGCGCTCATGTAGATGACCTCCCCTGGCTGTTCGTGAGAGCGTTATTGCCCGTGAAACTCCTATTTGCAAACCGGAACGATCTTCTCGGGTTTGATGGCCTGGTTCCGGGTGCAGCACTCGGCGTACAGGAATGTCAGCAATTCCTGAAGCGTATCCGTGTTCGCCGTGCATCGCAGGAAGGTTCCTTCACGGCTCACCCGCACCAGTTCCTCATTCTTGAGCTTGTCGAGATGGTGGGAAAGATTCGAAGCCGAGATGCCCAATTCCTCCTGGATCTCACCTACCACCATGCCACCGGGATGCGCCGACAACAGCAATTGCATGATGCGGAGCCGGGATTCCGTCCCCATCGCCGCAAACATGTCGGCATACCGAACAATCCGTTCCGCGCCCCGGTTATTCTTCATCTGATTCGAGAAATCGTCCGCTTAATCTTCAACACTTCAATAATGATTGAAATACTGGACCATTGTCAAGCGATTTCTTGACTGCTAGTTGGTCCCAGGGCACAAACGCCTCCCGGGCCTTCATAAAATCAATCATTTGCACATTCGAAAAGCTTGGCGGTACCATAAGAGGCTACTTCATGAAGGCCTTACTGGAATCGCTCCAGCCAGGGGAGCAGGACTGGGATCTAGCCCAGGCGATCGACCCAACCCGGTTGCCAGCACATATCGCGATCATCATGGACGGCAATGGACGGTGGGCCGGCCGGCGGCGGCTGCCGCGCGTGGCCGGCCACAAAGCGGGCATCGGACCGGTGCGCTCCACGGTCGAGACCTGCGCGCGCCTGGGCGTCAAGGCGCTCACGCTCTACGCGTTCTCCATCGAGAACTGGAAGCGTCCACGAGCGGAAGTGGAGACCCTGTGGCGACTGCTCCGCTACTACCTGAAGCACGAGCTTCCCGACCTGCAGAAGAACGATATTCGCTTGCAGGCCATCGGTCGCCTGGACGCCCTGCCCCCGCAGGTCAGACGCGAACTGGAGTCCGCGGTGGATTCCACTGCCTCGAACCGTGGCCTGCTAGTCAACCTGGCGATCAACTACGGAGGCCGCGCCGAGATCGTGGATGCCGTCAACGCCATCCTCGACATGGCGCGCCTGGATGGCCGCCTGGCATCGCTGAGGCTGGATGAAGACCTGATCGCCACCAACCTCTACACGGCCTCGTGCCCCGACCCGGATCTGCTGATCCGCACTTCGGGCGAAATGCGGATCAGCAATTTCCTGCTCTGGCAGATCGCCTACGCCGAGTTGTACGTAACCGAAACGCTGTGGCCGGATTTCACCCGCACGGACCTGCTGCAGGCCGTACTGGAATACCAGAAGCGCGACCGCCGCTTTGGCGGGTTAAGCGCCGGCGGCCCGCTGAACGGCGCTGCGAAGGCCGACGAAGAATCCTGGATCGAAGCCCTCCGCTCGTCATGAGTCGGATCCTCACTGCACTCGCTCTGATCCCGATTGTGGTCTACGTGGTTCTGTGGGCGAACTTCTGGATCTTTCTCGGCGTGCTGGTGACCGTCGCTTTTCTCTGCTACCGCGAGTACGATTCGATCGTCGCGCAATACGGTTTCGGAGCGCCCGGGTGGATCGGTTATGGCGCCGGCCTCCTGCTGCTGGTCTGGGGAGGCGAGATGGGTCTGCTGATCGTCGCGATGGCGCTCATCGCTCTGTCCCTGGCGATGCGCGGGGAGGATCTCGCGAAATCGCTGCCGCGCGCGTCCCTGCTCTTCATCGGGATCGTCTATGTCTTTGGATGCTGGCGTTGCGCCATCGGGCTGCGCGAGCAGAACGAACACTGGCTGATGTATGCGCTCCTGCTGAACTGGGCGGGCGACAGCGGCGCCTACTTCGTGGGCCGGACGCTCGGCAGGCACAAACTGGCTCCGCGTGTAAGCCCGAAGAAATCGTGGGAGGGCGCCGTGGCCTCGGTGGCCGCTGCGGTCCTGATAGCCGGCGGGTACCTGCTTCGCTTCGTGCCGGGAGTCTCGATGGTGGCGGCCGTTTTGCTCACTGCGGTTGCGAATGTGGCAGGCCAGCTCGGCGACCTGGCGGAATCGGCCCTGAAGCGCGGCGCGGGAGTCAAGGACAGTGGTGTGATTCTGCCCGGCCACGGCGGCTTCCTAGACCGCGTGGACAGCACCCTGTTCGCGCTCCCCGTGATCTATGCGTATTTGAGGTGGGTGGCATGAGACGAAAGCACCCGCGCGTTGGAGCGCCGCACACCTTGGTATGCCGAAGTCGAGTGAGCGTGCGCAGATCATCCGCTGGCGGGTGCCCGGCGCACTAGGGCCGGCTCCTTCGCAATGACAGTAAGACACGGGCGTGGCGCCGAGTCTGGTTGACGGCCGCCCTGCTCCCATTCCTGCAATGCCCGTTTACTGATGCCATAGGCTCGTGAGAACTCAGCCTGCGACATCTTCATTGGCTTGCGAACAGCTTTCACGTCGATCGGCTTTGGCCAAACCTGCTCCAGTTCGTTCTGGCCGCGCTGGTGCGCCAGGACCAGCTTCATTCCCTGGATAAGGTCCGCCCCCAAAGGTTGTCTTTTTCGCAGCCGTCTTCTTTGGCATTCCGACGAGAGTAACGCGCGTAATCTCCTGCAGCGCCGGCGGGAGATTCTGGACGATATCACCGACACCACCGGAGCCGTTCTCGAGCGCCCCGTTCACGTGCATGACCTTCACGCCACGATCTTGTGGTGCCTTGGTCTGGACCACGTGAAAGTGACCTACCTGCACAACGGCCGTTCCGAGCGCCCCACGATTGTCAGCGGCGAGGTGATTCGCGAAGCGCTGGTGTCAGCATAGCCGCCCAGACGGATATCCCCTACCCGACAGAGTGTCCGCCGTTTCAGTCCTGTCCCGGGCGCTGGGCTGGGTGAAATGCGCCAGCTCGCTGCGAAGCCGTTTCGCGCCCAGTTGTTTCGCGAGGCGTGGCGCGTAATGGCGGCAATTCGCAGCGAGGCCTTGCAGAAGGAAGAGACAGCAAACCAGAAAACGCATAAGTGGGGTGGACTCACTGGTCCGCCGGTCCCCACAGACCCGCCTCCGATGCTGAGGCGGGATCCGAGTCCGGCACCCGGTGACTTCGCCCAGTATTGTACAGTCGATGTTTGGAGGCATGGTGTATCAAAGACTGCGACTGATAACGCTCGCTACCTGTCTGGCGATGCCGGCCTCCGCCGCGGCGACGGTGGAACGCTGGGGTGTTTACGAGGTCTCGCTCTCCGGGCCCTCCGGCGGCAATCCGTTCCTTGACGTCCGGCTGGGCGCGCATTTCCGCTTCGGGAATCGAGTAGTGGATGTGGACGGCTTCTACGACGGTGAAGGCGTCTACCGCATTCGCTTCATGCCGGATGAGCCCGGCAACTGGACGTACGCCACGTCCAGCAATGTGCCTGCGCTCGACGGCAAGAGCGGCGGGGTCACCGCGGTCGCGCCATCGGCGGCCAATCATGGACCGGTGCGAGTGCGCTACACGACACATTTCGGCTATGAAGACCGGTCGCCCTATACGCCCATCGGCACTACCTGCTATGCCTGGATTCACCAGGGCGATCGTCTGGAAGAGCAGACGCTGGAAACGCTGCGCTCCGCGCCGTTCAACAAAATGCGGATGTGCGTGTTCCCGAAGAGCTACCAGTACAACAATAACGAGCCCGTCTACTATCCCTTTGAGCGTGATTCCGCGGGCAAGAACGATGTCACGCGCTTCAATCCGAAATTCTTTCAGCATCTGGAGAAGCGTGTACGCGACCTCCGGGCGCTGGGCATCGAAGCCGACCTGATTCTGTTTCACCCCTACGATCGCTGGGGCTTCGCCAGCATGCCGCCGGAGGCCAATGACCGCTACCTGCGATACACGGTCGCGCGCCTGGCGGCCTACCGGAACGTGTGGTGGTCGCTGGCCAATGAGTACGATCTGGTGAAGACCAAGACCATGGCCGACTGGGACCGCTTCTTCCGCATTGTCGAGGAGAGCGATCCATACCAGCATCTCCGCTCCATTCACCACAGCGTCGTCATGTACGACCACTCCAAGCCGTGGGTCACGCACGTCAGCATCCAGGGCTCCGATCTCGAAAAGGCTCGGGAGTATGTAGCCGCGTACCGCAAGCCGGTGATTTACGACGAATGCAAGTACGAGGGCAACATCCCCAAACGATGGGGCAATATTTCCGCCCGGGAACTGGTGAGGCGCTTCTGGGTGGGCACCGTGTCGGGGGCTTACGTGGGCCATGGGGAAACGTACCTGGACCCCAACGATATTCTGTGGTGGTCCAAGGGCGGAGTGCTGCGCGGCGAGAGCCCACAGCGCATCGCATTCCTGCGCAAGATCCTGGAGACCGCGCCCGCGGAGGGTTTGAACAATCTCTCCACCTACTATCTCGGGGCGGGTCAGGAAAGCCGTTACTACCTCTTCTACTTCGACGTGAACCAACCGGCGGAGTACGAATTCGACCTGGGCAAGGGCTCGCAGTATCGGGCCGACCTCATCGATCCGTGGGAAATGACCATCACGCCGGTTCCCGGAAGCTTCGCCGGCAAGTTCACGATGAAACTGCCGGGAAAGCCCTTCCTGGCGGTGCGTTTTCAGAAGGTGGCGGCACCATGAACCGGAGAAGGTTCCTCCATCTCACGGCCGCGGGGCTTTCGCCTGCCGCGTTTGCGGGGCCTGCGCGCAGCCCCTTCGTGCTCGATCCGGAGACGTTCCGTCACCATGTCGAGAGCTTCAATGCGATGGGCAAGGAGGAGGTGGTCAACCTCATCCCTGACGCCAAGGCATGGGAGTGGATGAAACGCAACGTGCCGCTCTTCACTTGCCCGGATCGCGACATCGAGCAGATCTATTACTTCCGTTGGTGGACCTGGCGCAAGCACATCAAGCAAACCCCGCATGGGATCATCGTCACCGAGTTCCTCAAACCGGTGAAGCACGCGGCGGAGTACAACGCGCTGAGTTGCGCGTTTGGCCATCACGTGGCTGAAGGCCGCTGGCTCCACGACCCGCAGGTGATCGAACAGGACGCCCACTTCTGGCTGCGCACCGGCGAGAACGGAGGATTGCGCAAGAACTTCAATCAGTTCAGCGGTTGGGCGGCCGTGGCCCTATACGACCGCTGGCTGGCGGATGGGAACCGCGACGCCCTGGTGGCGTACCTCGACCCGCTGATGCTCGACTACTCCGCATGGGAACGCGAGCGCCTGACGGAGAGCGGCCTCTTCTGGCAGCGGGATGTCTCCGACGGGATGGAGAGTTCCATCAGCGGTGGCCGCAATGTCAAAAACATACGGCCCAGCATCAACAGCTACATGTACGGCAACGCCAAGGCCATTGCGGCCATCGCCACACTGGCGGGAAACCAGCCAGTGGCTCGCGAATTCCGCGACAAGGCCGCCCGCTTGAAGGACCTGGTGGAGCGGCGTCTTTGGAACCAGAGCGCGGCGTTTTTCGAGACGCTGATGGAATCCGGCGAGTTCGCGCGTGCGCGAGAACATCGGGTTCACGCCTTGGTACTTCGATCTTCCGGACGACCGCGCCGGGTTCGAAGTGGCCTGGAAGCAGTTGATGGACCCGCAGGGATTCTACGCGCCCTTCGGGCCCACCACCGCGGAACGCCGCAGCCCGGGATTTCAGATTCCGTATACCGGCGACGACTGTCAATGGAACGGCCCGAGTTGGCCGTTCGCCACCACGATTACTCTGCGCGCGCTGGCCAACGTGCTGAACGGGTATCACCAGAACGGCGTCGGCCGGGAAGACTATTTCGAGACGTTTCTGATTTATACCAGGAGCCAGCACCTGAAGCTGGACGACGGCCGGACGGTTCCGTGGATCGATGAGGATCTGAACCCGCTCACCGGCGAGTGGCTCGCGCGGGCGATGAAGATCCGCAAATTTTTGCGGTTCTTTTTTTGGATGAATGTTAGGTGATTGATGGCTAATATTTCCTGAACCCGCTCGAACACTGCGGGCGATACCAGCGGGGTATCGGCAAGATTGGTTCTCTGATTGACCGGCTTGTCGTGGGGTACTCGTTTTCCACCAATCCATCTTTCATCTTCGGGACTCCAGACCCGGTTAATGATTTTGTGGGTTCTGGTTTTGTATCCAATCCACCAACGATTCTTCAATGTGTATCTTAATGAGGGTATGGATTCAAAACCAAGTTCCTCAGTAACGGCGAAAAGGGTATCACCTTTCAGTACCCGGTTGAACGCGGGCAGAATTTTGTAAACGTCCGAGAATCACCGCACCATACGGCTGGACCGGCTCAGAGTAGCGTTGGCACCCAGATCCAGAGCTCTGCCGTGGCCTTCATCGTATGGGGTAGCATCTATTCTTCACGAAACAGCCTCGGGATTTATTGCGG
>JAIQFL010000704.1 GCA_020073365.1 Terriglobia bacterium | reverse complement strand
GCGACGTGGCTCTGCGCGGCGAGGTTGTAGATCTCGTCGGGCTGCACCTGCTGGATCACGCGCGTGAGGCTCGACGAATCGGTGAGGTCGCCGTGGTGCAGGAAGAACTTGACGTTCTTCTCGTGCGGGTCCTTGTAGAGGTGGTCGACGCGATCGGTGTTGAACGACGACGAGCGGCGCTTCAGCCCGTGGACCTCGTAGCCTTTGGCTAGCAGGAGCTCGGCCAGGTAAGAGCCGTCCTGCCCGGTAATGCCGGTGATCAGAGCCCGGGGCATACCTCACGATACAATTAGCGGCACCAATGTGGAACGGGGACTACGCCTTTCTCCTGCATAACCTGATCGCCAAGGACTTCAAGGTGCGCTACCGGAACATGTCGCTGGGGGTGTTCTGGTCGCTGCTGAACCCCCTGGTGACGATGGGGGTGCTGACGGTCGTCTTCACCAAAATGCTGCCCAACCCGGCCATCCGGGACTATCCGGTGTTCTTCCTGTGCGGCCTGATCCCCTTCAGTTTTTTCTCGCTGGCGTGGAGCACCGGCACCAGCTCGCTCACCGACAATCTGAACCTCATCAAGCGGGTGACGGTTCCGCGCGAGGTGATTCCGATCGCCACGGTTTTGGGAAACAGCCTGCACCTGCTGATTCAGATCGGGCTGCTGCTGGGGATTGCGCTGGCTTTCGGCGGGGGGATCAACCGGTATTGGGCCTGGCTGCCGGTGATCTGGGGGATGGAAATCCTGCTGGTATGCGGGCTCTCGCTGATCTCGTCGGCGGTGAACGTCTACGTTCGCGACGTGCGCTACCTGGTGGACTCTTTCAACGCGGTGCTTTTCTGGCTGGTGCCGATCGTGTATCCGTTCGAGATGATTTCCCCGCAGTACCGCAAATTCTACGCGTGGAACCCGGTGGCCGCGCTGGTGATGGCGCTGCGCGACATTCTGATCCTGGGCAGGGCGCCGGCGGCCTCGCTGCTGGTCAAGCTGTGCCTGGGCTCGGTGTGTGTCGTGGGCATTGGCGTGTTGGTGTTCCGGCGGCTGAAGCGGGACTTTTACGACTATTTGTGAGGGGGCGTAACCTGCTCTTCGGCGCAATTTTCTCCCGGGACTCGCCTCGACCTCACCCAGTGGACCACCGAGATCGGTCCGTCCTCCTTCCTGGGACGTACGCAACTCGCCGATTGGGTGACTCCTGGCGGCGATGGGCAGTTAGTGGTCGGTGCTGGCGGTGCCCAACTGGCGCTCAACACCTTCAACCCGACAGGTTTCTCTCTCTACGG
The DNA here is from genome assembly GCA_020073365.1 of Terriglobia bacterium. Classification (GTDB taxonomy): domain Bacteria; phylum Acidobacteriota; class Terriglobia; order Bryobacterales; family Bryobacteraceae; genus JAIQFL01. The sequence continues at coordinate 6,594 of JAIQFL010000704.1, read as the reverse complement.
AACACACGGAAAGACTCTGCGGTTGTTCCTGCCAAGGGTGGGCACGATGATCGAACTCAACGCCCGGTTGCAACTCACCTCGTTACAGCCGGGCTTGGTGTACGGGTTGTACTTCTACGGGTGCGCCCCAGCAGCTTGTGCGACGCAGCACGACGAAATCGGCATCGAGCTTTTGACGAACCTGCTCCAGCCGGGCGGATCGCCGCTGATGGTACACCTCAATCGCTGCGCAAATGAGCCCCTCGACGCGGGAAACGGCGTATTGGCCGTTCTGCCGGCGGGCTTCAACCCTCTGAGTGCGCACGACTGGACCATCCGTTGGCCGTTCACCCGAATTGACTACCTGGTTGATGGAGTGCTCCTATCCTCGGCCACCACCCACGTGCCTGAGGGACCTATGCAGGTCAACGAGATCGCCTGGGGACCGGCTTCGGATTGGACCATTGCCTATAGTGCGTCTTTGCAGCCGGTGAACAACGCAGCCCAGAATCAGTCGTTCATAGCATTACTGAAGTCCATGACGGTCAATGAGATCGCGACATCATCGCGCAGCCTGGAGAATCGGTGAAGCGTGGCCGGGCCGGGCTTATGGCTTGGGGCCGTCAGGCCGTCACGTGCTCACGATCATGGAGCGCCTCGGGGAAAAGCGGAGCGGGAATTTCGCAGCTTGACCGAAGTGATCGATACGACGATGGGGCAGGCCGGGCCGTTGGCGTTATGCGGATCGCCAATCCATCACCCGTAAGCCGGGGATGCGCGAGAATTCCGCGGCGTTGTTCGTCACCAGGGCGGCTCCGCGGCTGACGGCCGTTCCGGCGATCAGCAAATCGAGAGGCCCGATCAACATGCCCCGCTTCTCCAGTTCGACGCGGATACTCGCGGCGGCCATCGCCGCATCGGAATCGAATGGCACGTGCTGGATGTGCTTCAGTCCCTCCTCCAGCTCACACCGGCGCCGGGACGGGAATTTCGACCGGAGCATTCCGTATTCCAACTCGTAAACCACGATCGCCGGGATCGCCAGCTCGCCGCGGGAGGCGTGGCGAATCCGCGACACGATTCCGGGATCGCCCTTCAGGTAGTGAACGATGACGTTGGTGTCAAGAAGCGTCAATCCAGGCTCTCCCGGGGAACGTCCTCGCCGTAGCCCTTGCGCAGCTCATCGGCGTCGGGAAAGTCCGGAAACGCTCCGGCGAGAGCCAGGAATTCAGGCGGCCAGGAGGTTTCCACGGACCTGGCGACCCGCTCCGCCACCCACTTGCTCACGCTGATCCCGGCGGACTTGGCCGCTTTGCGGACCCGCCGCTCCACGTCGTCGGACAGGTAGATGGTCAGGTGCGCCATGGAGGTAGTATACAATATACTACCTTCCGGACGGCGGATCTATCGCGCCTCTTCGGCGTTGCCTCATAGCCGGTTTTCCCGTATTCTTGGGGGCATGGAACGCGGCCCCGACGAACTGGTTGAGGCAGGTTACTTCGAGGAACTGGCTCGGACGCGGGAGATGCTGAACGGCCGCTATGACGACCTGAAAAGCGGCAGGGTGAAGCCTATCGATGGCGAGGAGGCCTTTGCCCGGCTGAAAGCGAGAACCGAGGCGCAGCGCAACCGCCCGGCATGAGCGGATACGCGCTCCACCCGGAAGCCTTCGCGGACCTCGACGACATACGTGGTTACATATACGCCATTCGGTGATGCATGGACGCCGCACGGGCCTTTCCGTCGATGCTTCAAAACCTGCCCTTTGTGAAACACCGGGCTTACCAAACCGTTTGGACATTCGAGACCCGGATGCGTCCGTCTCGACTGATGACGGGCACCCCGAAATATACTCCCGTGGCCGCCACGATGCGGTCGGGCTAGGCGTTCGCCGGCAGACGGTTCTTCTCGACGAGGTAGACGATTTCAGCCAGGCTGATGGATGAGATGGCAATCTGCTTTCCTGCCGCAGCGGCCCGATCGATGAAGTCTCCGGCCGCGAGAGACAAGCGCGCGTCATTGAAGAGATACCAGAGGGCTGTATGCGTATCCGCGATGCCGGCGATCATCTAAAAGTCTTGCGCGAAGCCGCGGAACATATCCTTGCGATTCTCATCGATTTCTTCAGCGGAAGGCGCAGGACCGTACTTGGCGAGCATGCCGCGTCCGGTTTTAAGGGGCTTTCGCGGCGCGGCGGCCGGCGGTTCCTCGGCCAACTTTCCAAGCCAAGCCTTGAGGGTAAGACCCTGCGCCGCCGCTCGCGCTTTGAGCGCTGCCGCCTGGTCGTCGGAACCCTTTTGGTGAAACACTGGCTGGCCTCCGGCCCAGCGCGGCGGTTTGGTGTTGACAACTGACAAGTGTTACTTTACTAACGGTGTGCCCCGACGATTAGGAGCTTCAAGCATCGTAGCCAGGAAAGAAGACCGCCATGCCCATGAAAAATCCCGTGCATCCCGGCCGCATCGTCCGGCATGATTGCCTTGAGCCGTTGGGACTGACTGTGACCGCAGGCGCAAAGGTTCTCGGTGTTACCCGGCAGGCACTTAACAACATCGTCAACGGAAAGTCCGGTATCAGCCCGGAGATGGCTATCCGGCTAACGAAGGCATTCGGCAGCACGGCGGAGACGTGGTTGCGGATGCAGCTTGCCTATGACCTCGCGGCAGCCCGCAAGAACGAAAGCAAGATCAAGGTTCGCCGCCAGCCAGTCCCGCAAGAATTGCAGGTGCACTGAACGCCGGACGCGGAGTCTCAACCCGGGAGCAGGTGCTCGACCACGCTCTTCCAGGAGATGTGCATGCCGGCGTAGCGGTCGCGGGCGGCCTGGCCCATGGCCCGCGCTTGGGCGCGATCGCCCCAGAGACGGTCCAGGGCTTCGGCCAGGGCCGCGGGGGAAGGCTCGGCGACCAGCCCGGTGGCGCCCGGATCCACGAACTCCAGCGGCCCGCCGGAGTCCGTGCAGGTGACCAGAGGCTTGGAAGACAGCATGGCTTCGAGCGAGACGTAGCCGTAATCTTCGTCCAGGGGCGGGAAGACCACGCCCACCGCGCGGGCGTACCGTTCGATCTTTTCGTCCTCCGAAATCGTGCCCAGCCAGCGGACCCGTCCCGCCACGCCCAGGTTTCCGGCGAGCGTATGTAATTTCCCGGTGTAGGACGGCGTGTCGGCGGGACCGGCGAAGTGCACCACCACCCGTTGCCGGGTCAGCGCGAGCGCCTCCAGCACCAGTTCCTGACGTTTAATCTGGGTCAGCCGGCTGGGGAAAAACAGGTACTCGCCGGCAGCGGCGCAGTGAAAGCGTTCGGCATTGAACGGCGGATGGTAGACGGCCTGGGCGCGAATCCCGCAATAGCGTTCCAACCGCCGGGCGACGTTTTGCGAAATGGCGGAAATCACCCGCGCTTCGGGAATCAGTTGGCGATCGGCCTGTTGGATGGCGTCCCGGACCTGGGGGCCGTTAGGGAACTGGTGAATATCGCCGAGCTCGTGCCCCCAGAGATCGTAAGCGGTGCGGTGTTGATGGAGCAGCCAGAGAGATTTGGCGGGATGGCGAATGAAATAAGCGGGAAACTTCAGCCCGATCAATACATCCGTCCGTACCCCGCAGGTTTCCGAGACGTCGAGCAGGCGGCAGGCCAGCATCATGTCGAGCAGCCGCTCCGGCGGATACCATCGAAACGGGATGGCGGTGATCTCCGCCTGGTGGCCTTCGGCCAGCAGCGCGTCGCGCAGGCCTTCGGCCAGCAGCTCCGCGCCTCCGCGCACGAAGGGGACCTGGGTGGTGGCGATGACGATCCGCAAGCCCCGGTGGCCGGCTTCCCGGGCCGCCGGCGCATCGAACTCCAGCACCGGGGAGCGGTCCATATTGCTGGGGAGATCCACGGCCAACTCCCCGCGCGGCGCCGCGGAGAACCAGACCACCCTTTCGTGGACCATGTCGAGCCTCAGGCAAAAGCCATCCGCCACGCCGGGATCGGGAACGGTGAAATCGAGGACCGCATGCTCTCCGGGAGAGAGCGGGCGGGGCAGAAACACGCGTAGATAGTCCGGGCTTACGGGGCGGCGCCGGCGATCCAATACCTGGACGCCCAGGTTGGTGGCGTCCTCGACATCCGGACGCCACTGGTAACGGCCTGTATTGACGACCTCCACGGACATCTGGATGCCGCCCCCGTTCTGGCGCTCGTGATGGCGTACGCGGAGGATGGCGCTGTGTTCGGGAACGTCGTAATCGTACAGCGCGGCGGGATAGGAGCCGAAAGGCGCGCCGGTCTTCCGGCCTTCGTAAAAGATCGTCTGGGAGCGCAGGGAGAGGTCGTCCTGAAGATCTACGAGAAGTTTCCGCGCCTGGCCCGGATCGGCCTGGACCGGGTAAACGTCCCCGGTGGCGATGCGCTGGGTGGCAAAGCCGCAGGCCTCTCCCACGAGCGGCAGTTCGCGGGGCACGTACTCCCGGTTGTGGCGCCCATACTCGCCCTGGGGGGAATAGGGTCCGAAGCGATAGGGGGAGCGGTTCCCCAGCATCGAGGAGACGCCCTCGAGGCTGGCCAGATTGGGCGTGGTGACGATCAGGCTCCCCTCCATGGCGAGAACCCTGTGGGCTTCCCGGAACAGGAAGCAGGGATCGAGCAGCAGGTGCTCGAGCAACTCCATGGCGAGGACCAGGTCGAAGGATCCGCCATCGAAGGGCCAGACATCTCTCTCGGCGTTGAAACAGTGGACGCCGAAGGAGCGCTCGGGAAAGCCGGGCTCCCGGGAAGGCAGCGCGAGGCGGCCATTCCGGGTGAAGCGGCCGTAGTATTTCGTGGAGAGCGGATCGGCATGGTAGGCGGCCGCGATTTCCGCCTGGGGGAAGCGTCGCGCCAGCATCAGGGTGAAAGGCGGATAGGCGCCCAATTCCAGAATCCTGGCGGGCTCGCGCGTTCCCAGGAAGGAGAGGGTGGCGCGGAGGCGCTGGTAGTGGGTTTCGAGATAAGCGGCCGCTTCTTCATCCGCGTCCAAAAACCCGTAAGCATGAAACAGCGCTTCGTCGGCAGCGTCGAACGTCAAGTGAAGGCCTCAGATGGTATTGTCGCCCGCGCGCGGGCCACTGGACGCCCAAAATGATTGCCGATAACCGTCGCCTGAAAGGTATAACCAATTCGAGAGGATGCGATGCCACGAACTGCCAAGCTGTTTCGCCATGGCCGAAGCCAGGCAGTGAGGTCTCGGCAAGACCCCGCCACCGGAGATGTGATCCTGTCGCGGCGTCCGGAATCCTGGGAGAGCTTTTTTCAGCTTACGGAACAAGGTGGCGTGCCGGAAGACTTCATGGCCGATCGTTTCGATCAGGCACCGCAGAAACGCGGGAGTCGAAGACTGGACTAAGCCGTAACGGGTATTTGTCGCCCGCGCGCGTGCCACCGGACGCCAAATTCATTGCGCTGGAAAAGCGTACCCGGTAGAATTGATCTCATTAAAAAGCGAGGCCCGGCGTCCGCAAAACGTCGGGGTCCGAAAATTCAGCAGCAAGAAGACATGTCCACGCGTGGAGAAGACATGGAGAAAAGACATGTCTAACGTATCCGAAGAGTACCCTTCCCGCAATAGCGAAAATTCGACTTCCGATCCGTCCGCGCGCCGCCCGGAAGAGGGCAGCGCCCAAGGTCTCATCCGGGCGGGCGACACCGACTTTTTGAGAAAAATGCTCAAAGACGCGCCCGCCGCTCCGCCGCGCCCTCTCAACAAAGAGAACGCGAAGTCCCTTACCCACGCAACGAAAAAGATCCTCGATGTAGCCGATCAGGTCAGGGACGAACCGCCCACGCCCGAGGAGCTGGCTTTCATGGCTCGCGAGCTGGTGCAATGCACCTTACCCCACAGCGATCCCGGACAGGTGCCATTCTGGCAGCGCAGAAACGGCAACCTTACGCTCTCCATTGTTCCCGGTTTCGATCCGAAGGGCATGAAGCTGGTGGGATATCCATACGGCAGCATTCCGCGGCTGCTCATCTTCTGGGTCACCACGGAGGCCCTCCGAACCGGGAGCCCACGGCTCCACCTGGGCTTCAGCTATGACGCATTCCTTCGAGAGCTCGGGCTCAATCCCAACACCGGGGGAGGAAAGAGAAGCGACGCACAGAGGGTCCGCGAGCAGACGCGCCGCCTCTTCGCGGCAAGCATCAGCTTCATCCAAAACATCGGGACATCCGAGGTCGAAGGAGAGCGCCGCATCAATATGCATGTAGCCGATCGCTCCGAGCTCTGGTGGAACCCGAAGCACCCGGAGCAGATCGACCTTTGGGATAGCTGGGTCGAACTCGGCCGGTATTTTTACGAGGCGATAATCCAAGCGCCGGTCCCCGTCGATATCCGGGCACTTCACGCCCTGAAACGCTCGCCGCTGGCCCTCGACCTCTACGCCTGGGCGACTCATAAGGCATTTACCGCCGCCACGAAGGGAAAGGCTCAATTCGTCTCCTGGCGGGCTCTGATGACCCAATTCGGAGCCGACTACACCGACCCGAAGGACTTTAAGAAGAAAATCCAGGACGCCCTGAGGAAGATTCAAGCCGTCTACCCGGGCCTCAAGCTCGGGCTGGCTGACGGAGGGATTCTCGTCCTTCCCACAAGCCG
>JAIQFL010000053.1 GCA_020073365.1 Terriglobia bacterium | reverse complement strand
TCCAGTCGTAGATCTCCCGCCGGGTTTCACCGGCAAACTCGATCTGCGAGCTGCCCTTGATAAAATCATCGATTTCCTGGGGCGTTAGCCCCTCCACGTTCTTCATCCCAATTCGCATCCACCTGAAAGGGTGGCAGACCACGAATTTCAGGATCATCTTGCATTGGAAACGTACTTCATTTCAGGATCATCTTGCATTGGACAATTCTGGTTTGGAGTTCTCTACGTGTTAGACTTTTTATTGACCACTGCGTCAGGTTCAGCCGTGGTGAGGAGTGGTTGGATCATACGGCATTCCGAGGATTTCCCACGGTTGACGACCTGCTAACTAAGAAGGAGTGCCACGCCGTGAAGTTGATCCCTCTGCTCGCACCGGTCGCGCTGACCGAGGATCTCCCCGATCGCAAGCTTACGCGAGGACAAATCGGGACCGTGGTGGAGCATCTTGAGCGGGAGGGTGAGCATGCGCTGTTGGTGGAGTTCTCCGATGAACAGGGGCAGACCTATGCCATGGCCGACCTCCGCCCCGATCAGTTGATAGTTCTCCACCGCAAAACCGAGGCTGCCTGACGGGGGCGGCCGATCACTGGCTCCGACCTGAGTCATCAGCACCGGCGAGAGACTCATTTGGGGACATGAAACTGCTATTCTACATCGCCGGCGTCACACGGTCTCCGGCTTTGATCGGGGTGTCGGACGGAAGAGCCACCGCGTCGCCCTCCGTCAGACCCTCGGTCACCTGCACCAGCGAAACACTCGAGGTCCCCGTCTTCACCGGCCGGCGTTCCACGGTGTCGCCTTTCAGGGCGAACACGTAATCGCCATTGGCGTCGTGACGCAGGGTCTCGCGCGGAATCACCAGGGCGCTCTCCACCACGGCGGTACGGATCTCGGCGTCCACGTTGGTGCCGGGGACCAGGTCGCGCCCCGGGTTCTCAATGAGGCACCCCACTTCGCCCACCTGGCGCGAGCCCAGCGCCTGAATGGACGTAGGCTTGCGCTCGACCGTGCCCAGCCACTTTTTCCCCGGCAGCGCCTGCCAGGTGAGGGTCACCGGCTGGCCTTCGGCGACGCGCCCGAGCTCCGGCTCGTCCACGTACACGCGCACGCGCAGGCGGTCCATCCGGCCGACGTTGGCCACCAGGTCTCCCACGTTGAGGTAGGCGCCTGCTTGCACCGCCAGCCCATAGACCACTCCGGCGATGGGCGCGCGGACTACGCTCAACGCAGCATGCTTGCGTGCCAGGTTCAGGGCCACCTCGACATCCTGCAGGCGGGCCTTCGCCGCCGCGATATCCGGCATCGCGACCAGCGACGTTCGCCGCTTCACCAGTCCTTCGATCGCCAGTTCCGCCTGGCGCATTTTGTTCTGTGCCGCCTGCACCTCTTGGGCGGTGGCTGCCTGCTTCTCCGCCAGCCGCCGCAAGGAATCGTACTCCTTGGTTGCCTGTTCGAGATCGAAACGCGCGCGCGCCAGATTGTTGTCGATGTCCGTGAGCTCGGCCGGCCGGCCGCCGGCCTCCAGGGCTGCGACGTTGGCGCGGGCCTCCGCCACTTTGGCTTCGCCGGCCTCGATATCGGCTTCCAGCGAGGGATCGGTCATGGTAGCGAGCACCGCGCCCTGCGGCACACTCTGCCCTTCCCGCACATCCACGCGGCTGACCAGTCCGGCGGTTTCCGCTCGGGCCGCCTGCCATTCGAAGGGCTCCACTTTGCCGTTGGTGGGCAGGGAACTCACCAGCGTCCGGCGCTTCACGCGCGCAAAGCTGACCTTGGGCGGCTCATTCTTTCGAAGGATTCCCCAACCGACGACTGCCAGAGCAACGGCGAGCAGCAAGAGCAGCAGCTTCTTCAAATCTGGTCTCCACAGACTATCTTAGCGGGTGGGCTCCGGGAGTGCTCCCAACCGTCACGGGAACTCCACCATCCCCAAGGCCCTATACGTTTTCCGCCACTGGCCGATAAGCCTGCTATGCCAAGCACTACGGCACTGGTTTTGGTTTTGGCAGGAATGCTAAGCGGACCGGCCCGGTCCGCGCTGGCGGCCACAGCGACGGGAAGCCCGCCCATGATCACCACTTTTGCGGCGACACCGGCGATGGTGACCTCGGGGCAATCCAGCACGCTCACTTGGGCGGTGAACGGTGCGACTACCCTGGCGATCAACGCGGGCGTGGGGGCCGTCACCGGGACCTCGGTCCAAGTGACACCATCGGCGACGACTTTTTACACTCTGACGGCCACCAACGCTTCCGGATCAGCGACAAAGGCAGTTATGGTCGTGGTGGGCAGCCCGCCGACCATCACCAGTTTTGTAGCCACTCCGGCGATGGTGAGCCCGGGGCAATCCAGCACACTCACTTGGGTGGTGACTGGCTCCCCGGGCCTGATCGTCAACCCGGGCGCGCGTGCCGTCACAGGGACTTCGGTCAAAGTGACTCCTTCGGCGACGACATCCTACACTCTGACGGCCACCAACGGCTTCGGTTCAGCCACGAAGTCGGTGACCGTCACGGTGGGCAACCCGCCAACGGTTACCAGTTTTACAGCCACTCCGGCGATGGTGAGCGCGGGGCAATCCAGCACACTCACGTGGACGGTGATCGGTGCAACTACCCTGGCGATCAACCCAGGCGTAGGCGCCGTCACCGGGACCTCGGTCAATGTGACACCTTCGGCGACGACGTCCTACACTCTGACGGCCACCAACGCCTTCGGGTCCATCACGAAGCCGGTTACGGTGCTAGTGGGCAGCCCGCCAACCATCACCAGTCTTGTAGCCACTCCGGCGATGGTGAGCGCAGGGCAATCCAGCACGCTCAGTTGGGCCGTGACGGGCGCCCCGGGCTTGATCGTCAACCCGGGCGTGGGCGCCGTCACCGGAACCTCGGTCAAAGTGACTCCTTCGGCGACGGCCTCCTACTCTCTGACGGCCACTAACCCCTTCGGATCCGCCACGAAGTCGGTTACGGTCCTGGTGGGCAGCTCGCCAACCATCACGAGTTTTACCGCGACTCCGGCGACGGTGAGCCCGGGGCAATCCAGCACCCTCAGATGGGCCGTGACTGGATCCCCTGGCCTGATCGTCAATCCGGGCGTGGGTGCCGTCACCGGGACCTCGGTCAAGGTGACTCCCTCGGCGACTACCACGTACACTTTGTCAGCCACAAACTCGTTTGGGTCGATCACGGCCACAGCCACGGTCACGGTGGGCAGTTCGCCAAGCATCACGAGTTTTACCGCGACTCCGGCGATGGTGAGCCCGGGGCAATCCAGCACGCTCACGTGGGCGGTGACGGGATCCCCGAGCCTGATCGTCAACCCGGACGTCGGGGCCGTCACCGGAACCTCCGTCCAAGTGACACCCTCGGCGACGGCCTCCTACACTTTGACGGCCGCCAACTCTTTCGGATCCGCCACGAAGTCGGTTACGGTGATGGTGGGCAACGCGCCAACCATCACCAGTTTTACCGCGACTCCAGCGGCGGTGACAGCCGGCCAATTCAGCACGCTCACATGTGCGGTGACGGGCTCCCCACGCGTGATCATCAACCCGGCCGTGGGCGCCGTCACCGCAGCCTCGGTCAACGTGACTCCCGTCGCAACCACGCAGTACCTTCTGACGGCCACAAACTGGTACGGGTCGGTCACCGCCACCGTTACCGTGACGGTCCTGCCTGAAAGCCCGCCAGTCATTAATAGTTTCTTCACCGTCCCTCCCGCCGCGGGGCCGGGCTTGAGCGCTGCACTGTTCTGGACCACGACCGGGGCTGCCAGCCTGAGCATCGACCAAGGCGTGGGAACCGTCACGGGAACTTCCGTAAGAGTCAGCCCCTCTTCGACCACAACCTATACGTTGACCGCCACCAACGGCGCGGGAAGCGCCACAGCGGCTGTGACAGTGAACTACTACCCACTGACGAGCGTCAACAGCCAACTGTTCTATTCCGAACATTCCGTGTACATCATCCCGCCCGTGGACCAAGTGACCTGGACCGGGCCCAATAGTTATGGGAGCGTCTATTCGTCCGCGAATGTCGATAGCTATGTCGCGACGCTAAAGGAACTCTTCCCAGACGACTATTTCTTCGTAGTGGTGGCGGCGAATCAATTGACACCGAACACGGCGCCCAACGTCCAGCCCCTTCGGCATACAGCCGACGGCATCGGACTAGGAAGCACCGGCGTCGGGGTGCCAAGCATCTGCCACTATAATATCGGCGGCGGCGCCGTTATCGACGGCGCGTTCGGCGTGTTGGACCACGAAATCGGTCATAACTGGGGAATATTCCTCCAACCGGAACTGGCGGACGCGAACGGACACTGGTGGGCAAACTCAACCGCGACTGGCCAGATGGCGGGAGTATATTCCGATGACGGATACGTAACCGATAAGCTGATCGCCGGCGATCCGGTGAATGGTTTTACGTGGACTGCCGTCGCTAACATTTACCGAAACGAAACCGAGACGTTCTCCGCCCAGGACCTCTATCTGCAAGGCTTTGCCTCCACCCTCCCGGATATCTACGTGCTGGACTCGCCGGTTTACAACCCCGATCACACGGTATCCTACTCCTCCGTTACGAAATACGATCAGGCCTGGATGGTGCAGAAGTATGGAGTCCGTAACCCATCTTACCAGGCCAGTCCCAAGAGACTGCGCATTGGATTTGTCTATATCGCCAGAGACCAAGTTGAGGTTCTCGCGGTCTACCAGCCCATCGAACGTTCCATCAACCACTTGGTGAACGCGGAGCAGATTGACACCACGAACTTTCGCTTCCAGGTTCCATTTCTCGTAGAGACGTGGTATCGGGCAAGCCTCGATGCGCTACTGGCCGATCTGGACGGCAATCAAACGCCTACGCTGAGCATTCCCGGCCCGACCAGCCTGGTTTCCAGCGACGGTTCCGCTGTAGTCCCCTACACGGCCGCCGATCCTGACGGGCCCGCGCCGGTGGTGTCCTGCGTTCCGGCCTCGGCGAATTGCTCCATAACCGCTAACGATGTCGCGCTAACAGGGCTGGCATCGGGGACGCACTTCTTCACCATCAAGGCTGAGGACGCCGGGGGCAAAAAGACCTTCACCCATTTTGTCGTTGATGTTCAGTGACATTTGACGCCGAGTGAGGCAGGTTCGCGCAGTCAGTCTCTTTGTCGTTCTGGAGCGCGCATCATCCGCCTGGGTTGGCAGTATCAGCGCCGTCCACAATCCGGCTGCAACGCGCTTCTACTTCCCGGGAGGCGGCGAATTGGGCTGCCTGGTGGTCGCGCCGGACCATCGACGGCGCGGGCTGGGCACTGCGCTGATTGTGACCGCCGTCAGGCGCTTGCGCCAGGGTGGGTATCGTCACATATTCCTGGGAGTGCAAGGCTGGCGGCTCCCGGCGATCCGATCGTGCCTGCGTGCCGGGTTTCAACCGTTCATTCACGCTCCGGGTTTGGCCGAACGCTGGAGGTCGGTCTTTGCCGCGCTCGGCCGCGAACCATGCGAGCCGGAGTGGCCCACCAGTCTGCCCGATTCTCAGGATGGGAGTAATCGCTCGGGATAATTCTCTGCAATCCTCTGGTCACCAAGCGCAGTGCTTACCCCCGGCTACTTCCTCTTGGCCACGTAGAGATCACCTTTGCGGCTAGCAGTGGTGGAGATTCGAGGCCAGAGCGCAGAGTTGTGACCGGTAAGTGGTGAGGCGCCCTGGCTTACCAGATCAACGCCTCCGGCGCAAGCCCAAAAAGGTGCTGCAGTTCCGGAATCAAGTTACTTTGCCTGCGCATCTCAGACCACACTGTGGGATGCTGCATTCTCCTGATTGCATCGATCGTCAGACGCAACGCAGAATTGCCTGCACCGCCCTCTCGCCTAAGAACGTACTCAGTCAATCGCGACTTGTAGCTCCCGTATGCCTCGCGTCGGGCGACCGGGAGATGGTCCCGCTGATTCAGCCTAAGGAGTTGGATGGTGTATGAGGCCCTTTCGAATTCCTGCGAATGCGCGACCGCTGTTGGAACAAACAAGAACGTGTCCCCGAGGATGTCGAGCATCATATATTCGAGAGGATTCTCACTGCGCGGATGCAAGAGGACAGAATCGCCCTTGATCGGTGGCCTGACCGGCTGGTTGCGTTTCCGGGTGACGTCTACGATCGAGCCGCCGGACGCAAACACGGCAAATCGGTTGTTCTTGGGACCGTTGCATGGACCGCAGGCGTACAAGTAGTTTTCCCAGTCGAACACGTGTTCGGGATAAAGGTCTTTGGGCCGGTGGTGCTCAACCTCGTCGGCGGCTGAATCCTCGCAATACATGCACCGTTTGGCGCCGGCGCACATCGAAGTCAGCGTGCGCCGGACCTGACGGAATGCCAAGTTGGTCTCGCGGTTCCGCTGTCTGAATTTAACCGCGGCGAGTGCGACCCGCTTCCCGAAATCCGGTTCCGCATCGACTGCGGCTTGGTACCTCCTTAATGTCCCTCTGACATCAGATGGAAGGTCCTCGGGTGGTATCTGGATCATCTTGAGTCTACAGCGCGTTCTGCAAATGAGAAGAGGTCGGAAAAGCCGCCCGCAAACGCTGCTGTTCGGCCTTCTCCTCCGCGGAAATCCCGTGCTTCAGTTCCTTGACGTTGAGCGTTGCCAGACGCTCCTGCATCTTGTGCGCCTCCGGGGATCGTGTGACACCTGCCCCAAAGGCTTCCGTACTATAGGCGTCGAGTATGTCGCCATAGACAAGTCGGTCACGGTCTGCACCTTTGAGGATTCGCCCTTCCTCCTCAGTTCCGGGTCTTGGCAGCAGAAAAATCGACCCCTTCACTGACGCCTGGCAAATCAGCGGGCTGTGGGTGGTCACAATGAACTGAAAGTTTGGAAAGTGCTCGGTAAGCCAGAATCCGACCTTCTTCTGCCAGGTAGGATGTAAATGTGCATCGATTTCATCGACCATCACCACACCCGGTACGGTTACTCGCAGATTCTGGTCATCGAAGATCCGTTCTTCTGAATAGTGGCGGCCTAGTTGGCGGATCAACTCGAATGTCATGCTCAAGACAGAACGATACCCGTCGCTCAGTTCTTCAACCGAAACGGGGAAACCGTTCGCGTCTTCGAACTCGACACCCCGAGAAGAAACATCCTTCAGCTTGATACTGTGAGATAGAAAGCCTTCTTGATTCACGAACTGTTTAAGCCTGCGCAGCAGACCGCCTTCCGGCGAATGCTCCAGCTTTTTGTAGTTCAGCTCTCGCAGCCAGTAGAGGCCCTCAGTTAACGCGACGTTCTCCCCGAAGACCGATATGTGCGCTCCGAGCTTCGGATTCGATAGGAAGCTGCGCTCTGCTTCCTTGTCTCCGCCGGTGAATCGGCGAAACGGACCGAAAGCCGCAGAGAACCAACCAGCGCCCGTTCCCCATACGTGGCGCTCTGGCGCCACCCGCTTGGGCGTAACGCGCTTCTCCAGTTCTACCTCTAGTCCGGATTCTTCCACCCGGTCCAGACGGACCGATGCACTGAGGACGTTGGTGTTGCCCGTTCTGCCCCGTCCAGAGAAGGAGTCATATTCGATATCAGGAACGAGGTCGATTCGTACAAATCCAGAATCTTCTCCACTCCGAAGCCATGTATTCCAGTCCTGCCTTGCCGCAACTGCTTCCTTCGGCCCTACCAATGCCAGAGCTACCGACCGCAGGAACGAGGACTTTCCTGAGCCGTTATCGCCTAGAATAACGTGCCAGCCCGGTCCCTTGTCTGCAGGTCGCCACTCCAGTTCTGCAATGGAACGGATATTCCGGATGAGAACTCTGCGAATGTACATTCGATTCCATTTTGACACTTCTGAACGATCCCCTACGTACCCGGCATTGTGCTCAGCACGAACTCCGCAATCGAAGTCTCCTCCATCGGGTTCAGCCCCGTTATGGCGGCGAATCGTGCGGGGTCGCCATTTCCCACCGCGCACGGAGCGAGGCCCATGGCGGTGGCCACCAGGTACATGGTCTGCACGGCGGCGCCGGCATTGATCAGAGCGATGCGGTACACCAGGCCCTGATACTTCCAGGCAAGACGCGGCAGGCGCGCCGCCAGGGTGAAGTGCAGGTTGGGGGTTGGGTGCTCTCCGCCCCAGGAGGCCTGCGCGGTGGCGAACAGCGAGCGCCAATCCGGCTCCGCAACCGCCAGCCGGTAGAGGGCATGCTCTCCGGCGTGGTAATGATAGAAGCCCGCCTCCAGGCCGTCGCATTGGTGAACCGCGATATAGTATTCCAGCTCGTGAATCGCCCCGCCGGATGGATACGGCCGCAGAAGCACTTCCTGAGGGCCGCCGGCGATCCGTTTGCGAATCCCCACGGAGCGGAACAGAAACTCCGAAAGCTGTACGAGCGTAATCGGCCGGACTCCGGGATCGCGAATGGAGCGGCGGCTCTCGAGCACTTCGTGGAAGCCGGGGCCGGCCTCCGGCGCTGGCGGCCTGGTCAAGGGAATCGCGCAATCCGACATCGGCGGCTTGATCGCCGGGGGCGATTCGATGCGCCCCTGGAATCTCCAGGTGGCGCCCGTACGGCGCCCGGGGAACAGCCTGGATGCCCGGTGAAACAGCAGGTCATGGAATTCCCAATACACCGCCGGCGGGCTGTTCTCCTCCGGCGTGGCGAGAAATCCGGTATCCGCCAGAAGCTGAAGGACGGGACTATCCGCGCCCTCCGGCGGCTCGGCGCACAACAGAACAGATGCGAGGCTAAAAGCGGTCTGCGGTTCAAACTCCAGACGCGCGAGGGCGCGGGGCGACTCCAGCACCATGCGGGCGCCCTCGCGCCGCAAGTACGCAAATCGCGAGAGATGCCGGCCGCGCGCCCCCGGGCGGAATTCGAACGCGGGTGACAGCGGGCGCACCGTCGCGATCTTCGAACCGCCAGCCATCACGGCATAGTCGAGCACGTTTTCGCGGCGGCACAGTTCCAGCACGTAACGCAACACGGCAGCCACCGCGAAGCCCTCCTGGGCAATCATGCTCTCCGCCAGTTCGTCCATGCTCTCGTCGCCGCTCACGCGGGACATCCGCGCCTGCACAGCGGGCTGAAGCGACGGGTTGGGCGGAAAGGCCAGACCGGGCTTGAACAACGGGCAGTAGCGCAGAGGGGCCGTCATGCTGGTCACAGGAAAAAGGGGAATGGGTTCAGTTGGGACTCCGCGAGCGGCTCGGGCAGCCATCCGAGCGCGGCCGGAACGCTGTAGAGCCGGCCGGGTGCGAAGCGCGGCTGCGCCGGCCGGAGTCCCGGTACGATGACGCGAACCACCGGCACTCCGAGGTCGGGGCGTGTCAGGTTGGCGACCAGCAGATCCAATTCATGCCGACGGGCGATTTCGAGGCAGGCGGCAGTATCATCGTTTGAGAGCGCCAGCGGCGGAGGCCCCCCACGGGCTTCTTCGCGCTTTTGCCGGAGTGCCGGTCCAGGGGCGGAGCCGGACGCCGGGGCCAGCCATGGCTCGCGGTGGAGATTGATGGCGCGCAGCCAGCGCTCCAGCCAACTGGCGGGCGGCGCCTCGGCGTCACGCGGCAGGGAGTCCAGCGCTCCCAGCACCTGTTGCATTTCGAGCAGGGAGCGTCGAGCCGCGGCGGCCAGGCGGAAGCGGGCGCCGAAACCCACCGCCACGGCGCTGCCGTCTTCCCGGGCGGAAACGGCGGCGACCACTGGGAGCCCCAGGTCGGTGGTCAAATCCAGCAGGTGAAGCGTCCTGCCCGCACGCGCAAGCTGGCGCCGAAAGTCGTCGGCTAGTTCGGTGCCGGCGGAATCCAGATCGATGGCCGGACGCGGTGCACGGTTGTACCACCACAAGGCCAGCGCATCGCGCTCCACGAGCTCGCAAAAGCCGCGAGCCACGGCCTCGTCGAGCGTGCGGCCGGCGGCGCAACCGTTCGAATCGCCGCCGAACGAATGCGGGGAGTGGCGCGACCGGCAGCGCAGAAAACAGTACGCCGCCGGTACGTACCAGCGCTGGTTACGCGACACCGACCAGACCGGCGTCCAGTCCAGCTCGCAGTGGTCGTCGAAGCGTTCGGGGATCCACAGACTGCCGTCGCTGGCCCGGTTGAACAATTCGCGCTCCCGGTATTGCGCGTCGCTGATCAGAAGCAGGCTCGAAGGGAGCAGAAACGGGCCATCCAGTTGGCTGGCGCGGGAGCGCACTGTGGCCTCGGTGCCGTCGTAGCTCGTGCTGTATCGTTCCAGGGCCTCGCCGATGCACGATGTTTGCGCTTCGTACTCGGAGGGAGCTGTGCCTACGGCTACCGCGTGCGAGTCGCCGGACCTGCGCTCGGCGGCGGCAGGCCGGTGGAGGGGAGTCCAAACCACCGGGATGTGATCGGCCGCCGCGCCTCGCCGCACGATATATGGGACGATGCCCGTGACCGGGCTGAGGTGGTGTCTCAAATCGCCGGCCGGCGGCGCGCGGAGCTGCGACGGGTCGAGCCGGAAGTTCCCGCCGCAAACGGCGCACTGCGGCCGGCGGACCACCCGATGGAAGTCCATACGGCACGTGAATGGATTCACCGTGGCGATGGCCTGCTCCAGCGGGCTGGTTCCCAGGACGATCCACCTGGCGATTTCCGTGGCCGCGAGGTTGGCGAACCACTCCAGCGTGGAGGGCAGACTGGCCGGAAAGCCGCCGGCGGCGTCTCGCCGATTCTCGCGCATCCTGGTGGCGAGGCATTCCCAGCAGGCTGTTTTGGCGTGGAACAGCGGGCCGATCCAGGCGGCGCCCGCCGGCATGCATAGGGCCCACGGAAGCCCGCGCGCGCGCATCTCACGGTTGAGCGCGTCCAGGCGGGGGTCGAGATAGTCCTCTGTGAGGACGATGGTCAGCTCGCATCCGGCGCCGTTCGAACGCTGCACTCCGTTGCTCGAGAGGGCGCGGGCAAGCTGTTCCGCCCCCGGCCCGCCGAGACAGCGCAGATCGAAACGAGCGCCGGCGAGCCGCGACGCTGCTTGTGCCGGAGGCACATCCAGCGCGCTCCAGAATGCGGCCTGAGAATCGGGCAAATCCGAAGCGCGATCCATGAGCAGCCCCTGGCTCTCCAGGAGGACCAGGGCATTCAGGAGCTGCATCGACTCACCCTGGGGACGGAGCGCCTCGACGATATCGAGGCAGTCGCTCCGGCCGTCTATTCTGGCTGCCACCAAACCGCACCACGGGCCTCTGACGATGAACTGCCCGTTCGGTGAACGGAGCAGAGCTTCGTCCCGGCTGACGCAGGTTGCCTTCAGATTTCTTCGGAAGACCGGGATACGAATCACGAGTGTCTTACAATGTACCACTGAGGCGAAATCCGAGGCTGACTTTCACGGAGGCGGCGCCGTACTGTCGATCGCCGACACCGTGGATTCAAGGTTTCACCTTGTTCGCCACTGCTACAAGCTCAGCGATGCCGGCACGTAGACTCGTAGCGTCGAGGGCGCCAAAACGAAGAAGCAAGCCGTCGTCGCGCGCCCGTGCGATGCGGTAGGAGCGGAGCAGAGCGAGGTCCAGAGCACTCGACGCGGCAACCGCTCGTGCGTAGTCGCCCCTTTCATGGGCGGCCAGGAGATGCATGCCGGCGGGATTGCTCGACCAGGTCCAGCCGCGGGCGGCGAGCGGGGCAAGCCCTTCGACCAACGTCGCGCGTTTAGCTCCATAAATGGCGCGCATACGGCGCAGGTGCGAGGAGAAATGGCCCTCGTCCATGAAGAGGCTCATCGCCATCTGCCGCACCGCCGGCGTGAACCCGTCCATCTGAGTGCGAATGTTGGCCAGCGGTTCCACGATCTCCTCGGGCACCACCGCATAAGCGACCCGCAGCGAGACGAACATCGACTTGTTCAGTGTGCCGATGTAGAGCACCCGCGCGGATGAATCGAGCGAATAGAGCGCCGTGAGCGGCTGCCCCTCGTAGCGGAATTCGCCGTCGTAATCGTCCTCCACGATCCAGGCATCATTCCGCGCAGCCCACTCGATCAGCGCGACGCGGCGATCGAGGCTCAAAGCCACCCCGGTCGGGTACTGGTGCGAGGGCGTCACATAGGCGATGCGTGCCCGCGGGGAACGGCGAACACCCAGGTCGACGCGAATGCCTTCCTGATCGACGGGCACCGGGGCAATCGCGGCGCCTGCCAGTTCGAACGCGGCGCGGGCTCCCAGGTAGCAGGGATCCTCGATCCAGATGCCGTCGCCGGGGTTGAGCAGCAGTAGGGCTAGAACGTGGAGCGCCTGTTGTGCGCTGTTGAAGACGATGACCTGCCCGGGGTCGCAGCGGATTCCGCGGAACTGCGCCAGGTAGTGCGCGATCGCCGCGCGCAAATTCGACAGGCCGCGCGGATCGGCAAAGTTCAGGCCACCACGCCCGAGCTCGCGGGCCGCGCGCGCATGAAGCCGTTGCCAGGTCTTCCAGGGAAACTCGCTGGTATCGGCTATGCCGGCGTTGAACGGGCGTGGAACCGCAGGCTCACGGCAGGCGGCGATGGCGGCGAGTGAGTGGCCGCGATGGGACGGCGCGGGCGAACGTCGCCTGGTCTCTTGACCCTGCGCCGGCGCACTCAGCCGCGACACCGTGGACGAGACGAACGTACCCCGTCCGACGGCACGTTGAAGAAAGCCTTCTTCGGTGAGCTGCTCGAAGATCACTTCCAGCATTCCGCGCGAAACGCCGTAATCGGCGGCAGCCTGCCGTGTCGAGGGGAGCCGTTCGCCGGGAGCGAGGACGCCGTCCAGCACCGCGGTTCGCAACGCGCCATACAAGTCGCCGCGCCGCAAACGCGATGCGCGAACCGGTGGCAAGAGCACTCCCCGCGATTGGCGCATGGTCAGAACCTCCCAATGGTACATTTCAGAGATTGAAATCGGCTCTCGATAACGGACCATTTTCATTCTACGATGTTACGGAGACGCTGGTAATGTTTTGGAGGTTCAGACGTGAATCGATTACGTGTAGTGGTGGTTATTGCAATTGCTGGCGGAGGGCTCGCCCTCCTGATGAGCATCGGACCCCGTGCCTTGTGGGCACAAAGCAATCCCCTGAGCGCAGACGTTAAGAGGGATTACAAAGGCATAAGAGACTATTTCATCAGGGCGGCGGAAAAAATGCCCGAAGCGAGCTATGGGTTCAAGCCGTCGCCCGATGTGCGCAGCTTTGGCCAGCAGGTAGCGCATGTGGCCGACGATCAGTACAACCTGTGCGCTCCGGCCAAGGGCGAGGTCAGGAAGGCGGCGTATACAGAGATCGAGGATACGCTGTCCAAGAAAGCCGACTTGGTCGCCGCGCTCAAAGAGGCTTTCACGTATTGCGATGGCGCATATGATGCGCTGACGGATGCTTCCGGCGCGGAAATGGTCGAGCCCGGCAAGGGTAAGAACAGGTTTGGCATGTTGAACTGGAACTTGTGGCATACGTGGGAACACTACGGAAATGTGGTAGTCTACCTGCGCATGAAGGGTCTGGTCCCGCCGTCCAGTGAGAGGAGGCAGATGAAATAGATTTTGAATCAATCGTCCATACGCAAGACCGGATACGAATCACGAGTGTCTTACAATGTATCACTGAGGCGGGGCGCGTCGAAACAAAGCCGCGCCCCGGAGGCAGGCCGCAGATGAATGGACAGCGTAAGCGCCGCGTGACATTCGCATTCTCCAGCACTCTGCTGATCGCGGTGCTGATTTCGGCCGCGCCGAACGCCGGCACGAAGCGCAGGGTGGCCGTCCACGAGGGCACCAACATCTCCGTCACGCTCTCCCCGGATCGCCAGACGATTCTCATGGACCTGCAGGAGACGCTGTGGTCGCTGCCCATTGCGGGCGGCGCCGCCAAACGCCTCACCGATCCGTTCCAGGAGCCGGCTCGTCCCGACTGGTCCCCCAAAGGCGACCTGGTCGCTTTTCAGTCGTTCAAGGGCGGCACGTTCCACATCTGGCTGATGAAGCCCGATGGCACGCGCGTGCGGCAACTGACGGACGGGCACGGCGACGATCGCGAACCGCGCTTTTCGCCGGACGGGAAAGGAGTCGCGTTCTCTTCCGACCGCGCGTTCCGAGGCAATTACGATATCTGGGTCGCCGAGGTCGACAGCGGGAAGCTGACGCAATGGACATCTGCGCCGGCGGACGAATTTGAACCGGCCTGGTCGCCCGACGGCTCCGAAATCGCCTTCGTCAGCGGCACTGGCGCGAACGGCGGCAGCATTCGGTCGGCGAATGCGTCGGGCCAGAACAAAACGGTGGTTACCGTGGCAGCGCCGGCTCGTGTGAATTCGCCATCCTGGTCTCCCGATGGAAAGAAAATCGCGTACACGCAGTTTGAGGGCCGAACGACGCGCCTGATGGTTTCCGGAGCGACGGTAGGAACGGCCGACGATGTCTTCCCCTTTCCGCCCACCTGGCTTTCCGCGAACCAGATTCTCTATACGGGCAACGGCAAGATCTTCGTGACCGCGCTCGGGTCGGGAGAGACCCGGGCGATCCCGTTCCAGGCGAGCTTCGAGCTGAACCGGTCACCGTACAAACACAGGCAGCCGGATTTCGAATTGACCGCGCCGCGACCTGTGAAGGGCATTCTGGCCCCGGCTCTCTCGCCGGACGGCCACCGGGTTGTCTTCGAAGCGCTGAACCAGCTCTGGTTGATGGAAATCGGCGGCAAGCCGGAGCCACTGACTCACGACAACTTCTACAAGCAATCCCCCGCGTGGTCGCCCGATGGCGCGCGCATCGCTTACTGCTCCGACAAAGGCGGCACCGCGGACATCTATATTCTGGATCTGGCGTCGAAGACCGAGCGTCGCGTCACCAAGCTTGGGGATGCGCCGGCGCTCAACCCCGCCTGGTCTCCGGATGGCACGAAGCTCGCATTCCAGAAGCAGGACGGAACCACTTACACCATCGATCTGGCGAGCGGCGCGATCCAAGTGGCTATCCAGCCAACCTACGAGCCCGGGAGCCCGAGCTGGTCGGCCAACGGCAAAGCCATCTCAGTGGCGGCGCTCAAGCCCTATTCGAGGCGCTTTCGCGAAGGGACCAGCTTAATTGAGACGGTGGACCTGGCGACGGGCAAAGTGACTTTCACGGAGCCGGCGCCGTACTTGTCGATCAGCACACGGACCATCGATGGCCCGGTCTATTCGCCGGATGGCTCGCGGATGGCATTCGTTATGGATGGCTACCTGTGGGTGCGCCCGGTGGATGCGAACGGTGTTCCGGCGGAGGAAGCGCGACCGGTCAACGAGGAGATGACCGACGCGCCCACGTGGAGCCGTGACGGAAAGCGCCTGTTGTATCTCTCGAACGGGAAACTGCGCATGGTTGCCGTCGACGGTTCGACACCGCCCGCGGCCGTGCCGCTGGACCTTACCTGGCATCGCCAAGCCTCCACGAAGAAGATCCTGATTCACGCCGGGCAGCTTTGGGACGGGTTGGGTCCGGGTGTTCGGGCCAATGTCGATATCACCATCTCCGGCCGGCGGATTCAGAAGATCGAGCCGCATCGCGAGGGACTGCACCGCGGCACCGAAGTAGTCGACGCGTCCGGCCTGACGGTAATGCCCGGCCTGTGGGAGTCGCACAATCACGCCTACGGCGGCCTGGCGCAGTATGGCGACCGCGCGGGACGCCTATGGCTGGCGTACGGAATCACCGACATTCAGTCGCAAGGCGATCAGGCGCACGGCCAGATGGAGATCAAAGAGTCGTTCGGCTCCGAAAGCCGTGTCGGGCCGCGCTATTTCGCCACCGGCGAGCCCATTGACGGGGAGCGCGGGTATTACGCCGGCGACCACGGAGTAACCAACGAAAAACAACTGCAAATGGAGTTGGCCCGCGCGCAAGCCCTGGAGTACGACAATCTGAAAACCTACGTCCGCCTGCCGCACGAATTGCAGCAAGCCGTGCTGAAGTTCGCGCACGAAAAGCTGGGGGTGTGGGCGGCTTCGCACTATGGGCTGCCGGGCTTGACCTTTGGCATGGACGGAATGACTCACGTGAGCGCGACCTCGCGGTGGGGCTACTCTTACACGCGGTCCTACGCCGGTGTCAGTTACCTGGATATCCGGACGCTATTCGCGGCCGCTGGGGAGTTCCTCATCTCAACTCCCTTCACCGCCTCCGCGCTGTATGCGGAAGATCCCAAGATCCTTGACGATCCGCGAATTGCGACCTTGAACCCGCCGTGGTCGCAGAAGACCATGCGGGAGGCGCGCGACCGCGCGGTCAACACCGATCAGAGCATCCCTCTCGCCAACCTCAAGGCGGAAGAAGAAACTCTGGCGAGCGTTTTGCACAACGGCGGCACCGTGATTCTGGGCACCGATTCTCCGCTGCCCGGCCTGGCGATGCTGATTCATCTGGGTCTGCGCGCCGAAGTGAAATACGGGCTCGCCCCGTGGGAAGCTCTGCAAACCGCCACGCTCGCGCCCGCCAGGGCGTTGGGCTACGGCAAGGATCTCGGCTCGGTCGAGGCGGGGAAGCTCGCCGACCTGGTATTTGTGTCGGGAGATCCTCTGCGCGACATCAAAGACGCCGCCAACGTGCGGCGGGTGATGGTGGATGGACGCCTGTATTCGATGGCGGAGCTGATGGAGCCGTTTGCCGCGAAGTAGGAGGCGCCGTCGGTTAGGTCAGGCATTAACATTGCACAACCTTGTCAGGCTTGCCGAAAAGGTGAATACTGCAATTTGAGCCGGGCACCAGATGCGACTGCTCGCCGGATCGGACGACTCACGGTCGCTCTCTGGATGATCGCGTCGCGGAACGAGGCCGCCACATCCGGGGCGGAGGTCATAGCCGGACGCGAGTATCTCAGCGTCCTGTCAGGCCCGGTGGCCGCAGCTCTTTCCACCGATGACTTCGAGGCCAAACTGTCCGGACGAACTCTTCTGATCGCTATCCGGGCCCAGGCCAGTCAGACGCCTCAACCCGTTTGCGCTGCCACCGGGAGTTCCGGCGACGGTGTGCGTGTGTCCAATGCCACGGAATGGCAGCAAGCTCACTGCATGGTGCTCGATCGGGGTCCGGAAATGCCGGGATCGCCCCTCCCAGCCCCGCCGGATTCCGCCGATCTCATCGTCGACGGCCGTCACTTCGCCAAGAGCGGACCAGTTTGGCTCGGCTATCTCTTTTCGACCAACGGTAGCTACCTCGCGCTGTTCAGCACGGATGCGCGTCGCTTGCATCGCCGAACGCAGACTCAGTCGTGGGTGGGCGAAGAGCGGACCCTGGAACCCCAGGGCCAAGTCCTTGTCGACATTTATCGGACCCAGGACGGTGTGCGCGTCGCGGCGGGAAAGTACCGGTTTACACAGGACGCGGCTGGCTCGCTCGCATTTTGGCTCGACAGCCGGATTCTCGTTGTCCCGGCCGGGCAGACCGCGCTCCTGGGCGTATTCCCCGCACTATCCAGCCATCCCGTTCCCTTTTCCGCGGCGCCTGCGGCGCGGGGCGGCGTCAAATCGTCCTGCTTCGACAATCCCTCAGCGGTCCGGATTCTCGGCCTGCGCGACCGGGGCGTGGACGACGATCACAACGGCAAATTTGAGGGCGTCAGGGTGATTGCGAACGTGGATATCACCCTCCCCGGACTGTACACTTTCGCATTTCAGCTCGACAACGGGCGCGGGCAGACTATCGAATCCGATGAGAGGACGCAGGTTCTGGAAGCAGGCGCCAACGAGATTGCGGCCTTCGTTCCGGCGAGTGCGTGGCGTAAGAACGGTGAGTCCTACAAGTTGAAGGGCATTCGTTTTGTGTCAAGCTCGCGCGCGCGTGCGGTGCCATTTATGGCAGTGCCGGTCCGGGAATTGCGGACCCAGATCCGTGCAGCCGCCAGTTTCGAACCCGGCGGTTCCAGGTACGAGGCCAATACCGTGAAGGTCATCAATATCGACAGCAACCAGGATGGCCTTTTCGACCGCCTCGCGGTAGAGGTCGATTTCTACTCCGAGTGGGAAGGCAAATGCATGTTGTACGCCTACCTTGGCAACCGCAACGTCAAGCCCGGCTTTGACATTAGTTCCTGGTCGGGCGATGTCAAGCGCGGCCGCAACCGAGCCGTGTTTCCTTTCGACACCGCTAACTTTGTCAGCCGCCTCCAGCCACAGCCGTTCTTTCTCGCAGGCGCGCATACGGAATGCGAGAACACTCCGTTTACCGGGCCGACTAATGCTCCCATCCAGTTTGCCGACTATCGATTTCAGCCGCTTCAAAGACGCTCACTGCGCGGGCGACCTGAACAACGACGGCGTTGTGGATGAGGCCGATCTGAAACTGCTGGTCGCCCCGGTTGCCCGGGCGCGCCCTGTCGAACAATGACCAAGCGGCCGAAGAGTGTTCGCGTCACTTCGCCATCTCGCTCGGCGCCGGCAAGGTGGTCGAGATTACCGCGGACCAATGGAACCGCGGCCGCCCTTTTGCCGCTCCCAGCGGCATCTGGTACGGCAATCCCAGGGCCTACAGCGAAATCGAACCGCTGGTCCGACGCATCGCTGCGTCCGTGACTGAGAGAAGCCCCTTCGCTGCGTCCGTGAGTCCCGAGAGAAGGAACTTGTCGCCGGACAGGCGCTTCGTCGTTCTCAGCACCATCGCGGGTCCGGCGGTTGCAAAAGGGATCGACTATGAGGGGCATAGCGAGATCCTCGTCGATGTCCACGACGGCGCCAGCGGAAAACGCGTGGCATCGTTGCGCGGCCAGTTTCTCCGCGTCGATCCCGGCCCGCTGCTCAACGGCGGGACATGGATCTCAGACCGGCATCTGATTCTCCCGGCGCTGGTCGATAATTCCGAATTGACCCTGTGCGACCTCAGCCGGGAGTCAGATGCCGCGGATCCAGTCATGCCGGTGGCGGAGCAGCCCATGTTGTTCGCGTTCGACACCGGCTCGGACGAATCGTGGACCCACGCCGGCAACACGTTTCCCGGTCTGACGGCGCTCGCGCTCGTTCCGGCAGCGGAGTGGTGGAACCTCCAGTGGCGTGCCACCAATCCCGCGGGCAAGTCTCACGTGATGCTGACACCTGGTAGTATGCCGGGCGGGTTCCTGTGGTTTCAAACTCCGATCCCCGGCAACGAACTGCGCGATGGACCCTACCAGATCGATGCCTTCGCATTTCTGGAACTGCACTCGAATCGGCGCGTCGCCCTGACGGCTGCGGGCTTCCTCACACCGGTCTATCAGTATCCGCGGCCCGATTATGCAGCCATGCAGGCGAGCTGGGATCGCTTCGACCGCATGCAGCGGCGGCGTCCCTCGCGAGTTCCGACCGAGAAGCCGCAGATGGGAATGGAACTGGAGTTTGCGGGATCGGTGAAAGAAGGCGCGGCCACGGTTTACACGGTCGACTGCCTCACCAAGGAGCGCCCTGTTCCAACGGAGGGCTTCGCCACGACCTGGGAGCTGCAGGGGGCGGAACTGGTTGTCAAACCGGATGTCGGTCTTTGCGTTAAGGGCGCTACGAAATTGTACTTCACGCCACCGCCGAACCCGCCTCCGGGGGACTATGAGATCAAGATTGAGGCGCTGGCAGGCAATTGGAGTTGGTCGACGTCGCAGTCTTTTGTGGTGGATGATCCTGCCAGGGCAGCCGAGGCGAAACCGCGCCAGATGGTGCCTATACAGGTAGCAAGCCCCAGCACCACTCCCATTCCTCTGGCGGTAGTTCCGTACTGGGGCCGTGGCATGAAGCAACGGTTTTCGTTCGTTGCGGTGAAAGCCGGGCCGGAGATCGCTGCGATGGAAGTGAGGATTGCATTCGCTTCCAAGGGCGACGAGCCCTGCAGCTTTCGATTCGACCGGGTGGGCACCGGCGTCACGCTCAAGAGCGAATCGGGACACCAGGCGTCCGTGATGGAGAACGCGTACTGCCGTGTGTCCGCGCCGGAGATCCAGGTGGAGGGCGACTCCGTGAGGGTCTCCGCCAGCGTGGAATTCAAGCCCGCATTCGGGGGCCGCGAGGCATTTTCCTGCAGGTTGTAGACCAGCGAGGGCAGTCCTCACGGCTCGAATTGCTCGGCGGCTGGGACGTCCGGTAGGCGGCGGAAAGCACTCGCGCGCGTGAGTGAAAGGACGCCCGGCTTCGTGGCCGACTTGTCCTAGCTCCAGGACGGAGAGCAACTGCCGGCCAGGTTCCCGAGAACTCCACTTCCTGGCACGTTCCCGCGGCGTCTGCGCACCGAAGTAAAATACGGGCTGGCGCCGTGGGAAGCTCTGCAAACGGCCACACTGGCGCCCGCCAGGGGTGATGGTGGATGGACGGCTGTATTCCATGCCGGAGCTGATGGAGTCGTTTTCCGAGAAGTAGGAGGCGCTGCCCGCAGCACCCGCAGTTCCGACGAATTCCCGAGGACCGGGGTCACACACATGGAGCAGAATCCAGAGAATCAAAAGCCTTCGCCAAGAATCCAGATCCTTTCAATCGCCAGCCAGCCAAGCTCCCCGTGTGACGAATGGCTGAAACAGGCAACCGACAGGTCAGAGCTCTCACCGGTTCGCTTGGAGGCGGTGGAGAACCTGGCAAAGCAATGCCGCGATCACAATGTCTTCCAGACCCTTTGCTTAATTGTGAACTACAACAGCGATGACGAACTGGCAGTTCGAAGCGCGATCGTGCGGGCTTTACCGAACTGGGACGACAGCTCCTTTCCAACCATGGCGGTTGTTCGCGCACTCTCAATCCACGGGTTGCGCGGTGTCGCAGTCGAGACGCTCGATAAAATGGGGCCGGCGAAGGGAGAGAAGGAATCGCGACTGTTGACTGCACTCACGTCACTGCCGAGCGGAGACTCCAAGCAGTATCGAGTGGCGGGGCTGCCTGTGTTATTCGGACGGGACTACCGCGTCCTTGACTATCTGAACGAGATGCTACGAACCGGGAATCGATGGGAGCGAGCCTTGGCCGCCTCCGAGTTATGTGGCCTGGGAGAAGTAGAGACGGCTCTCGGCGCCGCGGAGGATCCAGAGTCACGTGTACGCAAAAGCCTGGCTGCGTCGCTCGGTTGGTACAGGGAGCAGCGGGGTGCGGAGATCCTCAAGCGGCTGCTCGACGACAAGGACGCCGGAGTCGCGAGGCAGGCAATGGAGTCGTTGAGCCAACTCGGGATGCCGGGAGCGCCGGAGTCCACAATCGTGCCAGTGAGCGCCGGCGATTTTCAGTGGAAGCCACTGCTGAAGGAACTCAGTGAATTCCGCCTGAGTGACTCTCGAGTTGCATCGACCTTGCCAGAGCAGAAGGTAAAAGCGGGTTGGTTGGGCGAACCTGGCGCGACTGAGGCACAAATTCCGGTGCTGGAGCGCCGCATAGGCCGGCGGCTGCCACCTTCATACGGGGCCTTCTTGGCGGAATCGAACGGCTTCCAACAGCAGAGCTCCTTCATCGGAAAACTGTACGGTACCGACGAGGTTGATTGGTTCCACGTGCGCAACGCGGATTGGGCCAAGGCATATCGGGATACTTATCCGAAGCTGGGTTCGTGTCTGCAGATCAGTGCCGCCGGGGATAGCGCGGTGGTTTTGCTGAACCCCGCTGTGATCTCGACGGACGGGGAATGGGAAACATACTTCTTTGCCAATTGGATCCCCGGAGCCAGGCCCTATCGCAGTTTCCGCGAATTCATGGAAGGCGAGTTCAACAGGCTCTGCGAATGGAGGAATCACTAGCCCTCGATGGCCAGCCAGCTCCGATTGGAAACTTCGGTCATTCGGAGGTAATCGTCAAGTCCGGCGGCGCGCGCGACGGCGAGCACGTCTTCTTGTTCGGCCCCGCCTGGCGGCGCAAGCCGATTCCTGCGTACGAAAGCGCCCCTTAACCGTCTTCCGTGCCTTAGGCCAAGGGCAGCCTAGGGCAGCATAGCAGGGGCCCGCTATTGTAAGCGGGCGCGAGTTGGCGTAAACTGGCTGTACCCTGGAACATGTCCACAAACGCGAAAGCCGGCGGCCACCCCGGTGGTAGCCGCCGCTTCTTTCACCGCACGGATAGCGACAGGAAATCGCCCTCTGCGGGACAAATGAAGACACGGGGATCTCACAATATGCCGAACAAAGGGAAAGTCACGGTTGTTGCGGTGGCCCTCTCACTGATGATGCTGGTGACCGGTTGCCACAAGAAAGCGCCACCACCACCTCCTCCTCCACCCCCAGCCCCGGCTCAGGCGCCAGCAGCGGTTCCACCGCCAAGCCCATCGGCTCCCACCGTCGCGCAGTTTACGGCCGAACCCACCTCCATTCTGCGGGGCCAATCTTCGATGCTGCGATGGGAGATCCAGGGCGATGTGACGAATACTTCCATCGATCAGCAGATCGGTACGGTTCCGAATACCGGCGTCCGCCGAGTATCCCCCGGTAATTCACTGACTTATACGCTCCGCGCAACTGGTCCCGGGGGAGCGGTCACCGCCTCGGCCGTGGTGAGTGTAAGTTCTCCGCCTCCAGCGCCGCCTGATTCGGGAGTCGGATCGGTTCCGCCAGCCATGAGCCAGCGAATCTCCACGGACTTGCAGGATGCGTATTTCAACTACGACAGGAGCGATATCGATGACAGGGCGCGCGAAACCCTAGCCCGGGACGCGGCCGCACTCAAAAGTATTCTTGCCGATTTTCCGAATGCCTCGGTCGTAATCGAGGGCCATTGCGATGAGCGGGGATCGGCGGAGTACAACTTGGGACTGGGAGACCGGCGCTCAACTGCCGCCAAAGACTTCCTGGTGCAGTTCGGGCTACCGGCCGAGAAGCTTAAGACCATCAGCTACGGCAAGGAGCAGCAGCAGTGTACCGAGTCGAACGAGTCGTGCTGGCAGAGGAATCGGCGCGCCCACTTCTCGGCCGGACAATAAGTAGTCTTGGGGAGAAGAGGCGAAAAGCTGCGTGCAGCTTCAACTCCACGCGTGACCGTTGAGATGTTGGCAATCCTGCGAGTTCTTTCTATATCGGCCTTGGCTATATCTCCAATGCTCATGTACGGGGCCAGCAAGGAAGTACAGCAATTGCAGGCGAGCCTGGCTCAGCTACGGAAGGAGATGACGCAGCTCAAGCAGTCGCAAGACGCGCGAATGGGAGAATTCGAAGCGGTCGCCCAGCAAGCGTTGGATGCATCCAAGAGGGCCAGCACAGCGGTAGATTCGATCCAAAGCGCTGATCGACAACATCTCCGCTTCGAAGAGAACGAGCTTGTGGCCCCGGTAGTCGCCCTGGCTACTCAAATGGAGGAAATGTCCGCCGCGCTTCGTGCGGTTCAACAAGCTATTGCGGAATTGACGAGCCCCATCAGCCGGATGCAGGCGGAGATCTCAGAATGGAAGAATACGGTAAGGTTGGCGCCGGCCCCACTTCCTCTTCGCACAACCAGTTCCACCGTGGCACCGGGAGGGGCGCCCGGCGCACAAGGAGTGGTCCGGCCAGCCCCGAACGTCGAACTCTACAATGCTGCTGAACGGGACCGCGCTGGCGGACGGTGGGAGCGGGCGCTTCAGGAATATACGGACTACTTGAAGAATTACGCCGACAGCGACCTGGCGGGGGGCGCGCAATTTCACGTGGCCTTCATACATTTTTCCGATGGCGACTACAACAGCGCTCTCCGGGAATTCGGTGTCATCCTGGAGAGATACCCGAACAGCGGTTGGACCCCGGACGCACTCTATTACGAGGGGATGACTCTGGTGAAAAAGGGCCTCCAGGGTCAAGCGTCCGCGGTGTTCAAAGAACTGATCGAGCGCTTTCCGAATCACACCTTGGCTAAACAGGCTATGGTACGGACGGTGCCCCCGGCAAAGCAGGAGGACCTGAATCGGTAAGCAACCGCGGTGAGGGCAAAGGGGAAGGAATCAGATCTGCGCCCAGCCGCCGATATCCGACTGAATACAAATCATTTACGCCGCCCCACATCAGCTTACTGAGATATCCATCGGCGCCCGGGAACGGGCCGGGAACTCAGACCGCCAGCCGCGAGGAATGAGAGTATCATAAGTTGAGTCGGGGATGGAGCCCCATGAGAATACCGAGCGTAGTTGGCGAGGGTGGACGCTACCAAATCGATCAGGAGGTGGGCCGTGGCGGGATGGGTGTGGTCTACCGCGCGCGTGATCGAAATACCGGCCAGCACGTCGCCGTCAAGGTGATCCTGGACAGCTCCAATCCGGACGTACTCTCACTCTTCGACAAGGAATGCCATATCCTGGCGGAGTTGCAGCATACCAACATCATTGGGATGACCGATCGCGGCGAATTCCAGGATGGAACTTCCACCTACCCTTACTTTGTAATGCCTTTCCTCCGGGGCCGCACGTTGCACGAGTGGGCGGCTGCGCGGAGTGACCCCCCAACCGTTGCAGAGGTCGCCATTATTGTCAGCGCGGCAGCCGCGGGTCTGCAGGCGGCTCACAATCGCGGCGTGATCCATCGAGACATCAAGCCCAGCAACATCTTTGTGCTGGATAGCGGATCGGTGGTGGTCATCGATTTTGGCATTGTCCATCTGGGCGACAATCGGACGCTCACCTCGCTCAAGGGCACACCGGCCTACATGGCGCCGGAACTCCTCGATTCGCGGAAGAACGAGAAGCCATCCGCGCAATCGGACCTGTTCTCTCTTGGCGTGGTTTGTTATGAAGCCCTCACCGGAGCACAACCCTTTATGCGGCCAACCGCGCGCGAGACCACTCATGCGATCCTTCATGAGATCCCGAGGCCCGCGTACGAGTTGAATCGGAACATCAGTCTCGCGGTCAGTCAGGTGGTTCAGAAGGCTATCGCCAAGAACAAGAACCACCGGTATAAGACCGTAGTTGAGTTCGCTGAAAAGTTTCAACGGGCGAGTCGCAACGAGTTCATGCCGGAATTCGACCGAAACGCCATTGAGGACCGGTTACGTATTGTGCGGGATGCCCTGGCGAAGGGCCAGGCAACCTCTGCCCACGAAATGCTGCGTGGCATTGAGGAGGAAGGCTACGTCGATCCGTCGATCACGGCGCAACGGGAGAAGATCGACCAGGCGTTGCAGCAGATCTGGATCAGGACGCAGCTCGAAAGCGCCCGGCTATATCGCGAAGCGAAAGACTACCTGGTAGCAATCGAGAAGATCAATGAAGTACTGAAGGCGGTGCCGGAAGAGCCGGAAGCTCTCGCCGAGCGCGATCTGATCAATCAGGAAAGACTGACGAATGCCCTGGGCGAGGCCCGCCAACACATGGAGAAGCACGAGTTCGTCGAAGCGCGGAAGGCGATCGACGAGGCTCGACAGATGGACCCGCGAGATACACAGACCAGCGAACTGCAAACCGAATTGACCCGGATGGAGGAACACGACCGGAACCTTGCCGAGCATAAGGAGATTCTTTACCAAAACGCTCAAAAAGCCAAACGCGAGGGTTACCTGACAACGGCAGTCCAAAGGCTCGAAGCATTGATCGAATTGATTCGCGGTTCGGGGCTGATGCACCCCTCGGATCGTGACGCCATCTACATCAGATTCCACGAAGAGGTGTTACAGGAACAGAGCCGCATCCAGAAGGCGTTTGAGGAGGCGAAGCAGTATCTGGATAGCGACAAACTGAGCGAGGCGGCCAAAGTCTGTGATAATATCCTTGTCACAAATCCCCGCCACCCATTATTTCAAGCCCTGAAACTGCAGGCGGAAAACAGAAGCCGGGAACTGCGTTTCGAGTACGTGAAGGGCGTTTGCGCCCGATTGCATGATACCGACGATCTGGAGACGCGAATGCTTCTGGTTCAGGAAGCGGTCGTGAAACACCCCGGTGAATCCCAATTGTCCGAGTTGCTGCGCAACATCAAGGGACGCCGTGACCTGGTCCTCTCCCTGATCACCGAGGCACGCAAAGCCGAAGAGGCCGGTGAGTTCATGGAGGCGCTTGGGCGGTGGCAGATCATTCGGGATTTTCATCCCACCGCACCCGGTCTCCGGCAGGAGATGGCTCGGCTGGAGAAGCGCCTTGAAGAGCACGTCAGCACCACGCAAAAACATACGTTCACCGAAGAGATCTCACGGCTGCTGGCAATTGGCGACTACAAACAAGCCCTCAGCGTCTGCGCTGCCGCACTGGAAGTGTTCCCCGGTGACGGCGAGCTGCTCGGATTACACCGCGATGCCCAAGCGCGCCTGGACCACGACGGACAGTTGAAGACTCTTTTGGCCGAAGGGCGCCAGCTTCTGCGGGAAGGCTGGATCGACCCGGCTCTGGACCGGCTCCGTGACGCATTTGACCTGGGCCCGAACACGGCCCGCCAGCTCCTCGGCGTCGCGCTCCTCGACAAGGCACATGTCGTTTTGGAGTCCAACTACGAAGCGGCGGACCAGCTCTTGCAAGAAGCCCGAGAACTGATTCCGGACGATCCCGCAGTGCGGAGCTTCGAATCGGTAGTCGCCGATCGAAGGCAGCGCGACCGGGTGGAGGCTTGCCTCGTCTCGGCCAGACAGTCGGCCTTAGCCGGCGATTTGAGAGGCGCCATCCTCGCAATCGATGAGTGCCTGAAGTTGTATCCCAACGACCAACAGCTTCTGACCGAACGCTGGAAACTGGCGCAGGAACTTGACCAGCCTCTCATGGTACCGCTGTCGCCGCCGGAGGAGCCACTCCCCGGTGAGCGTGACCCGAGTTATCACTCCGCTGACGCACCAACCACTGAACCAGAGGAATTAGGTAAGGCCAGCCCTGTCGGATTGGATTCTGTCGTGCCGGCCTATTGGACTGGGAGCCAAGTCACAGAGGAGACACCCCAGCGCGATAGTGCTGCGGCTCTCCGATCCCTAATGGCATGGCTTCAGGCTCACTGGCGCATACCACCGCAGGTCTCCGCAGCCCGGGTGCGCTCCTGGAATTGGCTTCAGGCGGGCTGGGTGGGGGCGAAAGCGCGGGTGCAACGCGTAGACTGGAAGACCGAGTCGTTGCGAATTGCCAGGAACCGATCCTTCCTCGGCATCGGTGCGGCGGTTATTATCGTCATTATCAGTCTGATCGGCTATCGGGTTATCTCCAAGAGACACCGACAGGTACCACCGCGTCCTCCGGTGGTGACTGAAGTGCAAATCACGGCAATGCCGGGGGCACAGATCTTGATCGACGACAAGATACGTGCGGAGGCAGGGGGGAGCGTCAAGCTGGACCCGGGCCGCCACACGGTTTCTGCGTCTCTGCGGGGGTATCAGACGTACCACGACAATTTTGACGTGACCGCCGGCCCGAAGACGTTGACCGTCAATCTTGAGCCGCTGCCTCTCCATCTTCGGGTGCAGACGAATCAGCCAAGAGTGAGTGTTTCGCTCGACAACCAGGCGATTGGAGACGCCTCGGGAGGCGATGTTAGTGCAAACATCCCACCGGGAACCCACACAGTTCGAGTGGCAGGTCCATCGGAATATTCGATTCCCTTTGAATATCATCCGGAGCGCTGGCCTGAAACGGTCACCCTCCCTGCTTCGCGTCAAGCCGCTGTCCTGTTTTTCGGAACGTTCGAAGGCAAGGCTCGTGCCCAATGCTACTGGCCGGTCAAAATGACGATCGACGACCAGGAACGTACGATTGATGTATCAGGTAACGAATTCCCTCTCGCCGATGGAACGTATCAAGCCCAATTGAGTGTCGCGAGTGGGCCGAGTGTGAAGATTATTGCAGGTGGTTCTCCTGAGTTGACCATAGACGTGTTCTGGGGAGAGAAGCCACCCCGGCAGACGATCGACGTAAAAGCCATGCTCAGCCAGGCCGAAAAACTGATCGAGCGACAGCAATTTGAAAAAGCTGACGGGCTCGTGAAACAGGTTCTTGAGGCTGACCCGAGTAACGAACGGGCACAGGAATTGAGAAGAACGCTGGAGCAAAAGGATGTCATCTACCACTGGAAGAAGAAGTAGGAGTACATGCGAACAGCAAGATGCGCTTTCATCGTCATTGCACTCTTCGGGGCCTGTGAACTCCGGGCTCAGGGCCGCGGCCGCAAACCCGATCCAAGCTCGGCGAAGCCATCGTGTGCTGATCAGACGGAAGGTCGGCTCAGCTTTGGGGCAGTGATTCTTTTGGTAATGGACAAAAACGATGTAAAGTGTGTCGTCCAGTATGTACAGAGGAGAGATGTGGACTTTTATAGGATTCCGCTGGTCATCGAGGTTCTCAAGGACATTCGAGCTCCTGACGGCCTAATTGACCTCATCAAGCCCCCTCCGCCCCCTCCGCCACCGGTGTTGGGAGGTCCGCTAACGATTTTCTGCGAGCCAACCGACTGCGAAGTCATCGTCAACAATCACTATTACGGTCGCACCGAAGGACGTAAAAAGGTAGTCTCCGATCTCTCCCCAGGCGAAGCCGAGATTCGGGTGGGCGGCGATGGCCTCGAACCTGAGACAAAACGAATTCCCTTGACAGAAGCGGCTCCGAGGAATGAACCTTTCACATTGCGGCCTAACCTCGCGGCACGCCGGCAGGATGGTCGCAGACTGTTATTAAGCGTCGTATCGGCGTTTGGCGGAGTGCAAGGGTTAGCCGTACCGGCAAACCTTGCCGGTCAGGGAAAAGCGACGGTGCTCGACGGTGACAAGCAGGCGCAAGAGTGGCAAATGTCTTTTTCTCAGGGGTGGAACGTAGTTAGTATGAAGTTTGTAGACAGTAAGCTGGGTGAGTGCACGACCACCGTCTCGGTTGGAAAACCGCCCTCGGGCTGCACCGGGAAGCTGACAAGGCCAAAGGATGAGGCCCCACTGAAAAATGCGGCTGCAACGTTCGGTAAGTATCAGATCCACACGGTACTGGCCGAACTGCTCGGCAGGGAGGTGGTCGCCAGCCCGGACTCCGCAGGGAAGATCGAAACCGACAGCGGCCCGGACTCGTACGCGGTTTCGCTCAATGACAAGGGGCTCCCATCCGAGATCGTCTACCGGGAGAAGCCGGATGCCAGCCCGATCAAGATCGCCTACCAGGACTACGCGCCCGCCGAAGGTCACCCCTATCCAAGGCGAATTACCATTTCGGGTCCGTCTGCGGAAAAGCCGCTGGCCGACTTTGCCGTGACCTCAATTGGACCGCCGCCTCCCGCCCAGACGGGCAAGAAGGGCAAGCAACAGAAATAGCAAAGCGACGCCTCTGAGCTTCCGATGAAATCGTTTCACGGCCAGCTTCCGCGTTTGGGGAGCCGCTTTACGCCACGCCTTTCTTTCTGCTATCCTCCCCCCATATGCTTACCAAGGGGATCTTTTGTCTCATTTTCGTAGTGTGTGCCTGCGGAGCGGCTTTCGCCCAAGGCACTACTTCCCGAGTCCTGGGCACGGTTCAGGATTCCAGCGGGGCCGTCGTGCCCAACGCCAGCGTCAAACTCATCAGCGAAGGGACGCGCGTTACATTCGAAACCAAAACGTCCGCGGCCGGAAACTACGTATTTGAAGCGGTGCAGTCCGGATCGTACGAACTTGACGTGGAGGCCGCTGGCTTCCGCACGTTTACGTCGCGCAACAATATGGTTTCCATCGGCCAGCCGGCCACGGTCAACGTGAAACTCGAGGTCGGTGCCCTCTCCGACAAGGTGGAGGTGCAAGCCGCCGCGGATACGGTCCAGACCAGTAACTCCGGCAACTATGGCAATCTGGTCACCTCCCAAGCGGTCATGGACCTCCCCATCGTGGGGACCCGCGGACGCAATCCGCTCGATCTGGTCATCATGCAACCGGGGGTGGTTTCCGGCTCGCCCACGGGCGGCGGCATCATGGTGCATGGTGCGCGCGACCGCGCCTGGAACTACACGCTGGACGGCATCGACGTCAACGATTCCAGCCAGGGCGGCTCCAACACCACGTCGTTCCGCGTCAATCCCGACATGCTGGATGAATTCCGCGTGCTGACCGGCAATAACACCGCCGAGTACGGGCGCAACAGCGGCGGGCAGGTGGCCATGATCACGCGCTCGGGCACCAACGAATATCACGGCGACGGTTTCTGGTTCTATCGCACCCCGCGGCTGAACGCCAACGAATGGCAGAACAATCTCGATAATCTGGGCAAGGCGCAATTGCAGCAGAACATATTTGGCGGCGGCATCGGCGGCCCGATTATCAAGAACAAGACCTTCTTCTTTTTCGAGATCCAGGCCTTGCGCGCACGCTCCAGCGCCGCTACGGCGCGCACGGTTTACACCGCCACTGCGCGCACCGGCCTCCTGCGATACGTGAAGGGCGGCCGCAACCAGCCGGCCGGTGTGACAGGAGCTTCCATCGACTCCGCCGGCAATCCCCTGCCGGGACTGAGCATCGGGACCTACGATGTAGCGGCGAACGACCCACAACACCTGGGGCTCGACCCCAGCATCCTGACCGAGGTCAAGAACGAACCGCTGCCCAACAATTTTGCCGTGGGCGACGGTCTCAACACCGCGGGCTACACTTTCAGCGCGCAGGCTTCGGAGCGTCAGCACGACCAGACCATCAAGATCGACCAGGTGATCAATTCCAGGAACACGGTTTACGGGCGCGTCGCCTGGGGCCGTGACGACAGCAAGTGCGACGTGGTTAACAGCGGCCAACCCGTGTTTCCCGGGCAGCCCTGCCTGGTGAACACCCTGCGCGGACCGCGCAACTTCGCCTTGAACTGGCGCTTTACGCCCAATGGCCAAATCACCAACGAGCTGGTGGTGGGACAGAACCGGTACGATCCGATCTTCGGGCAGCCGTCCTCGCTCGACAAGATCTCGATTTCGACGGCGCCGGTGGACACCACCTGGCAGTATTACTTCGGCAACTCGCGGGTGGTCAGCACCTGGATGCTGGTGGACAACTTCGCCTACTTCCGCGGCGCGCACAGTTTCAAGTTCGGCGTCAATCTGCGCCAGGTGCGCGAGGAGGACCAGCGCGGTTCCGTGGCCGGCCTCAACGCCGCCGAGGAGATCAACTTCTCCACTACGATCAACACCGTCGATCCGGCGACCTTCGGGCTGCCGTCGGATCTCAACACGACCTTCGACCGTCCTAATTTCGCGTCGAGCATCAACTTCCTGCTGGGCCGCCTGGGGCAGATCGACCGCGGCTTCGTGGCACAGGACAATCAGTGGACCAAGAACACCTTTCTGTTCGATACGCGCTACCCGGAGTACGAGTTTTACGCTCAAGACACCTGGAAACTGCGGCCGAACTTTACGGTCGACATCGGACTTCGCTATGAGGTCCGGCTCTCTC
The DNA here is from genome assembly GCA_020073365.1 of Terriglobia bacterium. Classification (GTDB taxonomy): domain Bacteria; phylum Acidobacteriota; class Terriglobia; order Bryobacterales; family Bryobacteraceae; genus JAIQFL01. Next base: position 12,886 of record JAIQFL010000053.1, on the reverse strand, counting down.
CCACCACACCCGCCAACAACATCAAGGTTCCCAACCAGACGATCGTCGCCGGCGCCGCTCCCACCAACACCGCCCAGTGGGTTCCAGGCGACCTGTTTAAGAACCAGCTTGGCAATATAGGGCCCTCCATCGGCTTTGCCTGGGACCCGTTTCGCAACGGGAAGACCGCCATCCGCTCCAATTACCGAATCGCCTATGACCGCATCAACACGTTCCTGATCGCCTCGCAGATTCTCAACAATCTGCCGGGCGCGGCCTTTGCGGCGATCAATACCGACTTCGGCCAGAACGGCGGCCGCTTGCGGAATCTGCCCGACCTGGCTCCCCCCACCACCCCTCCGAACGGTTTGACCACCCCCGCCCCATTCGCGTCCGCATCCAACCTGGTGGTGGATCCCAACCTCAAGACCCCGCGAACCCACCAGTTCTCGTTCGACATCCAACGCCAGGTCGCCAAGAACACGGTTCTCGACGTGGCTTACATCGGCCGCCGCGCGTACCACCTGCTGGGCGCGTACAACGCCAACCAGGACCAGATCTTCAGTAACGGATTCCTGGACGCGTTCAATACCATCAAAGCCGGCGGCGAGTCGGCCCTTGTCAATAACGTGCTGAAGGCCGATTCGCGTATCAACCCGGGTGAGACGGCGTCGGCGATGATCCGGCGCCTGTTCGCTTCCAACCTCAGCCTGAACTCCGTGGCCGCACTGGCGAATTCGTTCGCCACCCGGCTTCAGAACGGCCAGTCGGTGACGCAACTCTCGGCCGGGCAGCCGTTCTTTTTTATTCCGTATCCGCAATACGGCAGCGGGATGAATGTCGTCGACTCGAACGATTTCTCCACCTACCATGCGCTCGAAGTGCAGGTGGAGCGCCGCCTGACCAGTGGCATTGCATTCCAGGTTGGGTACACCTGGTCGAAGTCGCTCGACACGCGTTCCTTCGACCCCACCCTCACGGTGGTCGGCACGGGCAACGCGTCCACGGCCAGCGACACCCCGTTCGACATCTACAATCGCCGGCTGAACTATGCGCCGTCCGACTTCGACCGGCGCCACGCGCTGCAGACCAACTGGGTGGTCGAACTGCCGTTCGGTAAGGGCAAGCGCTTGCTGGGCAATGCTTCGGGCCTTGCGAATCGGATTGTGAGCGGATGGGAGGTTACCGGATTCGCGCGCATCACCAGCGGACGGCCCTTCACGGTGTATGCCGGGACCAACACCGTGAGCAACGTGAACCAGTCCACTGCCAACTGCACCGGCTGCGGCCGCGGCGATGGCACCCCGTTCCTGGACGCCGCCAGCGGGCTCATCTGGTACTTCGACAGCGCCGAACGGGCCAAATTCTCGGCACCGGGCGCGGGCCAGATGGGCAACACCGGACGGAACTTCTTCGTGGGCCCGCACTACTTCGAGATGGATGCGTCGCTGTTGAAGCGTGTGCCGGTGACGGAGAGGGTAAAGCTGGAGATCCGCGGCGACGCCACGAATCTGACCAACTCCGTGATGTTCAACGCCCCGACCACCGATATCACCAGCACGCTATTCGGCCGCATCCGCAATTCGGTGACGAGCGGTTCGCGGAAGATCCAGTTGGGCGCGAAGATTCACTTTTAGGCCTTTCGGAAGGTCGCTGGCAGCAAAAACGGTGGGGCAGGCGGTTTCGCCTGCCAACCGGCCTTGTACCGCGAAGCGGGGCGCCGCGAGCTTTGCTCGACCGCGGGCAGGCAAATCGCCTGCCCCACCCTCCCAAATAGTTGAACGCTTCCCCGCTTTCCCCGGTCTTAACTTATGAACGTGGCCGCATGCAGGATGGAAGCGTCATAACCGATCGGATTCCTGGAGCTGAGGGTTGGCGGGGCAGCAAACAATTGGCGAAAGCGAACCAAGCCGTCGCCCGTGATGACCGGTTCGTAGCTTTGGTCGAGCGGCAGGCGCGCTTTGTCTTCCGGGTGGCATACGCGCTCCTCCGGAACTCCCACGACGCGGAAGACGCGGTTCAGGAAACGTTCCTGAAGCTGTATCGGACCGGGGCCTGGGAAAGCATCGAGGACGAGAAAGCCTTCCTGGCCCGCACCACCTGGCGGATCGCCGTGGAGAGGCTGCCCAGAAGGCGCCAGGAGCCGCCGGACCCGAATGCGGCATCGCCTGACGCCAGCCCCGAAGAAGCCGCGATCGCGGCCGATTGGAATGCCACCGTCCAGCGGTTTGTAGACGCCCTGCCGGAGGAACTACGGCAGCCGCTGGCGCTCTCCACCGTGGAAGAGCTCAATTCCCGGCAGATTGCCGGACTGATGGGACTCCCCGAAGGTACGGTCCGCACGCGCCTGATGCGGGCGCGGCAGATCCTCAGGGAAAAACTGACTCGCATGTCGGAAGGTCGTCATGAGAAGTAACCAGCCCGATGAGCTCGACAAACTCCTGGATGAGGCACTCGCCAGTTACTCGAGCGAGGAGCCCAGGCCCGGCCTGGAACAGCGCGTGCTCGGACGGGTGCGAGCCGCAGGTACTCAGCGCCGTTTCGGGTGGTGGCGCTGGGCTGTGGCGATTCCCGTCCTTGCGTCCCTGCTGGTAGTGGCAATCACCCACCGGGTGAAGCCCCAGGCGACCATTGCGGAACGTACCATCTCGACGGCGCAGCCGCCCGCCACAACAGACGCGGCGTCCGCTGAGGAGCCCCAGGCCGCCGCGCCACGGCGCAGGCATCGGGTAGTTACTCGGCCCGTCGTGGCCCGTTCCCCATTGCCCCGGCTCAGTGTTTTCCCGCGTCCCTCGGCACTGTCGCCTGAGGAGCGGGCCCTGGTGGACCTGGTGGCGCGCTTTCCCGATCAGGCGCGTGAGGTTTTGATCGAAGCGGACCAGCGGAGCGCGGAACCGATCGAGATCCGGAAGATTCAGATACCGCCGCTGACCGGCGGCAGCTAACGATAAAGGAGCAAGAAATGCGAACAACAACGAAGCTGTGGATTCTGACAGGCGTGCTGCTGATGGCGCGGACATCCTTTGCCCAGCCAGAAAGAGAGAGTGTCACGGGGTTCTATCGCCTGGATTTTGTGACTAAGGAAGTGGACGACAACAAGGTGATCAACAGCCGGACCTACTCACTGATCGTTTCGGACAAGTCTCAAGGGACTCGTTGCGAACCGGTACCCGCCTGCCGGTTCCTACCGGCGGCGGGAATCAGTTTCAGTACTTCGATCTGGGCGTCAACATCGACTGCCACAACGTCCGGGAAATTCTCGGCCAACTAACTGTTCAGGTCTCTGCCGATGTCAGCGCGGTGGCGCTCGAAACCGGTGCTGCTTCTTCTCTGCCCCCGGTGGTGCGCCAGTACAAATGGAATTCCACGGTAATCGTGCCGCTTCGGAAAGCTACGCAAATCTTCTCGTCCGACGACCTGAATTCCAAGCGCAAGTTCCAGCTCGAGCTCACCGCCACACCGATCAAATGAAACGTGGGGCAGGTCCCCCGACCTGCCCAGCCCCTGCTAACGCCGGCTGACAGACGACAAAAGGCGATCGTCTGTCCCACCACTCATCCCTTTCACCTCGCCGCGAACCGCGCCCAACCGCGCGCCGGCATGTCCCGCAGAATATCCTTCATCCAGGCGAACTCCGGATGCTTCGCCAGGTGCTCCTGCCCCTTGAAGCCGATCCCGCATGCGTGCCCCAGCGCCGCCGTGAGCGACATTTTCTCCGCCCCGGCGGCGTCCGTCACCTTATTCTGCACCGCGCCGGCCGGGGCGTAAGGCGCCTGCCAGGTCCCCATGCCGCGCGGCGAAACTTCAATATGCCCGCACAGCGTGCGCTCGCTGGGTTCCACCTTGCCGGAGTAACTGTCGAAGTGGTCCGACAGGAACTTCTGACCCGCCACCACGTCGATCTTCCCCTTATTCTGCTCCATCAACGTGAGCCAGCGAGCGTGCCGCGCATTCTCGCTCTTGCTCTTGTCGTTCGGATCGAATTCCGTCTCCTCCTTGATCAGCTTGGGGTCCGCCGGGAAGTTCGAGCCTACGAAAAACCCGTCCATGGTCCGCTGGAGCGTGACGTTTTTCAGCCCCAGCTCCAGGCTCGCCACCTCGTTGGTCTTGCGGTCCGCCACCAGCCAGTTGTTGGCATAGCCCCCGTTATTTCCAACCTTCATAATCTGCGCGAAATCGTCGATCGACGTAGCATACTGCATCGCCTTGCGTGCCCGCACGAATTCCGGAATCCCGTTCGGATCGAACCCGCTGAACCCGCTGATGGTGGTCTCGGTGATGATGATACCCGCCGCATTCACCCCGAAATCGTCGCCGCTGTGGATCAGGCCGGCCGCGCCATCCATCAGGATCCGGCTGCCCTTCGCCGGCGCGATGTCGAACATCACGTTCCACCGCTCACCCGACGAGTAACTGGTCCAGTTGTTGTGACCAATCACCACCCGCCCGTCCTTCGTATAACTTCCCGTAGCCGCAAACGCGCTGCAGTGGTCCCCCGGACCTTTGCCCGATTCGGGGGCGCCGGTCGCAGTAGGAATGCCCTTGCTGAGCCACTTATCGTAGTACGGCAATTCGAGCCACGCATTCATGGCCACCATGTCCCACACATCCAGCTTCACGCCGCGGGCCGCCAGGCCGTCGACAATACCCGTGATTTCGTCGCGGTACTCCGGCTCCACATGCGGCCAGAACACTTCGCGCGCCGTCTTGCGGAAGAACTCCCAACCCTTCTTTTCCTCGTGGGTCATTTCCGTGGAAATGGCCTTGAAGTTGTCCCTGATTTCCGCCGCCAGCAGGTATCCATGTTGAAAGCCGATATCGCCGGGCGTGCCCTCCAGATGCACCTGGATCCACCCGCTGCGTTCCGGCAGGCGGCCACCTTTCTTCAGTCGCGGGTTGGGAGCCGGCTCACGCGAAACCAGTGTGAACGCCAGACCGAGAAGCAAGACAACAGAAAGAACGGATATGCGTCGCATCCTCGTTATTATATAGAAGGCCACGAATGAATACGAATGCACATAAACTCACCGCCCACGTAAAAGCCGCCGGTTGAGCCTCCAAACTGAGTCCAAAGTTGTTGGACAGGGTCTTGGCAACCGTGCCCCGCTGGGCCGATGAGAACGTGCTGGTCGGGTTTGACACCGCCGACGATGCCGGCGTGTACAAGCTGACGCCGGACCTCGCCCTGGTGCAGACGGTGGATTTTTTCACCCCGATTGTAGACGACCCCTTCACCTTCGGCGCCATCGCTGCCGCAAACGCACTGAGCGACGTCTACGCCATGGGCGGCCGGCCCATTTCGTCGCTCTCCATCCTGGCCTACCCCGCGAAGGGCGATTTTTCGGATCTCGAACAGATCCTGAAAGGCGGCGCCGAGAAAATGCGCGAAGCCGGCTGCTCCATCCTCGGCGGCCACAGCATCGCCGACGACGAGATCAAGTTCGGATACGCGGTCACCGGCCTCGTTCACCCGTCGCGATTCAAACCCAACGCCGGCGCGCGTGCGGGCGACGCTCTGGTCTTCACCAAGCGCCTGGGCACCGGCGTGGTTTCCACCGCCTTGAAGCGCGGTATCATCTGCGAAGGGCACATGGAAGCCTCCATCCAGTCCATGCTCACGCTCAACCGCCGCGCCTGCGAGGAGATGCTGCGGTTCGACGTCCATGGCTGCACCGACGTAACCGGCTTCGGCCTGATCGGCCACGCGCGGGAAATGGCGCTCGCCAGCAACGTCACGCTCGAGATCGCCGTCGATGCGGTGCGCTTCCTGCCCGGTGCCCTGCAGTACGCGCATCAGGGCGTCATGCCCGGCGGACTGAAAAACAATCGCGACTTCGCCTCCGGTGATGTGGAGATGCCCGAGGCGTTCCTGGTCTCGCGTGAAAAAGAAGACCTGCTGTACGACCCGCAAACCTCCGGGGGCCTGCTGATCGCGCTCCCCGAAACCGACGCCGTCTCGCTGGTTGCTTCCCTCGGCGGCGCCTATCCCATCGGCCGCGTCCTCCCGCGGCAGGAGAAACCGATCCGCCTGATATGAAGCCCAACCCCATCATCGTGGCGCTCGACGTGGAATCGGCCGAAGAGGCCCGCACGCTGATCTGCCGCCTCGGCAACCACATCGACTTCTACAAGGTCGGCATGGAACTGTACGCCGCGGCCGGCATGGGAATCGTCGAGGAGCTCCTCGACCAGGCGAAGCGCGTCTTTCTCGACCTGAAGCTCTACGACATCCCCGAGACGGTGAAGCGCACCGTCGCGCAGGTCTCCCGCACCGGCGTAACGTTCCTTACCATCCACGCCGTCGGCTCCGTAATGCGCGCGGCCATTCATGGCAGGGAAGGGGATCGTCTCAAACTGCTGGCCGTGACCGTCCTCACCAGCTTCGGCCGCGAGGATCTCGACGACCTGGGCTACTCGTGCGAGGTATCGGAGATGGTGGCCACGCGGACCCGCCAGGCCATGCACGCCGGCGCGGATGGCGTGGTCGCATCACCGCTCGAAGCCGCGGCGGTGCGCCGCATCCTCGCTCCGAACGCCATCCTGGTGACCCCCGGAGTCCGCTCTCCCGGCCGGGCGAAGGGCGATCAGAAGCGTGTCGCTACACCCGCCGAGGCCATCCGCGATGGCGCCGACTATCTCGTCATGGGACGCCAGATCACCCGCGCGCCCGACCCGGCCGCCGAAGCCGTGCGCGTGCTGGAAGAAATCGCCTCGGTGAAGGACAGGCACGCGGAAGCATGCCCCACAGGGCGCGAATCCAGTTAGAATAAGGCGTCCGAGGTTACCCCTATGCCAAACGACGCGTTTTCCCGAAGATCCTTTCTCACGTCTGCCATGACCAGCGCCACCGCCTTCACGATCGTGAAGCCCGAATTGGTGCGCGGCGCTGGGAATGAAAAGCTGAAGGCCGGCCTGATCGGCGCCGGCTCCCGCGGCACCCAGGCGGTGCAGAACATCCTCACCGGGTGCGATAACGTCGAACTCGTCGCGATTGCCGACGTTTTCGAAGACCGGCTGGAGGAATCGCTCCGCAAACTCAAGGCCCTGAAACCGGAGCTCGCCGATCGCGTGAAGGTGGACGCGGAACATCACTTCGTGGGATTCGACGCCTATAAGAAGGTGATCGCCTCCGGCGTGGATATCGTGATGCTGGCCACCTATCCGGCCTACCGCCCGATGCACTTCGAGGCGGCCGTCGAAGCCAAAAAGCACATCTTCTGCGAAAAGCCGTTCGGCACCGACCCCGTGAACCTGCGGCGCTTCATGGCGGCGGCCAAGAAGTCCGAGGAGCTCAAGCTCACCGTGAAGTCCGGCGCGCAACGGCGCTCCCAGACCTGGTACCTCGACCAGTACAAGCGCCTGAAGGCTGGAGAGATCGGCGACATCCAGGCGCTCTACGCCTACTGGGAAGGCACCCCAGTGCTGAATTTCAACACCTTCCCCAACAAGAAGCGCGATCCGAAGTGGGGCGACATGGAGTTCCAGCATCGCAACTGGTACTCCTTCGTATGGGTCTGCGGGGACCAGATTGTAGAGCAGCACCTGCATAACATCGATACCTGCAACTGGTTCATGGGCGCGCACCCTGTGGAGGTGGTCGCCTCCGGCGGTGCTGCCTGGCGCCCCCGTGAAGAAGAGTACGGCAACATCTACGATCACCTGGCTGCCGATTTCGTCTATCCCAACGGCGTCCACATGTCGAGCCGCTGCCGCCAGTACCCAGGGCGGGAAATGGCCCAGAACGTGAGCGAGCGGATCGTCGGGACCAAAGGCGTGATTGACAGCGGCGCGCTGCGCGGCGCCCGCCTGGCGTTCGATCCCTATGTGCAGGAACACATCGACATGGTGAACAGCATCCTCGGCAAGGGCCCCTACCTGAACGAGGCGATGACCGTCGCGGAGAGCACCATGACCTGCCTGATGGGCCGGGAAGCCGCCTACTCCGGCCAGAAGATCACCTGGGACATGATGATGGCCTCGAAGCAGGACCTGCTGCCAAAGACCTTCGACTACAAGGACAATGTCCCCGTGCCGCCGCTGCCGGTGCCGGGAGTCTACAAGTTCACGTAGGCCTAGTACTACTGTGTTACAAAAGTGGGGCGGGCTTTAGCCTGCGGCGGGCTTCAGCCCGCCCATGCCGCAACGCGAGATGAGAGTTCTCCTTCTCCCTTTGCACTACTGATACATGCAGGTGTCTTACCGGCGTCTTCCGCACCACTATGCTGTTGGAGAATCTCTATTTGTCACCTTCCGTCTGTACGGCAGCCTGCCAACAGGCAGGGCGTTCCCCGGCGGGCGGCCGAGTTCGGGAAAGGCACTTGCTTGCATGGACCGGCTGCTGGATGAGCAACGCGCCGGACCTGCATATCTGCGAATGCCAGCCATCGCCGACGTGGTGGCCGATTCGCTTAGCAAGGGCGCTGCTTGCGATTACGTGTCGCACGCCTGGGTGGTGATGCCCAATCATGTTCACTTGCTCATCACTCCTCGGGTCGATGTGCCAGCCCTGCTGCGCAGACTGAAGGGCGCCTCGGCGCGGGAAAGCAACAAGCTGTTGGGCCGAACGGGCCAACCGTTCTGGCAGGATGAGAGCTACGATCGTCGCGTGCGCAGCGCGGACGAGTTCCAGCGTATTGAGAACTACATCCTCCAAAACCCGGTGCGAGCCGGGCTGGCTCGATCGGCAGAGGAATACCCATGGTCGAGTATCTCGAGGCCGGGCAGGCTGAAGCCCGCCGCAGGCTAAAGCCTGGCTAAAGCCTGCCCCACCAACCTGCTACCGTGGTCTTTCCGGATGATCTCGTTCTCGAATATCCACAAGCAGTACGGCAAACAGCTCATCTTCGTGGACGCTTCCTTTCAGTTGAACCCCGGCGAGAAGGTCGGCCTGGTCGGCCCCAACGGCTCCGGCAAGACCACCCTCTTCCGCATGGTGGTCGGGGAGGACGCCCCCGACGAGGGTGACGTCTCCGTTCCGAAGCGGCTGACCATCGGCTACTTCCGCCAGGACGTGGAGGAAATGCGGGGCCGGTCGGTCCTCGATGAGGCCATCGCCGGCAGCGGCCGGGTCGGCGATCTCCATCACGAGCTCGAAGACCTGCATCGCGCCATGGACGATCCCGAGCGGGCCGCCGATCTGGACCGCATCCTGGCGCGCTTCGGCGACGTGCAGCACGAGTACGAGCATCTGGGCGGCTATGCGCTGGAGGCGCAGGCCCGCGAGGTGCTACATGGCCTCGGCTTCCAGGACGACCAGATCGATGGCGACGTGGGGGCCCTGTCGGGCGGCTGGAAGATGCGCGTGGCGCTGGCGCGCGTTCTGCTCGGCCGCCCGGACGTGCTGCTGATGGACGAGCCCACCAATCACCTCGACATCGAGTCGATCATCTGGCTGGAGCAGTTCCTCAAGTCCTACCCGGGCGCCCTGCTCATGACCTCCCACGACCGCGAGTTCATGAACCGCATCGTCTCGAGGATCGCGGAGATCGATGCCGGCGAGATCGTCGCGTATTCGGGCAACTACGATTTCTACGAGCGGGAGCGCGCTATCCGCGAGACCAACCTGCAGGCGGCCTTCGCCCGGCAGCAGTCCATGCTCGCCAAGGAACAGCGCTTCATCGAGCGCTTCAAGACCCACGCGGCCAAGGCGGCGCAAGTGCAGAGCCGCATCAAGGCGCTCGACAAGATCGACCGGATCGAGCTGCCCAGGAAACGCCAGGTGGTGAAGTTCGAGTTTCGCGTCCCGCCGCGCTCCGGCGACCAGGTGGCAGTCATTGAGAATCTGCACAAGCGGTACGGTCCGCGCGTGATTTACGAGGGGTTCAGTCTCACCATCCGCCGCGGAGAGCGTTGGGCGGTGATGGGAAAGAATGGGGCGGGGAAGACCACGCTGCTCAAAATGATTGCGGGCGTGAGCGCGCCCGATGCCGGAAGCGTACGGCTGGGCGCCAGCTTGCACATGGGATACTTCGCGCAGCAGTCGCTGGACGTGCTCGATCCGGATCTGACCATCCTCGAACAGCTTCAGAACGACTTCCCGCAGGACGGCATCGGCTCGCTACGCACGCTGGCGGGGGCGTTCCAGTTCTCCGGAGACGATGTGGACAAGAAGATCCGGGCGCTCTCCGGCGGCGAAAAGTCGCGGCTCGCGATGGCGCGGATGCTCTACAACCCGCCCAACTTCCTGGTGCTCGACGAGCCGACCAATCACCTGGACCTGGCCACCAAGGAAATGCTCGTCGAAGCGCTCAAGGATTTCGAAGGCACCATGATCTTCGTGTCGCACGACCGCACCTTCCTGCGCGGCCTGGGCTCGCGCGTCCTGGAGCTGGGCGGCGAGAGCGGCACCGACCGCCATCCGCGAGTCTATCCGGGTTCGTATATCGAGTACGTTCAGAAGATCGGCCACGAGGCGCCGGGGATTTATTCCTGACCCCCTGGGATCGGTGGAGCGCGGAATCGACGGAGTCGCGCGTTTGCAGGCTCCATCCAAGTTTCAATGGGCCGCGATCAATTGATCGCGGAATTGCGCAAAGATGGCGAGGTCTTCACGTGGCAAACCCGAGCTTCAATGGGGCCGCGATCAATTGATCGCGGAATTGCGGAGGCCAATGTCACGATGTCATTCAACGGAAGGGCGTCAATGGGGCCGCGATCAATTGATCGCGGAATTCGCGGGCGGCAAGGTATGCATCGCCGCAGCGTGTTCGATTCAAGGGGGCCGCGTTCATTTGATCTGGGATTTGGCATTGTGCTCCACCTTAAGAGAGCCATCTATATCGCTTCATTGGGGCCGCGATAATTTGATCGCGGAAGTCCTATCAAGGCGAGAATACGGATAGCCCGCTCCAAGCTTCAATGGGGCCGCGATCAATTGATCGCGGAATTGGCGGCTACACGCCGGACAACGTGGTGCCCTGCTGGCTTCAATGGGGCCGCGATCAATTGATCGCGGAATTACGCAGGGTGCCGGCGGCGATCCCTCAGGTATCAAAGCTTCAATGGGGCCGCGATCAATTGATCGCGGAATTCACGTGGCGCCCCCGCGGGGTCTGTCCCATCGCGTGGCTTCAATGGGGCCGCGATCAATTGATCGCGGAATTAAAGCCATGAAGGTGGACGGCTGCTTGACCCTCACGCTTCAATGGGGCCGCGATCAATTGATCGCGGAATTCTGCTGCTGGCCGCGCCCGCATCGCCGCCGCAACGCTTCAATGGGGCCGCGATCAATTGATCGCGGAATTCAGAGCATGGTTGCGTTGCTCAACGCTGATCGACAGCTTCAATGGGGCCGCGATCAATTGATCGCGGAATTCAGGCGAAGGCCGCAGGCTCGCTCGCCGAAGTGCCGCTTCAATGGGGCCGCGATCAATTGATCGCGGAATTGCGCCTGGATATCGGCCATAACCTTCTCGACGGAATTGCTTCAATGGGGCCGCGATCAATTGATCGCGGAATTGACCGGACTGGCGCTCGCGGGCGCGTGGTTGATCAAGCTTCAATGGGGCCGCGATCAATTGATCGCGGAATTAACACATTGCCCACGAGGGCACCCATACGATGAGAGCTTCAATGGGGCCGCGATCAATTGATCGCGGAATTGATATGTTTGACGAAGACGTAGACGGGCCGCCAGGCCATCGCTTCAATGGGGCCGCGATCAATTGATCGCGGAATTCCGGCTACACCGCTACTGTGACCGCTGGCGCCGCTGGCTTCAATGGGGCCGCGATCAATTGATCGCGGAATTGGCGAACGCCGCATTAACCAGAATTCGCCTACAGATGGCTTCAATGGGGCCGCGATCAATTGATCGCGGAATTCTCGCCGCTACCCGCGGCGTGATGACGCCCTGGCCGGCTTCAATGGGGCCGCGATCAATTGATCGCGGAATTCTTAAAACTGCCGTCGAGAACCTGCAAACGCCAATTGCTTCAATGGGGCCGCGATCAATTGATCGCGGAATTAATAACACAGTCCATACGGCTGGCAACAACCATGGAGCTTCAATGGGGCCGCGATCAATTGATCGCGGAATTTGGAAGAGGACGAAGACGATGATACGAACTAATCTTGCTTCAATGGGGCCGCGATCAATTGATCGCGGAATTGCTTATTTGGACCCCAATCCCACGTCCCGTCTGGCTTGGCTTCAATGGGGCCGCGATCAATTGATCGCGGAATTAATGATGCAAAGCGGGAACAACTGCGGATGATCCGGCTTCAATGGGGCCGCGATCAATTGATCGCGGAATTGAAACATCACCGAGTCAATCGGGGCAGCGTTGGCGATGCTTCAATGGGGCCGCGATCAATTGATCGCGGAATTTTCCCTGACACGGCCGGCACCATCGCGGGGCCAATGCTTCAATGGGGCCGCGATCAATTGATCGCGGAATTCTCTACGTCATCGGGGAGTACTACCGCGGAAAGTGCGCTTCAATGGGGCCGCGATCAATTGATCGCGGAATTACTGCCACGGCCGTGGACACCACATCGCCCCCTGGGTGCTTCAATGGGGCCGCGATCAATTGATCGCGGAATTTAAAGCAGGGGATCGGGTTCGATTGTATCTGGCCGGGCTTCAATGGGGCCGCGATCAATTGATCGCGGAATTGCGGGCCACGGGCCGGTGCCTGTACGCCGGCCCCCGGCTTCAATGGGGCCGCGATCAATTGATCGCGGAATTTCGTCGACGGTGATGATCTTCTTACCTTTTCTAGCCGTGCTTCAATGGGGCCGCGATCAATTGATCGCGGAATTAACGGGATGCCGCAGTGGCTGGTCGAGGGAGGTATTGCTTCAATGGGGCCGCGATCAATTGATCGCGGAATTCCCGCCACTTGAGGTCCGTGCAGAGGAGCCAGTCAGCTTCAATGGGGCCGCGATCAATTGATCGCGGAATTAC
>JAIQFL010000450.1 GCA_020073365.1 Terriglobia bacterium | reverse complement strand
CGCTGCGCGAAATACTCCTGCGCTACCAGCATCGCTTGGATCCAGTCGTAGATCTCCCGCCGGGTTTCACCGGCAAACTCGATCTGCGAGCTGCCCTTGATAAAATCATCGATTTCCTGGGGCGTTAGCCCCTCCACGTTCTTCATCCCAATTCGCATCCACCTGAAAGGGTGGCAGACCACGAATTTCAGGATCATCTTGCATTGGAAACGTACTTCATTTCAGGATCATCTTGCATTGGACAATTCTCCGAAACATCAGCCTGCTCCACTGGGCTATCATGGATCTCAGTTGGGGTACACCCCCCTTTCTTGTGAAGCGATTTCCTTTTCTGGACTGGATGCGTGGGCTCGCTGTAGTCATCATGATCCAGTGCCACACGTTCAACTCATTCGCGCGGATGGACCTCCGGGAAGGCGGCCCTTACGTGCTCTCGCAGTTCGTGGGCGGGATGGCGGCGCCGCTGTTCCTGTTCATGGCGGGGATGACGCTCGCTTTTCAGATGGACAGTCTGGAGCGCCGCGAGCTGAATCCGGGCCGCCGCTGGCTCATCTCGCTCAGGCGCGCGGGCTATATCCTCGGAATCGCGTTTGCGTTCCGCATCAGCAACTGGGTGGCCAGCCTGCCCCATGCGGACCTCCACGAGATCGCCAAGGTGGACATCCTGAACTGCATGGGTGTAGGGATGGCGGCGCTTTCGCTGGCGGCGGTCTTTGATGCCAAAGGTCGCGCGCGTTTCGCGGTAGCCGCAGCCCTGGGGATTGCCGTGGCTGCTCCCGTGGTGTCCGCCCTGCCGTGGAACGGGGCGCCCTCCCTGCTGCGCGAGTACCTCGTGCCCATCGCCGGCCGCGGGCATTTTGCGTTCTTCCCGTGCGCGGCATATATCGGGTTCGGACTGGCGGCAGGCACCCTCGTGAAGCGCACCGGCGCGGACCGGTTCGAACGGCTCATGCAGTGGTCGGTGCTGATTGGGTTCGCGCTGGTATTCACCGGGCAGTATTTTTCCAACCTCCCGTATTCCCTCTACAGGCAGTCGAGTTTCTGGACCGACGGTCCGACGCTGATTCTGATTCGCGCCGGCATCTCGCTTTTGCTCATGTCGGGAGCCTACCTCTGGACGGAGTATTGCGTGGGCGCGGGTTGGAGTTGGATGCAGTGCCTCGGCCGGAACTCGTTGATGGTCTACTGGGTCCACGTCATGCTGGTGTACGGCAACACGGCCAAGGCGCTCAAAGGCTGGCTGAGCATTCCACAGACCGCCTTGGCGACCCTCGGCGTGATCGCGCTGATGGTGGCGCTTTCGGCCGCCTGGATCTGGTGGAAGGCGCGCAAGGCGGAGCGGTGGAAAGCCGCAACAACAGTGGCCAGCGGTTCCCCGCAGGCGCTCAAGGCGTACTGAGATCCCGCGGCGAAGATGCTTCCGTTATCGACAACCTGTCGAGTAGACTCCAGCCCCGAAGGCGACATGATCAACCTTAAGGATGAGACCGTCTGACCGCCGCTGGCAGCCGGAAGGCACTGTTCACATACAACACGGCGATTACTGCGCCTCGCATCAAGGGTGTATCAGCTTCGAGCGCACGCAATGCGGGCATTTCGTCGCGCCGCAACAGCAGGATTCCGCCGGCGAGGAACTGCGGCGAATCGTGCGGCTAACTAATCGCCCGCTCAACAGCCGGGCTAATGCAAAACCGGTTGGAGGTTCTCCGTTCTCGGGTTGATGGTCGGATTCCGGCTATTCCGGCGCGGATAGGCGAGCCCGGGAAATGGGCTATCATAGGGCTTCGTTTGCGACGATCCGTTTCCATTGTCATTCCGGCCTACAACGAAGAGAAGCGGTTACCTGTCACGCTGAAGACGGTGCTGGCGTATCTCGACACGACCCCCTGGGATTTCGCCGAAGTTGTGGTGGTGGACGATGGCTCGCGCGACGGCACCGCCAAAGTAGCGCGCGGCGCTGGAGTTCGGGTCGTGGGGAACCCCGGCTATCGCGGGAAAGGGTACTCCGTGCGGCACGGCATGCTCGAAGCCAGGGGCGAGTGGGTGCTGTTCACCGACGCCGACCTCTCGGCGCCGATCGAGGAACTGGAGAAACTCTGGAGCGCCATGGAGCGTGAGAGCGCCCAGGTGGCCGTCGGTTCGCGCGCGGTAGACCGGTCGCTGGTCGGCGTTCACCAACCGTTCCTTCGGGAGGCGATGGGGCGTTTGTTCAACCTGTGGATGCGGCTGATCACGGGGCTTCCCTTTCACGACACACAGTGCGGATTCAAACTGTTCGAAACCGGCGCGGCGCGGGAGATCTTCGGACGGCAACTTCTGGACGGGTTCGGGTTCGACGTCGAGGTGCTTTTCATCGCTCAGCGCCTGGGCTACCGCGCCCTGGAGGTGCCGGTGCGGTGGAATGACGTGGCGGGGACCAAGGTGAGTCTCTGGCGCGGGATGATGGCGTTTTTGGATCCCCTGAGGGTCCGGTGGAACGGGTTGATGGGGAAGTACCGGTAGTGGCGCGAGCGGGCACACGATCCCAAAAGCGGACACGCGGGCACCGGCGATGACCGGTACCGGAGCCGTGCAGAATGGAATCGTACTTGCAGGCCTGAAACTATCTCATGTGGAAGGACCTCGCTTTTATCATCCGGACGTTGCGCCGGAGCCCGATGTTTACTGGCGTGGCGATAGTGTCGCTGGCGCTGGGGATCGGCGCCAATACCGCGATCTTCTCGCTGCTCGACCAGGTGCTGCTGCGATCGTTGCCGGTCCGCGACCCGCAACGGCTGGTGGTGTTTCACAAGGACTACGAGGCGCCGGGGTACAGCATGCGCGACAATCCCGAGGCCGTTTTCTCGTACCCCATGTATCGCCAGTTGCGCGACCGAGACCCGGCCTTCGATTCGGTCATCGCACGTTCGGGCGCCAAGGTGACGCTGGGGTACCAGGGAAACGCGGAACCGGCGGCGGCGGAGATGGTCTCGGGGAATTTCTTCGACTCCCTGGGTGTCGGGGCGGCGCTGGGGCGCGTGCTGACACCCGAAGATGACGGCGCTCCGGGTGCGCATCCCGTGGTGGTGCTGGGACATGGTCTCTGGTCCACCCGCTTCGGCAACAGCCCGGCAATCCTGAACCAGACGGTCACGATCAATGGCCATCCCGTGGTGGTGGTTGGGGTGGTGGCGCCGCGCTTCCACGGGCTGGTGCCCGGAAGTACGCCTGACCTGTTCGTGCCCATCGCCATGAAACGCGTGGTCACCCCCACTTGGGACGGTCTGGAAGATGCGCAAGTACGCTGGCTGAATATCTTCGCCCGCGTGAAGCCCGGCTTCACGGCGGGCCGGGCGCAGGCGGCAACCGCTATCGTCTACCATTCCATCCTGGAAGCCGAGTTGGCGCGGATGGGGAAGATGCGCAACGATCGCGCCCGGGACGAGTTCCTCAATCACCAGGTGGAGTTGCGCCCGGCCGTACAAGGGATCAACGGCCTGCGCCGCCAATGGGAGAAGCCGCTGGTCGCCCTGATGGCCATGGTCGGGATGGTGCTGCTGATCGCCTGTGTCAACGTGGCCGGCCTGATGCTGGCGCGCGCGGCGGGTCGGCAACGGGAGCTTGCCATCCGGCTGGCGATGGGCGCGCGGCGATGGGTGCTGGTCAGGCACCTGCTCCTGGAAGGACTGGTGCTGGCGATGGCCGGCGGCCTGCTCAGTCTGCTGGTGGCGATGTGGAGCACGGACGCCCTGATCCGGCTCTTACCGCGCGACGACACGGGCGGCTGGCTGGTGGCGGCCATCGATTTCCGGCTGCTGGGTTTCACCCTGGCGCTTTCGACTGCCAGCGGCCTGCTATTCTCCCTGATCCCCGCTCTCCAGGCCACCCGCGGCGACCTTGCCGGGACGCTGAAAAACCAGGCTACCAACGTGGCTTCGGGAACCGGCCTGTTGCGGTTCCGGCAGTTGATCGTCACCGCGCAAGTAGCGCTCTCCCTGCTGATGGTGGTGGGCGCGGGACTGTTCACCAGCAGCCTGATCCACCTCACCAGGGTCGATCTCGGCTTCCGCACCGAACGGCTCCTCCTGTTCTCTGTGGATGCCTCGCTGACCCGTCCCGAGCCGGCGGATGCCATGGCGTTCTACCGCGACTTGCAGGAACGCCTGGCGGCTATCGGGAACGTGGCGGGCGTGGGCGTGGCGGATGCCGGGCCGTTCTCCGGCAGCCGCCGCGGAACCAATATCACGATTGAAGGCTACCAGCCCAAGGAAGACGAGTCCCTGGGGGGCGCCATGGCCTCGGTGGGCCCTGGGTTCTTTCGCGCCTTGGGGGTGCCGTTGCGAACGGGCCGCGAATTCACCGCCCGCGACAACGCAGCCGCACCCAAGGTAGCGGTGGTCAATGAGGCGTTCGCCAGGCGCTACTTTGGGGGCCAGAACCCCGTCGGCCGGCGGTTCACGCTGGGGGCCGGCAACCATCCGAAGTTCGACCGCGAGATCGTGGGCATGGTGGCAGACTGCCGCGAGGGTGTCCGCGAACGCGCGTCGGTGACTTTCTATTTCCCTGATGAGCAGCGGTGGACTGCCGACCGCATGACGTTCTATATACGCACCGCGGAGTATGACCAGCGGATCGCCGCTCAAATCCGCCAGGTGGTGCGGTCGGCGGATGCCAATGTGCCGGTCGGCAATCTGAATTGGATGACCGTGCGAGTGAACGAGTCGATCTACTCAGACCGGCTCATCGCCATCCTGGCGGTGGCGTTTGGCGTGCTCGCGACTCTGCTGGCGGCCATCGGCCTGTACGGCGTGGTGGCCAATGCGGTCGCGCGGCGGACCGCCGAGATCGGCGTCCGGCTGGCCCTGGGCGCGCTGCCCTCCGATGTGCTGCGCATGGTGCTTAAGGAGGCCAGCCGGCTGGTCGCGGGTGGCGTCGCGATCGGGATCGCCTGCGCCTTCGCGCTGAGCCGCATCGTCACATCGCAACTGTTTGGGGTGAAGGCACCCGACCCGGCGATCTTCGCGGGAGCTGCGGTACTGCTGGCCGTGGTGGCGCTGTTGGCGGCATTCGTACCGGGTTGGCGGGCCTCACGGATCGATCCCGCGTCGGCGTTGAAGTACGAGTGAAATGTGGACAGTTCACTCCCGTACCAGTTCGATCCCGTTGAGCACCATCTTCTGTCGGCCACTCTCGATGAACGGCGCTTTGTCGATGGTGTAGAACCGGCCGTAGTACCCAGGCCGCATCACGGTCATTCGGCGACCTTCGAATTCCACGTTGGCCGTCTCGACGAAATCCGGCGCTACCCTGATAGCTAGCTGTTCCCAGACCTGTCCTCCACGCATCTGGTTGATCGTCGCCGTTCCATCCTGTCTGATCTTAAGCGTGAACCCGGGACCGGCAGTCCACACCCCCACAAAAGCCAGCCTGTCCTCCGCGACCGGTCTCGGAAGGTTTATCCAAACGGCATAGACCACCAGCGCCGCTACACCGACTGTGGCCGAGACCAACAGCTTAATCCTTCCGGACGCCGCCAGGTGCTTCCACGCGACGATCGGTCCACAGACAATGATAGCCGCACCGATGCCGACCTCCCCTCTCCCAGAAACCGACCCAGCGGCGAAGGTGACAACCAATGCAAGCAATGCAATCAGCAGAATCCATACTGCGAAAGCTACACTCTTCATCCTCCCAGAGAGCGACCGAGCGGCCCAGGAGACAACGAATACAAGCATCGCAAGGAACGCAATCAATGAAAGTACGGTGTTCATAATCGCCTCCGAAAACGAATCGCACCTCGGTGTGGCGTCCCCCTGCGGGGTGACTCTCCCCGTCGAGGTGTGCACTCTCGTGCCCGGAAATACCTTACCACCTGCGGACACCTGGGGAAAGGGGTTATTTCTGCCGCTAGCCGCCGGAACAAGGCGCCCGCCATCTGCGTCCGCCCAGGGCTTTGCGCGCGCCGCGGTAGTCCACGTTGCGCCCGTGGTCGCCTGCTGGCGCCATGCGGCCAGGCGCGGTCCTTGTTGCCGTATTGCGACGGAGAAAACCTCTGCCGCATCAGTTGAGCGATCAGTCCTCCCTGACGCCGTAGCGTTGACGCATGCGTGAAGACACCAAGCTACGGGACGCTCGCCGCGGACTCCATTAACGAAACGTAATTCCGCCGCGAAAAACGGGTGCCTGCCCGCCGCCGCTCACGAAATCGCGAAATTCGGCTCGCACCCCGAAGTGACGGACGAACCAGTAGTTGAGCCCAGCGCCGACGTTGCCGATGTGCGCGGTCGAAAAGAGATCGGCGGCTTCGGTATAACCGCCCGTGATGAATGAATCCAGCTTGCGATTATTATTGGGATTGGCAATGTGATAGTAACCGTTGACGGAGAAAGCAGCAAAGCTGGTGTGCCCCGCAATCACTCCGATCTCCGCACCCGCGCCAAATCCTTTTCC
The DNA here is from genome assembly GCA_020073365.1 of Terriglobia bacterium. GTDB lineage: Bacteria > Acidobacteriota > Terriglobia > Bryobacterales > Bryobacteraceae > JAIQFL01. The sequence continues at coordinate 1,462 of JAIQFL010000450.1, read as the reverse complement.
AAAGAGGACCTCCCCGCCCACCGCGGCGTGGCTGATGAGTTTGCGGTCGAGCGATCCCGCCCCGGCTACTACGTATCCGTGCCAATTCTGCCCGAACGCCGCTGGGGCGAGAACAAATATCAGAAATACGGCTACTGCACGAATGAATGTGGGCACGGTAGCATAACGATATTGCTTGTGTTGCTCAGAGGTCGATGGATTTCTCAGTGCAACCAGGACTTCCGTTGGTGTCGAGCTTGGCACTGCGCGCCGCGCGACTTCGAGTTTAGGTCGCAGGCCGGGACCCGCATCCGACACAATACAGCAACATAGCCGCGGCTACGCAGTGATCGAAAGAAGCTCTGCTCAGCCGCTGGCGCGGCCGCGATGCGAGCGGCGATTATGTTCTCGCGGTCGAGATCCGTGCCTGTGGGCGGGGAGCCTCTGCTCATCAGTAGGTGAGCAAAACGTCCTCCGGCGTGATCAAAGAGATTGTCACCCAATTCACGGAGCACTACATTCTTGATGGCCCCACCGCGTATAACCTGCTCATCGATTACGGGGCCGAAGTGAATCTCTGGTTGTCCCTGAGTTTGCTTCAACAGAGTGTCGAAGTCCAGGGACGATCCCACGAACAGCAGGGGAGAGAGATAGTGATCTGGCGCCCGCACTGCTCTCGCCAAGGAAACATCTCCGGTTATTGAGATACCTTTGTCAAGCAGGAAAGCAAAGAAGCACCACGCCGAGAGCGTCGGCAACACCGTGGCTCTTGGCACCTCTTGCTTGAGATCAACCGGAGTCGGCGACGAGGGGTCTGGCGGCACGACGTGGATCTTAAGGCCGAGTTCAGAGAGTTGATTGAGCCAAATTACGAGTAGGCTAATGGGGAACGGGTCGCAGAGCCTAAGCTGACTTAGATCGAAAACAAGAGGTTGTTCTTGGGGCGAGAGCGTGTAGTCGTAGTGTGCGAGCAGGAGGCGCTCGAATGTAAGTGTATTGAGATGTTGCGGAACCTTAATTTTTGGGCCGGCAGTGCGTTTTTGATCCGTCATGTTCAAAGCCGTGACCGTTCCCAGCGCGACGTTTCCAGACGTTGAGACGCTCCCCGGGGAGCCCGCGGCGAGGCGTCATTGAAGAACTGTACACCTTCTCAGCTGAGCTGAGTCTGAGTCTGAGAGATCTGCACGAACGGGTACACCGGGGAAGCTACCGGGCACCGCCGTCACGGCGGATTTATCTGCAGAAACCGGACGGTCGGCAGAGGCCGATCGGCATCGCGACGCTGGAAGACAAAATCGTACAGCAAGCGGTGGTGACGATCCTCAATGCCATATAGCATCCAGTGCCGGTCGGCGATGCCAAAGTGTCCTTCACCGTCAAACTCTCGCGCAGTCTGGTAGCCAGACTCCGCGATTACGCCGCTTCCACCGGATTGACCTTGAGCGAAATCGCCAACCGTGCCTTTTCGGCGGTACTGCATCGC
>JAIQFL010000052.1 GCA_020073365.1 Terriglobia bacterium | reverse complement strand
CCGGTCCAGACCGGTTGGGCGATGGCCAACTGCACCGGCCCGGTGAAGGCCAGTTCACTGTTCCGCCGTTATACCGGGAGTGTGGCGATAGCGGAGGCCTCGGTGATCGCGATGAACGCGACCGCCTCCCGATTCGTCACCTATGCCGACCAGACTACCGGTGTGGCATACGCCAACCCGTCGGCTATCCCGGCGAAGATCACTTTCACCGCACAGGACGCCGCGGGCGCCATGGTGGCGACTTCCAGCGTGACTCTGCCGGCGGCCGCGCACGGAGCCCAGAACCTGGGACCGCTGTTGGGCGTCGCGAGCTTCCAGGGTTCCGTTACGATTACTTCGCTCCAGCCGATCGTGAGCCTGTCCTTGAACGCCGAGGCATCGCCCAGCTTTTCGTCCCTGCCTGCCGGTGAGGGCGCCTCGTTTGAAATCTACGGCGCCTGGCATTGCAGCAATGACGCGTGTACCTGGAGAACGGTGCGCGACATGACCGACTTCGACAAGAAGAACCACTGGATGATCGATCGCGGCGATGGCTCGGGATTGCCGTCGGTGAACCTCGTGATTCTCAGCTTCGTCCAGCCCATGAAGGTGCTCAACCTCACCACCGACACCGAGACCGTGAACGGTGTGCCCATCGGCATGACTGCGGCCATCGTGAACTATTTCACCAGTCACAACGTTCGGGTGATGCTTTCGATTGGCGGCGCCACCTACACCACCTTCTGGGACCAGGCGCTTTCCACCAACGCCTCGCAACTGGGCATCAACGCCGCGAACATCGCGAAGGCCATGGGAGTGGGCATTGAAATCGACTACGAGAACGACACCAGCCCCAACTTGGCCGGCTTGCAGGACTTCATCAATGCCTACCGCTCCATCCTGCCGTATGACGCAACCGGCTCCAATCCGGCAGCGCGCCTGACGATCGACCTGGCGGCCGGAGATCGCTTCCTGAACATTCTGAACCGAAAAGCCGCGACCGACTGGCTGAACGGCAGCAATCCCATGCTGGACTACGCCAATGCCACGGTGCCCAACGGCCAACCGACGGCCTCGGCCGCGGAGTCCAGTTGGCAGGAGCATGTGACTGGAAGGACGAACATCAATCCTCCTATCCCGCCGCTCCCCCCCGCTAGGGTGACGGTAGCGGTGCGGGCGGTCATTGGCAAGACGGCCCAGCCGGAATGCAACGATTTCAGCTCATCGCTCCAGAACAGCACTGGAGTCTTCCTGCAGACCGTCGCGCCGGCCGGCGCTGGGGTGAGTCCAGGGATGCTCGGATACATGTTCTGGGGAGTGGAAGCGCAGGCTCCCGCCACTTGCGAGGGCGGAGTGGGAGTGGGCGCCAGGAACTACAACATCCGCATCCCCATGCCGCCGCTGCGCCAACAGTGAGCCGGATGGCTGGACCAGAATGCCGCCACTCATGATGCACGCGGAGCCGTCAATCCGCCACAAGGATAACTCGGCGCCAGCGAATTCTGCCCGCCCATCAATAGGTGCCCGCAAATCGGGGGCGGCATGGTAAGAAAGTGAGAGAGGTTTCACCGATGAGTTACTTTCTGGCCAAGACGGACCCCGATACCTATTCGCTCGACGATCTGGAGCGCGAGAAGAAGACTGCCTGGGACGGCGTAACCAACCCGCAGGCAGTCCGCGCGATCCGCGACATGCGGCCCGGCGACCGGGTGTTTGTATATCACAGCGGCGGCGTGTCGGGCGTCGTGGGCTTAGCGGCAGTGGTCTCCGAGCCGCGTCCCGACCCCAAGAACGCCAAGTCGGCGGTCGTCGACTTGGCGTTCATCGGACGGCTGGACCCGCCCACGACGCTGTCCGAAATCAAACAGTCCGGCAAGTTCGACGACTGGGCCCTGGTTCGCCAAGGCCGGCTGTCGACGATGGCGGCGCCGGCGAAGTTCGTGGAGTGGATGAAAACGCGCCATCCGAAGGCGAAAATCTAGGCCGTCACTTCTGCGCAAAGACCTTGACCCCGACGCCTGTGACCGGCACAAAGATTCGGTTGGTTTGACTGTCCACGGCCACCGAGTGCCCTCCCGCATCGGTAACAAAGCCCAGGGGGAAATGCGTGTCGGCATCGACCACACCGACATTGGTAGAACCGAAGTAATAGCGATTGTCTCCAGGATTGAACCAAATCTCATCCCCCCCGATCGTCAGGTCCCCATAACCCTGGCTCTGCGCCAGAGTGTGCCCATTCCTCCCGTCGATCACGGTGCCACAGGACGTCATGGTTCGCTGGAGAGGGCCCAGCGCCAACCCGGCGGGACTGCAAGACAGAAAGAAGCGGTTGGTCATCTGCATGGCGACCGGGTCAATCTCGTCGACCGTGCCCGCGCGGCTCCCGGCCGCGGGCACAGACATCAGAAACCTCTTGGTCTGCGCGTTCCAGACGGCTTGCTCGAGGCCGCGTTGTTCCGGCGAATAAGTGAGGGTCCCCAAGACCTTCTGCGTGTCCGTCGAGATGAATGTCACATAGGCCGGGCTATCGTCGGGGTTGGTAATCATCACGATGTGATCCAGTGGATCGTAGGCCAGTTCGTCGGCCCGCTTTTTGCCCCCGGTAGAGATGGTGGCGACCACCATTTTGGCTACCAGATCTACGACTTTCACGGTGCTGTCGCCATCGCCAACGTATAGCTGGTTCAAATAAGGGATCGCCACGACCCCGTTCGGTCCCGATATGTTCGCCCCGGCGTTTCCGACGAACCCCGGATCTCCGTCTTTCTGCGGAATGGCATAGAGAAACTTCATTGTTTGAGTGTCAATTACATCGATGCGGCCAGTCCCCTTAGTGGCCGTTCGATCGGCCAGGTAGTACCTCCCATTGTCGGAATCTACCCAGCTAATGTCGAAACCAGCAAGGCCCCCCGGGAGGGGAATCGTGGCTATCTGCTTGTAGTCAGGCAGTACTCGCAAATTCTGTGCCGGCACACTGGTCGCCAGCGTGGAAATCGCCAGTACAAACACCACAGGCGTAAGCAGTCTCTTGTAGTTCATCCCTCACTCTCCTCAGACTTGGAATCGCGGAAATCACAAATTCACATTCGTGAATGCCTTGGGTTGAGTATACACGCCAAAACACCCACATGAATCTACACAATGTGCTCCAGCACACACGCTGGTTCGTTAGCGGTGAGCCCATCCACCTTCAGAATCCTATGCGCTTCAGAATCCTATGCGCCGACTGGAGGAGCCGGGTGGGGTCGATGAGGCCGGCCGGAAGCCGCATAGGCTATGGTAGGCTGGGGTAGGCTAGGAGTAGGCCCGTGAGCCGCGGGAGCCGCCGTGCCGCGGTTGCCGAGGGGCTCAACATTGCGTTATCCTTAAAACTCAAACGCTCTGTAAGGATTAGATTTAGCAAAAATGGCAAATACTTATTCCGCACTCAAGCGGGTGCGCGAGACCGAACGTCGCACGGAATATAATCGGCAGAACAAGACTCGCCTGCGCCACCAGATCCGCGCCATGCGGAAGGCGATCGCCAGCAAGGATGCCAACGCGGTGGCGGCACTGCTGCCCAAGACGTTTTCGCTGATCGACCGTTCGGCGAAATCGGGGATCATCAAGAAGAACACGGCCGCCAGGTACAAATCCAACCTGCATCTCAGAGCCAAAGCGCTCCAGGCGTAGGGGAGTCCGGCTCGAAGCCGGATGACAGACGACGAAATACGATTGTCTGTCCCACCGGCAGGCCTATCCCACCAACTGCAGAATGAACTGCTCCATCACGATCCGGTCGTCCGGCCGGGCGTCGCGAAGGCCTTTGTCCGCCTGGTAAATCAAACTCAGCGCGCGCTCCATCTGGGGCTGGCTGAATTTCGTCAGGGTCTGATGGATCTGTTCCGCGCGCGATCCCCACATCGGTACACCCAGGCGAGTGAAGTGCCCCTGAATCTGCTGGGAGCTCTTCAGACCGGCCTCGCGGGCCACCAGAGCCATGCGGAATTGGGTGGAGAGAAAGGCCAGCGCCAGCGGCAAATACTCGCCTTCGCGCGTCAGCGTGTCGAGCACTTCCAGGGCGCGCGCACGGTCGCGGCGGCCCAGCGCGTTCACCAACACGAAGATGGTGGTGGCGCGCGCATCCGGCACGAGGGCGCTGATGTCGTCCACCCCCACCGGCCGGCCGCCGGCAAAGAGCGATAGCTTTTCGATTTCCACGGCGACGCGGGCCACGTCCGCGCCCAATGCCTCCACCAGCAGGTCGAGCGCGCCGGAGTCCATGCGAAGGCCCGCGCGGCCCGCCAGAAGCTCGGCCTCGGCACGCGCATCCTGTACGGAGAATCTGCGGAGTTCCACCACATCCGGGATGGCGCTGAAGAATTTGCGGACGCGCTCCAGCTTGCGCTTTTCGTCTCCTTCGAAATCGAAGCGGATGGCTTCGAACACCAGCACGACGCCGGGAGTGGGATCCTTCATGTAGTGGTTCAGAGGGCCGGCGTCGCCGGAACCCGATTCGCTCTCGCCATCGTCATCGGAGCGGACGCGCGGCAGTGCCGATTCTGCGTTGTAGACCCAGATGAGCCGCTCCGAGGCGAACAGGGAGAGCGAACGGGCATCATCCAGAACCTCGACCAACGACCTTTCCGAGAGATCGTGCTCGGTGAGGGCATCCTGCGGAACGGTAGCGGCCAAGGCCTCCTTCAGGCGGCGTCGTTCATAGGCCTCCGGGCCGAGCAACAGAGCGGCGGTTGGGAGAGCCTGCTTCTTGATTCGGAAGAGGAGTTGGGCGGGAGTCACGGCTAAAAGCCTACCAGGATGGCGGTCACCACGCTACGCGCCACATCGCGGCTCAGGCGTGTGATGGCGGTACCGCTCTCGTCGAAATAAGCCTGCGGGTCGATGGAGATCTCATAGCGTTCCCGGAATTCGTACCCGAGACGCGAGAAAAGCGCCTTTCCGGTGTGGCGGTCCGTCAGGCTGACTTGCAAAATGACAATGACTTGCGCGCCGGTGGCGCGGCCCGAGACGGGGTCGATAATGGTCGCGCCGCTGTCGAATTTGGTTACGGCTCCCTGGAGTATGGCGTCAGCCTGTTCCGGGTCGGCGACAATGACGTAACGCGTGCGCGAGACAAACTCGCGAGCGAGGTCCTCGGAGATCAACTGCGACAGTTTGTGCTGAACCGTGGTGTTACCGAATGCCGGGATGGCGATGGTCTTGATGTCCTTCGGTACCAGGTCGGCGTGCCCGGCCACGTGATAGCCGCACCCGGCCGCCACGAGCGCGAGTGCCAGCGGCCAGAAAAGCAGGGGTTGGGGGTTGGGGGTCGGGGGGGCGGGGGGCCACTCCCTCAGACGCAAGAGCTGTGAAAAAATCAGGATCCGCAGGCGGAACCGCCTGCGCCACCACACCAGGTCCTGTGTTTTCCGAGGTGGGGCAGGCGGTTCCGCCTGCCTCGCCCGCTTGCGGGCGATTCCTTCACAGCTTCTCACCGTCGGGGCTCGGTAATTCATACCAATTGCCGCGCGACGGCCACCGCGTTCTCGGCGGACAGCCGCAGGTTGTCCGCCACCAGCCAGAACCAGCAGGCTTCCGGCTCGTTGCGGTCCTCCACGATGCCGCCCACCGCGATGCCGCTCTGCCCGGCTTGGCCGACATTGGTGGGAGGCTCGAATTCCCGTCCGCGCACTTCAATGGAGCTCGTGGGCAGGCTGCTCTCCAAGGCCTCGACGCCGGGGCTGCCTTCAAACTCGACCCATGCCGAGAACGTGTAGCCGTGAAAAACGGGCGCCTGGATGAGCCTTAGGGACGGCATGGGCGCCCCTTCGCCACTGCCCGGGAGGGCGAGCAGCGAAGCCAGGTGGCGTTCGATCCGCAGCTCCGTCTCCTCCAGCACGATGGGCGCGTCCTGGCCGTACTTCGCGAGCAGGTTGAAGCTGAGTTGGGTATCGAACATGGTGTGCGGCAGGCTCTTGAACGAAAGAAGGCTGACGGTCTGCTGCTGGAGTTCTTCCACCGCGGCCGTGCCGTACTCGCTGGCAGGGGCGAAAATCTGGATCACGGAGCGGCGGATCGGGTCGTGTTCATGCAGCCGGCGAAGGAACAAAGCCAGCGCGATGGCAGCGGGATGCGCGACCACGTGCACCCCCGCTTCGGGGCTTTCGTCCTCGGGCTCCAGTTCGGATTCCACCAGCGGCGCCCGCAGGCGTGCATCCGGGCGCTCTTCGGTGGAATACGTGAGGTCGATGAAAACCACGCCGGAGTCTGGACCTGCCATTTCGAGCGCTTTGCGGTTGGATTCCGCGGAGCCGGCGAGGAGTACGGCCCGCGCGCCGGTCAGGCTGTCCGCGCCGAGCATTTCAACCAGCGACGGCTCATCGCCCACGCGCGTGAGCGTGCCGGCCTGCTCGTCATCCGAGGCGATCAGGCGGAGATCGATGCCAGGGGCCGAAGTGGCAACGATATCGCGTATTTCGCGGCCGAGCAGGGATTCGCTTCCGACCAGCGCTACCGTGGAACTGTCAGCCAATTCTTTGCTCCGATGGACGTGGCGGCGTGGGACGGATGCGCCGCCGGATGATGCCGCCGATGCGAATCGCAATGCCGCTGCCGACGTAAGTGATGGCCAGGACCAGCAGCACCGGCTGCGGCCAGTTCCAGGTGGCGTAGATCAGCGCTCCCACCGCGATCACCAGCAGCGGGGTGTAGGGTTTATTGAGACTGATCCCCTTGAAACTGTAGTAACGCCACGTGCTCACCATCAGGAAACTGAGCAGCAGCAGCAGCGCCAGCCAGGCAATCGCCAGCGGCCACCAGGTTAGCGGCTCGCCATCGGAAGCAAAGACCACCGCACAGACCATCCCGGCGGCCGCGGGAATGGGCAGGCCGACGAAGTACTTGCGGTCGGGCCGGCCCGGATTCTTGGGAACCGGGTTTTTCTGGATGTTGAAGCGCGCCAGGCGCGCCGAGCCGCACAACAGGAACAGAAACGCAATGAAGTAGCCGGCGTTGAAGAGCTGGTTGCGGATGTGCTCGCCCAGGGCCGGCTCGACAAACTGCACACCCCAGGCGAAGGCCAGAACCGCCGGGGCCATTCCGAAGCTGATGACGTCGGCCAGGGAATCCATTTCCCGCCCGAATTCGCTGGTGGTGTTGGTCATGCGGGCGATACGTCCGTCCAGGCCGTCGAGCAGCGCTGCGGCCATGATCGCCGTGGCCGCGGCGGTGAAATGGCCTGCACCAGAGGCGCCGGAAGCGGCCAGCATGGCGCCCTTGAAGGAACGCAGCATGGAGAGGTATCCCAGGAAAATATTGCCCGCCGTAAACAGCGTGGGCAGCGCGTAGGCAGCCCGCCGGGGGCGGCGGTCTGGAGAGCGCGGATCCACCAGCCGCTCTTTAAGCCCCATGCGATTGTCCTGGTCCTGGAGTGCCGCGGCGCGCGATCACGCTCGACCCGGCGGCCACGCGCATACCCGGCTGGACCACAATTTCCCATTCGGGGCCGAAGAGGATATCGACGCGCGAACCGAACTTGATCAGCCCCACGCGCTCGCCGGTAGCTACGTGGTCCCCGGGCTTCTTGCTGAATACGATGCGGCGCGCGATCAGACCGGCGATCTGCTTGAAAACCACGCTGGTGCCGTCTCCCTCCACCGTCACCACGTTTTGCTCGTTCTGGGTAGAGCACTCCTCCCGGCTGGCGACATGAAACTTGCCCTCCTGGTATTGCACCTTCGCGATGGTGCCGGCGATGGGCGCGCGATTGACGTGAACATCGAAAATATTCAAGAAGATGCTGATCCGTTGCAGCGTGGGGCTCTCCCGCTTGACGGCGACCACTTTGCCATCGGCCGGCGCGACCGCCACGGGGCCGGAGGGAATGGCACGCTCGGGGTCGCGGAAGAAATACAGGCAGAACACCGCCAGCAGCCAGAGCGGCGACGCCACCCAGGGGCCCACCACCCAGGAGATAACCGCGCCCGCGCCGGCTAGGCCCAGGGCATAGTAAATGCCATCGATGACTATCACTAAGGACCATTTTCCCATAGACCGGGGCAGGCTCTCGGTCTGACGGCATGGCGTAGTGCGCGCCCCGCAGGAATCTGCGAGGATTCCCCTCCCCCACGCACTACCTCTTTCCAAGCCTGATATGCGCCTCCTAACACTGCTCGCGCTCCTCCTGGCGGGTGCGGCCTCAGCCGCTCCCCAACCCCCGTCTCTCGCACCCCAACCCCCAGCCCCTAACCCCCAACCCCCAGCCCCTAACCCCCAACCCCTGCTCCCTCCGCCATTCTTCACCATCCTCTCCTCCGACCCCGCCTCCTGGCCCGACGTGCTCTCGTCCATTGGCCTCCAGCGCCAAACCTCCGGCGACTCCCGCATTTTCGTCACCCGCACCGGAGCGCTGCCGTCCGCCGACTGGCCCGCCCGTATCGAGAAGGGCGCCGTTCTCATCCTCGAAGGCGAATCCCCCCTCGCCGATCAATTCGGTTTCCGCCCCGGGAAGGCCTCCGTCCGGGTCAGCAGCCTCACCGACCTCCACCGTCCCGACCTGCCCATCGTCTGGGAGCACGCTCTCGATCTACCCGTCTTTGAGCTCCCCCCATACGCCCGGGTCTTCGCCCGCGAACGCTGGACCGGCGCCCCCCTGATCGCCGGCTTTCGCCGCGGCTCCGGCGCGGTGCTCTGGTTGGCCGCTTCCCCGGGCGATCGCGGCTATGAGCGCTTCCCCTACCTCCTGGAAGCCCTCTGCGACCTCGGGGTGGAAGCGCCCTTCCGTTCCTCCCGCCTGTGGGCCTTCTTCGATTCCTCCTACCGTCTCCGCGTGGACCTGGATTACTACGCCGCCGAATGGCGCAAGGCCGGCATCGCCGCCCTCCACGTGGCCGCCTGGCATTTCTACGAACCCGATGCCGGCCGCGATCAATACCTCAAGCGCCTGATCGAAGCCTGCCACCGCGAGGGCATCCTGGTTTATGCCTGGCTCGAGCTGCCCCACGTCAGCGAGAAGTTCTGGTCCGACCACCCCGAGTGGAGGGAGAAGACCGCCCTCATGCAGGACGCCCAGCTCGACTGGCGCAAGCTCATGAATCTGACCAACCGCGACTGCTTTCACGCCGTCTCCGCCGGTGTTCACCAGTTGGCCGCCCGCTTCGATTGGGATGGCATCAATCTGGCCGAGCTCTATTTCGAATCGCTTCAAGGGATCGGCAACCCCTCGCGATTCACCCCCATGAACGACGACGTCCGCGCCGAATTCCGCAAGGCCCAAGGCTTCGATCCCATCGAACTATTCAACTCCCGCAAGGACGACCAGTCGCGCAAGGTGTTCCTTGACTTCCGCAGTGAGCTCGCCCGCCGCATGCAAGAGGAGTGGATCGGCGAACTGGAATCCATCCGCCGTCTGAAACCCGACCTCGATCTGGTGCTGACCCACGTCGATGACCGCTTCGACAGCGGCATGCGCGACGCCATTGGCGCCGACGCCGCCCGCGTGCTGCCGCTCCTCGATCGGCACGCCATCACCTTCCTGATCGAGGATCCCGCCACCGTGTGGCACCTCGGCCCGCAGCGGTACTACACCATCGCGGAGCGCTATCGGGCCCTGACGCCGCATCGCGAGGAACTGGCTATCGACCTGAACATCGTCAACCGCTACCAGAATGTCTACCCCACCCGCCAGCAGACCGGAACGGAGTTGTTCCAGTTGGTGCACAACGCCGCCGCCAATTTCCAGCGCGTGGCGCTCTACTTCGAGAACTCCCTGCTGCCACCCGACCTTCACCTGTTGCCCTCGGCATCCGCATCCGCCGCCACCATCCAGAGGTCCGGCGTGAAGACCATCGTGGATTCCATCATCGGCGTGGGACTGCCCTGGAAAGGTCCCGCGATGGTGGACGGTCAACCCTGGCCGGCCGCCGATGACGATACCGTTTGGCTGCCTCCGGGCCCGCACACCGTGGAAGCCGCAACCCAGCCTTCCGGTGTCCGTCTGCTCCGGTTGAATGCTGACCTGAAGGCCGCCCGCGCTCTCACGGCAGCCATGGAGTTCTCCTATGAGAGCACCGCCCGTGCGATCGCCGTCTTCGATCGGGCGCCGCGCCGCCTCCAGATCGATGGCGTCGAGGAACCCGTCCAGCGCGCCGGACCAGCGACGATTCTGCTCCCCCGCGGCCGCCACACCGTGACACTGCTCGCCGACTGACGTGGCTCGGCCCGGTGGGACAGACGATCGCCTTTTGTCGTCTGTCGTCTACCCGACTAGAGCCGATACCCAGGCCCGGTTCATCAGTCGCGGAACGTTCCAACTGACGTTCCATTCAGCGGCAAGCTCCACATCCAACTCGAAACCGCGTTCCATCAGTTCCTTCCCCGAGCTGGATTTCCGCAGGGCGCTGGAAAGGTCGTCCCGGAAGCGCTCGAAACTCGCGACTGCCAGTTCCGCCTCGGGCGACCGGTTGCCGGGAAGAGCAGCGATCACCGCGCCCGCGCCCATCGAGTCTTCAACGCTCGGCCGGAGTTCGCCACTGGCCCACGTCTCTCCCGCGGGGATCACCGCGAAGGTCGAGCCAAGGCGAGCCGCCATCCTCCCGGCAGCGCTGGCGTTGCGAAGGCACGCCGCCAGCACCACCGCGTGATCGGCAGCGAAGGATATGGCAGCGCCATTGGGCGAAGGCAGGACCAGTCGATGACCGGCGGGCAGGCTTTCGAGCGAACCTGGCGACAACGAAAAGCCAGGACCCCTTCCGGCGGAGGCGAGGCTGGCATCCAGAGTCATCGCATAGGTGGCCGCCGATGCGTCATTCAGCGGATAAGGGAAGATGATCCCTCCGCGGGAAGTCCCGATATCCAATGCTGTCGTGAACGAGAGGACATCGACGATCACGACGACATCCGAGATCGGCGCCAACTCCCGCATTCCGCGCAGGCCCCACTCGCAACGGATCGCAAACTCCGCTTGATCGAAAGTCACCCCTTCAGCATAATGTTCCGCCGGTCCACTCATCCACGGATCGGGGTTCCCCTTTGGTTCCGGGTCGAGCGGTTGGTTATCGGACCTTGGTTGGCTAGTGTAGAATGGGCCGGATGAAACACCTGGCGAAGGAACTCATCGTCTCTCCGGAATCCAAGGTCAAGCTCGCCGACTTCGATCCCGGGGCCACCCACGGCGTCGACAAGTCACGGGCTGCCGGCCAACTCGTGAAGAATCTCGAACGGCTCTCGCTGCTGCAATACCTGCTGTATGCCGAAGCGCGGCGTTCGCTTCTGGTGGTGCTCCAGGCGATCGATGCCGGCGGCAAGGACGGCACCATCCGGCACGTGATGAGCGGTCTCAATCCGCAGGGTGTTGACGTCACCTCTTTCAAAGCTCCGGAGGGCCCGGAGAAGCGGCACGACTATCTTTGGCGCGTGCACCAGGCCGTGCCGGAGTTCGGCAAGATCGGCATCTTCAACCGATCGCATTATGAAGACGTGCTGATCGTGCGCGTGCATAATATGGTGCCGAAGTCCGTCTGGTCGAAGCGCTACGACCAGATCAACGACTTCGAGCGCATGCTCAGCGATAGCGGCGTGCGCATCGTGAAGTTCCTGCTGTACATCGGCAAAGAGGAACAGGCCAGGCGCTTCCGCGAGCGGTTGGAAGACAAAACCAAGAACTGGAAGTTCTCCCCCGAGGATCTGAAGGAACGGGGGTATTGGGATCAGTACATCGAAGCCTACAATGACGTCCTGCGCAAGTGCAGCACGGAGAAGTCGCCCTGGTACGTGATTCCGGCCAACCGGAAATGGTTCCGCAATCTGGCGGTGTCGCAGATCGTGCTGGACACGCTCGAAGAGATGGACCTGAAATACCCGAAGCCGGTGGCCGATCTCTCAGGTATCAAGTTCGAGTGACGGGCCTGGGATGCGGAGCGGACCCACAGGCTAAGTTGCCCCTGTCACTGCTTTTTCTTCGCTGGCGGCTTGTCCGGCTGTTCCTTCAGCTTCTCCTGGGGAATGTCTTCGGGCGCGCCGAAACTGATCGTCGCATCGGCGCTGTACTTGTGGTAGGAGTGATAACTCACTTCATTCCATGACAGGTACCTGCCTTCGCGAGAGTGGATCTCCGATTGGAGCGGCAAAACGAATTCCTGGCCGGAGATTTCGACGGAATCGTAGTACAGAACCAGCTTTACGCTCTGGATCGGGAAGTCCGCCGGGATGCCGTCACACTCCATTTGCACGCGCATCACGGCCTTGGTGTCGCGGTCCGCGAAGAACAGGCCGTGGTAGCCTACGACGACCGTTCGCTTGGACGCGTCGTGGTGAATGCTGTAGCGCTGCTGGCCTACGCGGAAGGCGAACACATACATGCGGCGTCCCCGAATCGTCGTCCAGCGCTCCCACGTGAATTCGGTCTGCGTCTCGGGTTCGAAGATGGTATGTAGCAGCGTCCCGAACTCGCCTGAAGAACTGGCGCCGCCCAGTTTGTCGTGCTGGAGATCGTTGGTCACCACCTTGTCGTTGACCATCATCACCTTGTAGTTCTCCTTCTGGTCGACGAAACTGAGCTGTTCCATGATGGTATCCGCCAGCCGCCAGCTTTCGGTGCCGGTGGGATCGACATGGCGCCTGGTCACCTGGGTGCAGATGTAGTTGGGCAGGTTCCTGGTATAGTTGAGCGCTTTCTCCTGGATCTCGGCCAGGATGGTTTTCAATGCCGCGGGATCGGGGAGCGGAATTGCGGCCGGAGCCGATGCCGGGGCCGGCGCGGCGGCGGCGGGGAGTTCGGCGGAGGCTTCGCCGAGTTTCTGCAGGGCGGCCACGGTCTTCGGGCCGGCCCCCAGGTGTTGCAACTCCTCGACGGTCCGGGGGTCGAGCCGGTTGCTCAGCTTGATCTTTTGCACCTGCTCCGCGACCTTCTTGTCGTCCTGCTTGGATTGGATGGCCGACTTGATGAAGTCGACGAGTTGGTCCACACTCCTGGCGGGCTGGGATACCGCCGCCAGCGACATCGCCAGCAATAAGCACAGGAATCGTATGGATGCCATGTTTCCATGTTAGGCGTTCGGCGGGCCTTCCGGGTTTCGTCCGCGCATCTGATACGATGCTTCGATGGGGGAAACGAGCGGGCGAAGTGCGGCGATCTCGACGGCGGCGTCGTTGGCCAGCCTGATTGCCGCTTTGAGCTGTTGCCTTCCCCTGGGGACCCTGCTCATGGCGGCGGGCTCGGCGGGAGCGTCCCTATTTTCGGAGAAACTCCGGCCCTGGCTGCTTGCCCTTTCGGTGGCGGCCCTGGTTTTTGCTTTTGTCCAGACGTATTTCCGAGGGCGTTGCGAGTTCCGGCGCCGGCGTCTGCGGACCTGCCTGCTGTGGTTCTCCGCCACCATCGTAATCGGCATGGTGGCTGCGCCGGGGTACTTCTCGAGCCTCCTGGCCGGGCACAATCCGCTATCAAAAGGTCCCGGTGAACTGCACGAGTTCGACCGGGCGGAATTCACGCGGCAGTTCGACGCGGCGATTGACGAGACCCGCGTCGTGGTTCTCTTGTCGCCCACCTGAAGTACCTGTCTGCGGGGGGCCTCCGCAGTGGAAGATGTGTTGCGAGCCAACAGTCGCGCGAACGTGCGGGTGTTCGTGATCTGGGAGCCTGTGCTGGTTACCGATTGGTGGAGACCGAGCCAGGCGTTGACTTCCCTTGTGCCGGACCCGCGGGCGGTGCATTTCTACGACCTGCGCCGCCAACTGTCGGGCATGTATGGCGGTCGATCGAAGCTGGACACACTGGCGGGCATTCGCAAGGTCGGGTTCCGCATGAAGAACGTGGTTTGGGACGCGGCGCTGGTCTACCCGCCGGGCGCGAAATGGGGAAGCCCGGCCCAACTGCTGGTCGCGCCCGTGGTGGAGTATCGCGACGATCTGGCGGATGCGATGGCGCAACTGGGTCAGTAAGGTACCGTCGCCCGTGAAGACCACCTATATTCCCGCGGATGCCGGGTATCTCTCCAAGCGCCGGCTGCGACGCCACGCGCGGGTGCTGCACCTGTGGGCCATGGGCGTGGGGGCGGTCATCTCGGGCGATTTCTTCGGCTGGAATTTCGGTCTGGCCGCGGGCGGCTTCGGCGGCATGCTCATCGCGGTGATAGTGATGACCGCGATGTATATCGGGCTCTGCTTTTCCATCGCCGAGATGTCTCCGGCCCTGCCGCATGCCGGCGGCGCGTACTCCTTTGCACGCACCGCCATGGGGCCGTGGGGCGGCTATATCACCGGACTGGCGGAAAACATGGAGTACATCCTGACGCCAGCCGTCATCGTGGTCGGCATCGGCGGCTACCTGGGCGCCATCTTCGGGACCCCGAGCGCCTGGGAGCCTGCCTTGTGGCTGGTCTGCTATGGGGTCTTCGTGGCCCTCAACATCTGGGGCGTCGAGATGACCTTTCACGTCTCGCTCGCTATCACGCTGGTCGCTCTGGCCGTGCTGGTGGTGTTCTGGGTGGGCGCGGCGCCGCATTTCGATTTGCACCGATGGGCCTCGCCCTACTTCCCGCTGGGCGCCGGCCGGGTGAAGGCCGCGTTGGTGGAGTTGCCGTTTGCACTCTGGCTGTACCTGGGAATCGAGCAGTTGCCGCTGGCCGCCGAGGAGAGCCACGACCCCAAACAGGACATGCCTCGCGGCATCCTGTACGGCCTGGTCACGCTGATTGTGGTTTCGTTTCTGACCGTGGTCCTGAGTGTGGGGATGGCGCCGGGAGCGGCCACGATTGCGACTTCCAACGAGCCGCTGTTCCTGGGGTTTCAGACTATCTTCGGCTTCGGATTGAAATCGCGCATGCTGGCGCTGGTGGCATGCACGGGATTGATCGCCAGCTTTCACGCCATCATCTTC
Organism: Terriglobia bacterium; assembly: GCA_020073365.1. Taxonomy (GTDB): domain Bacteria; phylum Acidobacteriota; class Terriglobia; order Bryobacterales; family Bryobacteraceae; genus JAIQFL01. The sequence continues at coordinate 29,467 of JAIQFL010000052.1, read as the reverse complement.
GCCTACGGCCGGCAGATCTACTCGCTTTCGCGCGCGGGCTACTTTCCTACGTGGCTTTCGGAGACTCATGGAACGCGCGAGACGCCGCAACGCGCGCTGTTGGCTGGGTCGGCATTGGGATTTGCGGCTGCGCTGGCGATTCATCTGACGCCGCAGGGCAGTCCGGTGGGTGCGGTTCTCCTGAATATGGCTGTGTTCGGCGCAGTGCTGGCGTATATTCTGCAGATGGCTTCCTTCATTCTGCTGCGGGTGCGCTTTCCGCGAATGGAACGGCCTTACGTGAGCCCGCTGGGCATCACCGGGGCGGCGATTGCGGCGGTGGTTGCCATGCTGACGTTGGGGATGTTGTTCTACAATCCGGACTACAACAAAGGAGTGATCGGCGCGGCGGTTTGGTTTCTGTTGGGGATCGGCTATTACGCGGGACACGGCCGGCATCGCCTGGTGCTGGCGCCGGAGGAGCAGTCCGCATTCATGCACCGGCAGGAACGCCCGCCGGTATGAGGCGGGACAGGACCCATCAGCTTGCGGTGCCGGAGCCCATTGATACCGCCAAGAATGCCCGTGTAAGTGTCTTGTGGGGCGGACCCCCCGGTCCGCGGCCGACGCGCCCGTCGGCCTTCCGGCGAAGGCCGGTCAGGGGACCGGTGCCCTCTGGGACTGGACCGGGGGGGCCGCCCACAGGGGGGTGGTATGAAACTGCGCGAACTACTGCCGAACGCGTGCCCCGGTGGTCGGGCGACGAGTTCGCGGGCATCGGGGCCGCCACCGCGGAGGAACAGTTGCCCGCCCAGATGGCGCTGGCGGATGTGCCTCTGAAGGCGTTCCTCGCCGACCCAGTCATCCCCTATGAGGGGGACGAAGTCACCAGGCTCATCTGCGACTCAGACGACCCCGCCGCCATAGCTCCGGTAGCGCACCTGACCGTGGGCGAGTTACACGTGCAGCTCACTGCACCGCGATATTCACCGTATTGGAAACGCTGCTGCCTTGCTGGATCACCACCGGCACGCTTCCCGACACCCCCGCCGGCACCGTCACAGCCACCTGGTCCAATCCCGCGAATTGCGGGGAGGCAATCGAGTAGACCACCGTGGCGGTCTTTCCGCCGATCGTGACCCCCACGGGCGCGGTCTGCGCGATCGTGCCCACTGGCACCAACACCCCCGTGGGGATGGCGGGGTTGGTCAGCCCCAGGCCGGTCGCGTAAATCAGAATCACGTCGCCGGCCTTGGCGGGGTTGGTGCTGCTCACCAGGGAGAAATTCGAATTCTTCAAGACCGCCGCAACCGGAGAGAAAAATATGGCGGGCGCGGTCGGCGCGACATTCACGGCATAGGACACGCCCGCTCCATTGCCGTTGTCCACAACCACGATCTGCATGCCGGCGGGCACATCCACGGGAACCTGGGCGTTGATCTGCGTGGCGGAGACGTAGAGCAGCGGCGCGGCCTTACCCGCAATCTGCACACTCACACCATTCAGCGAAAACGGCAGTTTCTGACCGGCCCACCCTTTCAGGTCGGTCGCGACCTTTGCGAGGTTGGTGCCGAAGAGCGAGACCAGCTCGCCCGGCGCCACGGTGGTGGCATTCTTGTCGAGGTTGGCGCCGATCACCGCCGCCACGTTTCCGCGCGCGGTCACAGGCTGCGCAAGTTGCGCCCGCACGGCGCCTCCCGGATCGTCCAGCGTGTGCAGGTTGACGTAGTGGTTCTCGGGGTTCTGGAGCGCATCTCCCAAGGACCCCAGGTTGGCGACAGGCAGGCTCCAGTTGTAATAGTTTCCGAAGCCGGTGTCATCGTGGAAATCGGGAGCCAGCTTGACCGACGCAGGACCATCCTGCATGGATGGGCCGTCGTGCAGGTACAACCCGAGGAATTGGGTGGGGCCCGGAAAGCGATAGTCCACGTCGCTCAGGACGGTTCCGGCGGCCACCGACCCGTCTTCATTCCGCAAGGTAGACACGGTGAAGGTCGCCACGGCCATCGCCTGCCTGCTGGGCGGAGTTACTTCGCTGGCGGAGTCCAACACCACCGGAAAGGACATACTGTCCGTGGGCCGCAGTTGCGCACGCGCCACGCCGGCTGGGTTCGAACTAGTGTGCACGTCGATGTAGAGCGATCCCGGATTGGCAAACAGATTCGCGAAAGTGCTCGCCTGTGTGGCGTTGGAGAGGGTGACCTCCGTATAGACGGGCCCCAGTACCGCGGAACCCGTGGGATCCGGCGCCAACCCCGCCGGCAATGTCCCGGTGATTCCAATCGCGCCCGTGGCTCCGGGCAAGCCCGGGTGGATGTGGAAACCCGTGAACGCGGTTGGGTCCAGAGCGAAGTAGGTGGCCGACAGGTAAACTTCGCCGGAGGTCCAGTTGCCGGATGCATCCGCCGTGCCGATGGCTATCACCTGAGCCACAGCTTTGGCGAAGTTGTTGGGCGCGGGCGTTACGTTGTCGGAAAGCATTATGCCCATCAACACGGCTGTCTGCGCGCGCTGCAACTGCCCTCGAATCGCGCCGTTGGGGAGATCGGTAGTGAGGAGGTTAAGGTAGTATTTGGTGGGGTCCTGAACCAGGCTGCGCAGCGCCGCCAGCGCGGTTGGGTTGTCGCCGGCAACCTGCACGGGGATATGGATGGTATCGCCCCCCGTCTGGATGGGCCGCGGGGCTGCCGTGCTGAGGCCCGTACCGATGACCACCGCGCCATTTTGCCCGCTAGTTCCGCTGCGGATGTCGAGACCGGTCGCGTTGGTGGCCGCGGCGAACGTGACCCTCGCTAGGACATCCACCGTGCCGGAAACGATCTGGCCGGAGTTGTCGCGCACTACATTCGCGAGGATATCGGCGACTCCACGGGTGGTGCTGTTCACCGGCGGCACCTCGTTGGCCGGCAGCATCACCACCCGAAAGAAGACGGTATCGGCGGTCTGCGCGAACAGCCCGGCAGAGAGAAGCAGCAGGGTCAGGATGGCTTTTCTCACGGGCACCCGCTTATCAGGATAGCGTGCAGCAGGCTTGGGGCCGGGCGATAGACTACGAAAAACGATCGTCTGTCCCACCTCACAAGAAAAAGTGCGTCAAGGGGTTACTTGCAGGGTTGCCGGCGGACTCGAAACGCCGCCCACCGTCACCACCACGGGTTCGGAACCGAGGGGCGCCTGGGACGGAATCTGATAGTTGATCTGCGTCACTCCCACGAGCCCCACGGGAATTCCGATGAACTGGATGGGAGCCGCAACGCCTCCCACCGTCACGGAGACGGCCTGCTGCGGCTTGGGAAGGTTGCCGACAGGCGTTCCGGGGGCCGGAGCGGAGCCCGTGGCGAGTGCCGGCAATATCGAGCCGTCACCGGTGATGTAAAGCGATACGATCTGCCCCCGCGCTGCGCTGGTGTTGGGTACGGGAGCGCCACTCGAATTGGTGAAGATGCCGGGCGCCGCTGCCGCTACCCGGAAGGAGGCGGACGCGACCTGCCCGTTATTGGTGACGCTCAACAGCACCGTCGAATTCACGGCTGTTTCATACGGAATCTGAACGTTCAACTGTCCGGGTGAGACATAGTAGAGCGGTGCGGCGACGCCGTTGATGGCTGCCGAAACGCCCGCCAGTTGCCTCGGCAGCGGCACGCTGGAGGCGCTCGCGGTCGCCGCCGCGAGTTGCGCGCCGAATACCGTCAGCACCATACCCGGAGCATAGGCTTGCCGGAAAGAGGCCCCGTTCGTCAAACCCGTAATCGAGGGTGGTCCGGACGTGCCGGCCGAGACGATAAGGGTGACGGAAGCCGTCGCGCCGTTATAGGCACCGTCGCCGCTGTACTGTGCGGTTATAGTAACCGTGCCCAACGTCAACTGTGTCCCATTCACCGTCAGGGTCGCGGTGGCGGCGCCGCCCGAGCCTTTTAGAGTCGCCGTACCGAGCGCCGTGGCGCCCACAAAAAACGCGACCGTGCCGCTGGGCGTTCCTCCGTCGGAACTCTTCACGGTGGCGGTGACGACGGTGCTATCGGCGAGTGTGATGTTGGCGGCGTTCAATGAGAGCACCAGGGCCGGAGTGCTTCTGGAGGTGGTGAAGCCACCCACGTTCCATGCCGTTACCAGGTTGTAAGTGTTCACCGATCCAAGCCCCGTGACCTGGTCATAGCCCGGGCCGGCGGTGAAGCCGACCAGAGTCGGCGTGCACGAGCGCGCGCGCGGCGGGCAGGGATTCACCAGGTTGTCTCCCGTGGTGATGTCGTGAAAGACGTTAGGCATCGTCTGGGCCAGGCTGTACAGCCGCGGATTGATGTTTCCCAGGCCGGCCGATGGTTGAAACCCTTTGGAAATCAGGTACTGGTTCAGCAGGGCCATCATTCCGGCAAATGAAGGAGCGCCCACCGAGGTTCCCCCCACCCCTTGGAGGGTTCCGCCCGAGTAAAACAGGTACGCGTCGTGATCCGCAGACCCGGAGAGTGAGACGTCGGGGACATCTCGCGCTCCATCATTCGGCACGCCCAGGCCGGTCTGCCACACAGGCTTGGAAAAGTTAACACTGGCGCCGCCCCCAGTGGCGGAAGGCGAGCCGTCCGCCGCGCTATCGTTCCAGGCTGTCTCGGGAATGTAGGACAACGCCGAAGCGTGATTGGCGCTATTGGTGGTGTTCCAGTAGTTTCCGCTTCCCTCGTTGAATTCCGTGCCGCCAATGCCGGTGACCTCCGGGATGCTGGCGGGCATGTCCACCGACAGGCCGAAACTCGTCCTGGAACTCGATCCCACGCAGTCGGCGCCTCCCGAATCGCCCGAAGCCGCCAGCCACGTCATACCCTGCGCGTTGGCCTGCCTGGCCCAGGACTGCTGGGTGCGCGCGTCCGAACTGGTGGTTTCGGCTTCGCACAAGCCGTAGCTCATGCTCAGCACCGGCGCCAGGTTCTGGTCGACGGCGTACTGCGCGGAGACCTCCACATCGTCCGAGTAGACGTAGATGATAGTGGCGTTGCGGGCCACCGCTCCCGACAATTCGAGATCCAGGTCGGCTTCCCCCAAATCGGCCTGAACGATCCCGGGGTCGGTCGCATTGGGCACCAGGACGATCTGCGGGTCGTTGGCGGGCAAATTGAAATACGTGCGGTACTGTTGGATATCCGACAGCTTGATCTGGGTTTGCCCGACCACTACTATTTTCTGTCCGGTTCCGTCAACGCCGGCGTCGTAGAGCGGTTGGATGTTGTAAATCGTGGACAAGTCATCGGGCGCAAGATAATGGTTGCCTTTGCTCGAATTGTAGTGCGGCTGTGCTGAGATGGGGGAGAGCTGATTTGCCGGCCGCGCGGCGGGCCGCAGGCGGAAGTCGGTGAGCCCGTGAATCTCGCTTACCACGGCTTCAAAGGCCGCGGGAACGGATGGTTCCGTGGCATTGGCGAAGTGCATCCGGCCGTCCGCCTGGTAGTAGTGGATTTCGGTTCCGAACGCGCTTTCCACCTGGCGGGCGGAGCCGCTGAATGCCACCCAGTTGCGTCCGCGCGAAACCCCCACCACGGTGAGGTGCTGTTGCTGCACCCAGGCCACGATCTGGTTCAGATCGTCCTGGCTCACGCCGAAGCGATCCGCATATTCTTCGGGCGTAAGCCAACGATGGTAGTTGGCGGAAGAGGGATCCTGCTGTTGCGCCAGAAGTTGCTCCAGATCCGCCTGCTGCGCGGGGGACGGCTTCAGCACCATGGTCACGTACGGCAAGGTCAAGGAAGCGTCCACTCGGCCTTGGTCGTTTTCAGGCAGAGCCTTGGGGTGGATGTGGCCACGCAGTGCCACGCGGTTGCGATTGTCGATGGGCCCGACGATGCGGTTCCGTTGCGCCGCCGGTAGAGCGCCCGGAAGGAGTTCGATGCAGGCAAGGGCAAACAGCAGTCCTCTGGTTTGGTTTTGCATATAACGCCGAAGAAAACGAAAATCGGTTGTTACCTGCTGGCTTCGTGAGATTGAGCGGGAACTGCAGCAGTCAGCCCCTCCCAGACGCGGAAAGCAGATCGAGGGCCCAGAGGACCGCGCTGTACAGCGTCCCCCTAGGCCCAATTGGACACGCTCTTGGAGACGAAAGGCAATGGGATGGGGTTTCGAAAAAATAGAGTATCGCCCTCCAAAACAACTGGACCAGCCAATCGGCCAGGCTAGGCCAAGCCGGCTGGCAGACGACCAACCCGATCGCCTCTCCCACCATAATAGGATAAATGGATATAGAATACCTATAGACTCCGAAATTGGCTGTGGGAGGTGTTCCGTGTCCATTGCAACGAGCCGCTACAACCTTCTGGAAAAAGAGGGCCTCGAGGCGCTCGGCGCCATTGAGCCCGAACGTCGCCAGTACCATGCCGAGGGGGGCGCTTACCTCAACCTCAAAGGCCTGGCGCTCGAACCGCTGCGGGATATCGACGAGGTCAAGATCTCGAGGCTGTGCCGCGTGGTTCGCGGTCTGGCCTTTGCGGCCGTGGACGCCGCCCAGTCGGGACACCCGGGCGGATCGTCGTCTAAGACCGAGCAAGTACTCACGCTCCTGATGAGCGGGGTGGTGGCCTTCGACCCGCGCAACCCCAAGCACCCCGGACGCGATCGGGTGGTTTGGTCCGCCGGCCATTGCTCACCTTTGTTTCATAGCCTGCTGGCGCTGATTTACGAATCGCTGCGGCAAAAGGGCGTCACCCTCCCGGCAGAGGCCGAAAAGGCGGCGGTCTATCCCGAGCAACTGGCGCGGTTCCGCCGGTGGGGCGGCCCCAGCGGCCACGTGGAATCCACTTATGCCCTGGCCGACACCTCGACCGGCTCCTCCGGACACGGCTTCTCGGCGGGGCTCGGATTCGCCCTCCTGCACCGCTCGTGCGGGCTCGACACCAAGGCCTTCGTAATCGGCGGTGACGCCGAAACCGAAGAGGGAATGAGCTACGAAGCGCGCAACCTGGCGTCCAACCTGGGCGTCCGCAACCTGATCGTCACCCTGGACTACAACACCTTCGGCATCGACGGGCCGATTACCGAAGTGCTCCCGTCCTCCTACGTGAACCACTGGTTTTCGCAGGGCTGGAACATCGTCGAAGTGGACGGCCACAACGTCCGCGAACTGGCCTATGCCTACCGGCTAGCTGCGCAGGGACTGCCGCCCGCCAGGCCCACGGTGATCCTCTGCCACACCACCAAGGGCCTGGGCTACGGCAGGCTCGAGAACTCGGCCGATTCGCACGGCACCCCTCTCAAGCATGAGGAATACGTGGAGGCGATGCGGAACCTGGGGTTCGGAATCCCGGGTAAGGCCGGGGATACCGTGGCCGATATCCGCGTGGTGATCGAAGCTTTGGCGGATGGGGAGCGCGATTACCTCACGGCGCGCCTGGAGGAGTCCGCCCGACGGATCGCGCCGGAACCGGAACTGGTCAAGCGGATGGAGACCGCCTTGGCGGGCCGGCCGATGGCCGACTACACCAGCTTCGGCCGGCCCGAGGTCCTGCCGCCGGAGCTGGTCTTCAAGGAGGGCGACTCGGTTCCCACGCGCAAGGCCACCGAAGCCTGGTTCGCCTGGGCCATGAAACACACGGCGTTCTTCTACGTGGGCGCCGGCGACCTGATGAAGTCGATTCTCACCGGCAAGGCCGAGAGCGTCTACGGAATCCAAACCAGGGATAACCCTCTCGGCCGCGGATTCCGATTCGGCATCGCGGAGCAGAACATGGCCATGATGTCGACCGCCATGGGGCAGGATGTTCTGCCCGGAGGCTTCCGGCCGATGACCGCGTTCGCCACCTACGGCGTGTTCACCCCCATGATGGCCAACGGCGTCCGCATGACCCTGATCAACAATGCGCTCAACCCGCGGGCGTCCAGCTTCTTCATCATGCTGGCGGCGCACGATGGCCCCGAGACCGGTGAAGATGGCCCCACGCATCACGGCCTGTTCTGGATGTCGCTGTTTACGGCCTATCCGGGCATCAAGGTGTACAAGCCTCTCGATGCCAACGAGGCCATCGAGATGCTGTTCTACGCTGCGCAGCGTGGCGAACCGATCGTATTCTCCGCGGTGCGCCCGGGGACTCCGGTGCTGAAGCGTGGCGATGGCGTGCCCCCGGCGCGAGAAGCCATCCATGGCGCGTACGTCTTCAAGGCGTTCCGGCAAAACGGAAAGCCCAAAAAGGTGCTGGCGATCTCGGGCGGCCAGGTGATGGCCAACGTCCTGACGATCCTTCCGGAGCTGGAGGAAGTGTCCGACATCAAGATTGTGGCGGTGACTTCGCCCGAGCTCTATGAGGAGCTGAGGCGGACCGATCCGCGGAAAGCCACCGGCATCCTCAGCGACGAAGAGCGCCAGTACGTGGTGGCGCTGCATAACGGCTGGCGCGGATTCCTGTATCCGTTCCTGCTGCCGGCGGACCATCGGGAGCGCGTCTTCGGAATGGACGAGTTCTCGCGCTCGGGCAAGCCTGATGAGATTTACCGGGCGGCCGGGTTTGACGCGGCCGGGTTGAGGGAGAAGCTGCTGGGATAGCGCAGAGGCTGTCAGAGGAGGCGCCCGCAAGCGGGCGAGGCAGGCGGAACCGCCAGGCGGAAGCGCCTGGTCCGCGCGAGTCCCCCAGGACCCGCCTTTCCCGCCCCCAACCCAACCTCTGTTTCCCCACCCCGCCGCCTTTCGCTACACTGGATTTCGTGGGACGTTTCTACAGCCCCGCCGAACTCCTCGACCAGCGTCAGCACTGGAAACAGGACGGCCAAACTGTGGTTTTCACCAACGGTTGCTACGATCTGCTCCATCCCGGCCACATCCGGCTTTTGGAGCAGGCCCGTTCGCTCGGCGACGTGCTGATTCTGGCATTGAACTCGGACGCCAGCGTGAGGCGGGTCAAGGGTTCCACGCGCCCGTTGGTGCCGGAGGCCGAACGTGCCGAATTGGCGCTGGCGCTAGAGGCGGTCGACGCCGTTACCCTGTTCGATGAGGATACACCTCGTGAGTTGATTGCGGAGATCCTTCCGGATGTCCTCCTCAAAGGAGCCGACTGGTCCCACTTCATCGCCGGAAAAGAAGAGGTAGAGGCTGCTGGCGGCCTGGTTCTCACGGTCGCGTTGGAACCTGGCTTTTCAACTACTAATATTGTAGATTTGATTCTCAGTCACCAACCTTGATCCATCCTGCCGTTCGCGATCTATTTTTGGAGTTGGGGCGGCACCCCAGCTTTCAGGAGATACTGCGCCGCCTGGCCGCGGGCGGTCATGCCTCCGTCTCGGGCCTCACCACCACCGCAAAAGCCGCCTATTCGGTCCTGCTTTGGCAGGCTTCAAACCGTCCTTTGATGGTTGTAGTAGACGGCAACAAGCAAGCTGAAGCCCTATTCGAAGCGGTGAACACGTTCTTTAACCTGCTCGCCGCGGACGACCGCAATATCCCGCAACTCCTTCCTGCCCTGGATGTTCTGCCCCTCCAAAGCCTCTCTCCCCACGCCGAAATCTGCGAGGAGCGGGCCGTCGGCTTGTGGCGGCTGGCCACTCAAAGAGTCCCCATCACCATTCTGCCAGTAGCCTCGGCGATGCTGCGGATTGAGCCCGGGGACTTCTACCGGCAGCTCGCTCTCAAGCTCAGGGTGGGAGAGGAGTTGCCGCTCGAAGAGGTGATCGCGCACTTGGCGAGCATCGGCTACGAGCGGCGTGAGCCGGTCGAGATGGTGGGGGAATACTCGGTACGCGGTGGGATTCTGGATGTGTTTTCGCCCGAAGCCTCGAAGCCGGTCCGCATCGATCTCTTCGGCGACCAGGTGGAGTCCATCCGCCGGTTCGACGTGGAGTCCCAGCGGTCGGTGCTCAAGATCGAGGACTGTACCCTGCTGCCGTTAACGGAGTACCAGAAATCGCACGACCTGCTGGTGGAGCTCGGCGAGTTGATGCGCGAGACCGATCTTCCGGGTCGCGACCTGCCTCCCCTCGGCGAACCGTTTCCGGGCTGGGAACTCGTCGCACCCATGGTCCGGCCGCGCCAATCTTCGGTGTTCTCGCTGCTCGATCACCCCGTGCTGGTGTGGGATGAACCCGAGCAGGTGCATGCTGCCGCCGAACGCTTTTGGAAGCGACTCGAGCAGATCGAGCGCTCCCCAGCCTACGACCCTGAGCGGATCTTCTTCCACTGGGAGGAGTTGTTGCGTCAGGCGGCCGACTCCCCGGGAATCGACATCAAAGAGCTGGAGATCGGCTGGGCTAAGGAGGGCGAGGGCGGCACTTACCATATCGCCACGCGCTCGTCGCAAGCTTTCCACGGCAACATGCAAGTGGCGATCGCAGAGGCGCGCACCCTCGTGGAATCCGGCAAACGAGTGGCCTTCTTCGCCTCTTCTACAGGTGAAGTAGAACGCGTGGCGGACATCCTCAACGAATACGCCATCCCCTATCAGCTCGGTCTGGAACAGTTCGATTCCACCCCGGCTTACCTGGCGGAGCGGGCTTACCACGCGGGCTCCACGGCCAGCATCTACCTGGTCAAGGGGCTGATTCGCCACGGCACCGCTTTTCAGGATTCTAAACTTGTCGTATTTGGCTCCGAAGATCTCTTCGAGACTTCCGATCTGGTGGCCCGCGCCCCCTCTTCGAAAGCGGCGCTGGCAACCTTCTCCGCCGACCTCATCGATCTGAAACCGGGGGACTATGTGGTTCACGCCGACCACGGCGTGGCGCAATATCTGGGGTTGCGGGAGATCGCGCAAGGCGAAGCCAAAGGCGACTACATGCTCCTGGAATATGCCGGCGGCGCCAAGTTGTACGTGCCCTTGACTCGCATGGATCTCGTCCAGCGCTTCCGTGGCGCTGGGGAAGCCAAACCGGCCCTCGACCGCATGGGCGGTGCCACCTGGACCCGCACAAAAACCAGGATCAAAGCCAAAATGCGCGACATGGCGGACGAGTTGCTCAAGCTCTACGCCTCGCGAAAGATGGCCGAAGGCTTTTCTTTCTCGTCGGATAGCAACTGGCAGCGGGAGTTTGAAGACGCTTTTGAATTCGCCGAGACGCGCGACCAGATCAACGCCATCAAGGAGATCAAGCGCGACATGGAGAGTCCCCAGCCCATGGACCGGCTGCTGTGCGGAGATGTGGGTTTCGGGAAGACCGAGGTGGTCATGCGCGCCGCCTTTAAGGCGCTGGGCGACGGGAAACAGGTGGCCATCCTGGCTCCTACTACAGTCCTCGCATTTCAACACTTCGAGACTTTCAAACGACGATTCCAGCCGTTTCCAGTGCGCGTGGAGATGTTCAGCCGGTTCCGTTCCCCTAGGGAATTGAAGGCCGCTCTGGCCGATCTTGGTGAGGGAAAGGTCGATCTCGCCATTGGCACGCACCGCCTCCTCTCACAGGATGTTGAATTCCGCGATCTCGGTCTCGTGATCGTGGACGAAGAGCAGCGTTTCGGCGTAAAGCACAAGGAACGGCTCAAGCAACTGAAGAAGTCGGTGGATCACGTCAGCATGAGCGCGACTCCTATCCCTCGAACACTACATATGTCGTTGCTGGGGCTGCGCGATATGTCGGTGATCGAGACACCTCCCAAAGACCGTCTGGCAATCAACACCGTGGTGGCTCCCTTCCAGCCGGAACTGATTCGCTCCGCCATGGAACTGGAACTTGCCCGTGGAGGACAGATCTACTTCCTGCACAATCGCGTGGATTCCATCTGGGCCCGCGCGTCGATGCTGCAGGAACTCTCTCCCAGCGCCAGGATTGGAGTGGGCCACGGGCAAATGGGAGAGGCGGAACTGGAAAAGACGATGCTGCAGTTCATGCAGCACGAGTTCGACATCCTGGTTTGTACCACAATCATAGAAAACGGACTGGATATCCCGTTGGCCAATACCATGATTGTGGAGAACGCCGAACGCTACGGCCTCTCGGAGCTGTACCAGTTACGCGGAAGGGTGGGCCGGTCCAATCGGCGCGCCTATGCCTACCTGCTGGTGCCGCCGGATACGGAGCTCACCGAGATTGCCCGCAAGCGGCTGGCCGCGTTGAAAGAGTTCAGCGACCTGGGCGCGGGCTTCAAGATTGCCGCCCTGGACCTGGAATTGCGCGGGGCTGGCAACCTGCTGGGCGGCGAGCAGCACGGCCACATTAACTCCGTCGGCTTCGATACTTACGTGCGGCTGCTGGATGAGACCGTGCGCGAGCTCAAGGGCGAAGAGGTCGTTCCCGAGATCCACTCGGCGCTCAACCTGGGGCTCGATATCCGCATTCCCCCCGACTATATTGCGGACGAAAACCAGCGGCTGCGGGCCTACCGGCAGATTGCCAACGCCGCCGACGCTGCGGCGCGCGACCGTGCCGAAAAGGAACTGGAGGACCGCTACGGCACAGTACCCGATGCTGTGCGCAACCTGCTGGCCTACTCGGCGCTCAAGACCATGGCAGAGCAAATCGGCGTGGAGGCCATCGACCGCCGACATAACCTGTTGAATGTAAAGTTTCACCGGGAAACGCGTGTGGACCCGGCGCGCTTGATGAGCATCGTCAGCAAGACCAGAGGCGCGCAGTTCACTCCGGCAGGCGTATTGCTACTGCCGATGGAGGGTCAGACCGCCGCCGGGGACGTTCTCCGCTTTCTGTCGGAGAAGCTCGAAGAGTTAGGTCCTGACCGGCGGTGACACAGGCTTGCGATCCTGTGTGTCTGGTAGCAGGCCCCCCGGCCTATCCTACTGAGGCCTTTGACAAGGTAAAATGGAAGGACAGAAAACTATGTTTCGCAGGTTTGTAGTACTCATCACGGCAACCCTTCCGTTTGCCGTAGCGGCGGATGTGCGGGTGGTGGAGGAAATCGCCGCCAAGGTGAATGGCGAGATCGTCACCCGCGGCGAGTTGGAGAAGGCCCGCAAGGACAACGAGCAAGCGCTCCGCGCCGAGGGCGTAACGGGACCCAGGCTGGCGGAGACTCTCAACCAGGTAAACGCCAATGCCCTGCGCGACCAGATCGACCAGCTTCTGCTGGTGCAAAAGGGCAAGGACCTCAACATCAAGGTCGATGCCGAGATCAACCGCGAGCTCGCCCGGATTCAGGTGGAGAGCAAAATCTCGGATCCCGAAAAGTTCCACGACTACATCCGCGAGAACACCGGGATGACTTTTGAGGATTACAGAGACTTCCTGGCCAGGAAAATGCTCTCGCAGCGCGTGATCGGCCAGGAGGTGAGCTACCGCGTCGCCAACTTTCCCGAAGTGGAGTTGAGGAAGTACTATGACGAGCATCCGACCGAGTTTGTACGCAAGGAGCAGGTGTTCCTGAGCCAGATCCTGCTGTCCACCGAGGGGAAGACGCCCGCACAGGCGGCCACCGCCGAAACGAAGGCCAAGGACTTGGTGGCTCGCGCCCGCAAGGGTGAAAAATTCAGCGACCTGGTGCGCGACAACTCCGACGATCCCGAAACCGCGAAAAACGGAGGCCAGTTGCCTCCCTACCAGCGCGGGATGTTGGTGCCGCAAATCGAGAACATCGTGTTCAAAGAGAAAAGAGGCTACATCACCGACCCCATCAAGGTCCCCCAGGGCTTCCTGATCCTGAAAATCGAGGAACGCTTTGAGGCCGGACAGGCCTCTTTCGAAGAGGTCAAGAACGATATCCAGGAGAGGCTGGCGGCCCCCAAGATGGAGCCTAAGATCCGCGAATACCTCACGCGGCTACGCGAAGAGGCCTTCCTGCAAATCAAGGACGGCTACGTCGATAGCGGTGCGGCCCCGGGAAAAGACACCCGCTGGAAAGACGTGGCGCAGTTGAAGCCCCAGACGACCACCAAGGAAGAGGTGGCCTCGCGGGTCCACAGGCATAAGAAGATTTTGTTCATCCCCATACCGGGCACCAGCAAAAAAACCGCTCCGGCCGCTACGCCGGCGACGCCGGGAACCGCCCCACCGCCCGCTCCGGCCACGCCAACGGCGGAGCCAGCCGCGGCCCCCATCAAACAATGAAGACTCCTTATGTAAGCGAAGTCGAGCCCAACAAGGTGATCACCACCAGCTTTCTGGTCCACTCCAAGGAGATACGCCAGAATAAGAAAACGGGCGAGTTCTATCTCTCGCTGCTTCTGGGCGACCGTACCGGCGAGCTCGACGCCAAGATGTGGGACAACGTCAACGAAGTGCTCGAGGAATTTGAGCGCGACGACTTTGTGAAGGTGAAAGGCCTGATTCAGGTCTTCCACAACCGGCCCCAGTTGACCGTCCATAAGGTACGCCGGATGGACGACAGCGAGATCGATTTCGGCGATTACTTCCCCTCATCCCGCCGCGATCCCGACGAAATGTGGACCGAACTGAGGGGCATCGTGGCGGGGGTGGGCAATCCTCATCTAAAAGGCCTGCTGGATGCGCTGCTGGACGATGAGGACGTTTCGCGCCGGTACCGCCGTGCTCCTGCCGCCAAACAGATTCATCACGCCTATCTGGGTGGCTTGATCGAGCACGTGCTTTCGCTGTGCGCGCTGGCACGCATGACTGCGCCACACTACCCCAACGTCGATTTAGACCTGCTGCTCACGGGCGTGGTGCTGCACGACATCGGGAAAATCTACGAGCTGAATTACGAGCGCGGCTTCTCTTATTCGAACGATGGCCAACTGCTGGGGCACATCAATATCGGGTTGCGCATGGTGGCGGACAAGCTGCGCGGCCTCCCCGATTTTCCGCCGCCCCTGCGTTCGCTGGTGGACCACATGATCCTGAGCCATCACGGACAACTGGAGTTCGGCTCACCCAAGATGCCGCAGTTTCCCGAAGCGCTGCTGCTGCATTTCCTGGACGATCTGGATTCCAAAATGGAGTGTATGCGGGCCCTGATCGAGAACGATCGTCAGGTGGAAGGCTGCTTCACTACGTACAACCCGGCCTTGGCGCGCGCGGCCTTGAAGAAGGACCGTTACCTCAATGGAGCATCCCAATCGCCGCGCGTGCGTGCGGCGGCAAAGCCCAATGGTGCGGCGGCGAAGCCCAATGGCGCGGAGACCCAACCCAACGGAACCGAGCCCGTTGCCGGGAGCGGCCCGACCGCCCCGCCCGTTGCCAGGCCTGAAGTGGCCGTGCAGCACCCCTTATTTGGGCCCAAATCAGATTCGCCGTTTGGCGATAAGCTGAAGCAGGCTCTCGACCCCGGGCCTACCAAACAGGAAAACTGATGCCGAAATCCGCGCGCGACGTCCTTCCACCGCTCGAACTGTTGTGCCTCTCGGCGCTGTGGTCGCTTCACGAGGGAAACGTAAAGGATGTGCAGCAGATCGTGGCGCAGGCCCGTCCGCTGGCCTACACCACCATCATGACGGTGCTCGACCGCCTGGTGCGCAAGGGAAAGATCACGCGCCGAAAAGTGGGGCGGGCCTTCGTGTATTCTCCCCAGGCGTCACGCGATTCCATGCGGCGGGCAGCCATCCGCGAACTGCTGGAGGGGTTCTTCGACGGTTCCCAGGAACAGCTCATGGTGTTCCTGCAAAGGCCCGAGGTCCCCGTGACGACCGCCGCCTCGGCGCCGGTCGAAGCGGATAACCGCATTGACCCGGTGCTGCTGTAGGAACCTTGCCCGCACTCTGCCCGCTACTCGGAAGCGCCATTCGCGCTGGCGGCTTCAGAGTACACTTCAGAGTCCGGCGAACAGGCGGCCCCGGCCCCCAGGCCCGTAACAAGCCCGCACGCCCGCCTCAATCGAGCAATAATAGAAGCAATGCAAGACATTCTGCCGGTGCTCTGTTTTATTGCCGGCTTCGCCCTTGCGTGGCTGGTGCTGCGCTGGCGCCAGCGGGAAGCCGAGAACGCGTTTAAGGCTCTTTCCTCCGACGCCCTGGCTCGCAACAACCAGGCCTTCCTCGACCTTGCCAAGGCGTCGCTGGCCGAAACCCAGGAGGCCGCGCGCGGCGACCTGGAGATGCGCCAGCAGGCGATCGTCGCCATGGTGACCCCGGTGCGCGCGTCGCTCGACAAGGTCGACTCCAAGATCCAGGAGTTGGAGAAGGCCCGGTCGGGCGCTTATGCCGCGCTCCATGAGCAGGTCCGCAGCCTCCTCGAAACACAGGCGCAGCTTCGCGCCGAAACCGGCAAGCTGGTCACGGCGCTCCGCACCCCGGGCGTGCGCGGCCACTGGGGCGAAATCCAGTTGCGCCGGGTGGTGGAAATGGCCGGTATGCTGGACCATTGCGATTTCGTCACGCAGACCACGGTCACTTCCGAGGACGTCCGCATCCGCCCCGACCTGCTGGTCCGATTGCCCGCCGGCAAGACCATTGTGGTGGACGCCAAGACGCCCCTGGATGCCTACCTCCGCGCCATCGAAGCCGGGGACGAGCACAGTCGCAAGGCACGGTTCGCGGACCACGCCCGCCAGGTGCGCGCGCAGATCGCAGCGCTGGGCCGCAAATCCTATTGGGAGCAGTTCGACCACGCGCCCGAATTCGCCGTACTCTTCCTGCCGGGCGAGTGCTTCTTCAGCGCCGCGCTGGAGAGCGATCCGTCGCTGATCGAGGCCGGCGTGGAGCAGAATATTATTCTGGCGACTCCCACCACCCTGATCGCGTTGTTGCGCGCGGTGGCCTACGGATGGCGTCAGGAGAAGCTCGCTCAAAACGCCGCCGAGATCAGCACCCTGGGCAAAGAGCTGTTCAAACGCCTGTCCGATATGGGCGACCATTGGAACCGGATGGGGAAGAGCCTGGAGCGCGCGGTGGAAGCCTACAACGCTGCCGCCGGTTCATTTGAAAGCCGCGTCATGGTGAGCGCGCGGAAATTCGCGGAACTGAAGACCGCGCCGCTAGGCGTGGAGATAGCGGAACTGGAACCGGTGGAAAAGAGTGTGCGGGCGGTGTGGGAGTAGGGTTACTCGCCGTGGCCGATCCCCGGGGTGCTTCACTGAATCGATCAGTGCGCGCAGTACCTGTTCGGTCCATAGCTGAGCGGCGGCCAACTGCGAGGCCTTCTGCTCCGTAGCCTGAGCGTCGGCGAGCCGTGCAAGATGCTCTTCCGTGCTGTGTTGGGCATCTAACAAGGCGTCGAACCTAAGCTTTGTGTCAGTTCGGTATTTGGTCACCAACTCTAGGAATTGGGATGATTGCAGAATGAAGGCCAGGAACGGGGATCACTTCGGGTGCGCGGTAATGTCAACCAGGCAGTACTTATCGTCAATGATCCTGAAATAGAACCGCCAGTCGCGGTTCACGCGTGCCTGCCAGACGTCGTCGGCGCCTTGGTACTTCTTGGCCCGCAGCGACGGATGGTTCGAGTTTGATAAGAGGAATCCAACCTGCTTCCAGAACGCTCGTTGCACCGCTGCGGGCGCCTGGCGGAGACTTCGGTCAAACCGCTCGGAAAAAATGAGATCCATCAGTTACGAGGCCGTCCGCTTTGGACGCTTGGAAAGCGCGGCGGTTCGGTCTTGGAACGCCTTCATCGCTTCTTTGGTCGAACGGTACGGTCCGTGGACGCGCCCATTTCTGATGTCTTCGAGCCCTTCGGCGATGCCGCGGTCCACAATTGACTTCGGCTCGAAGATGATCTTGCCGTTTACGGCCCTGGCCTCGAGTACATCGCCGATCGCGACGCCGACCTGCTCCCGGACCCGTTGAGGGATGACCACCTGAAATTTGTTCTTCACGGTAACGATGGTCCTGAGTTTGCGGTTTGACAGTTGAACTGTTCGACTCATGGCAATTGCAGTTTACCAGATGGGATGTGCCGCTCACAACGCCTGCCCGGTGCTGAAAGGGTCTTAAACGATGCTGAATGTGACGCGCCACCTGAAGATGCTGCCGGGCAAAGCGGTGCCGCCCCAGTTCCCAATATCCAGGATGACCTTCCGCGTCCCGCCGCGCGGGCCGCTTTCCTCATGCGTTTACCTCTCTTGTCTGCAATGCGGGCCGGACCTCCCGGAGAACCGCGCACCAGCCAGGATAGCCCCGGGCCGCGGAGTACGCATCCTCTTCCAACGCAAATGCCACATCCAGCCGCGCGCCGGTCGCCAGTTCGTCTGCGCGTGCGGCGAAATTCCAGGCCTTCAACGCGAGCGTGCGGCCATTCTGACGCACCATCACCTTCAGATGCTTCTCGCTCCAAACCGCCGGCGGCCCGGCGATCTCCACATCCAGGGCGGCGAAGACCGGGAGCGGGTTGCTGTGTCCGAACGGCGCCAGCGTGAACACATCCTGTACGGTGCGCTCATTGATGTCGCGCAGTTCGACCACGGCGTCGACGGTCACCTGCGGCAGGAAGTCCGCAGCCGAGAGGCGGGCCGCCGCATACGCATTGAACCGCTCGCGGAATTCCTCCACCCGCGCGGCTTCCAGTGACACGCCCGCGGCGTGCTTGTGGCCGCCGAACCGCAGGAAAAGATCGGGCATGGCTTCCAAGGCTTCGAGCAGATGAAACGCGGGGATGCTGCGGCCCGAGCCTTGCGCCAGTCCATCCTCCGGATTGCGGCTGAGCACGAATACCGGGCGATGGAGGCGCTCCACCAGGCGGCTCGCCACGATCCCCAGCACGCCGCGATGCCAGTTCTCGGCGTAGTAGACCAGGGCGGCCGCCGATTCGTCCACCGCGATTCGCTCGCAGGTGTCGCGGATTTCATCCTCCACCAACCGGCGCTCCGCGTTCTGCTCGTGGAGTTGCCGCGCCAGGTCGCGCGCGCGCGACGAGTCGCTGGTCAGGAACAACTCCACCACCGCCTTGGCCGTGTCCATGCGGCCCGCGGCGTTCATCCGCGGCGCGATTTGAAAGGCCACCTGGCGCGCCGTGGGTACGTTTTCTTTGGTAAAACCGGCCACATCGAGAATCGCCCGCAGACCCGGATTGCGCACGTCCCGAAGGCCGTCCAGTCCGTGCTTGACCATGATGCGGTTTTCGCCGGTCAGCGGCACGACATCGGCCACGGTGGCGATGGCCACCAGTTTCAAAAACGACTCGGAAACGCGGCGCACCTTGTCGGCCGGCCACTCCAGCGTGGCCAGCAGTGCCTGCACCAGCTTGAAGGCCACCCCGGCGCCGCACAGGTTCTTTTCCGGATAGGGGCAGTTGGGACGGTTGGGGTTCAGAACCGCCAACGCCGGCGGCAACTCGGCCTCAGGCAAATGATGGTCGGTGACGATCACGTCGATGCAGAGTTCATTGGCGCGCCCGACTACTTCGGATGCGCGGATTCCTGTGTCGACGCTGACGATCAGGTTCACCCCTTCCGCAGCGGCCCTTTCCACCACCTCGGGGCGCATCCCGTACCCGTCCTTCAGGCGGTGCGGGACGTGGTAGCTGGCCGCGCCGCCCGCGAGTTCGATGGCCTTGGTCAGGATCACGACAGCGCTGGTGCCATCCACGTCATAGTCGCCGTAAATAAGGATCTTCTCGCCCGAGCCGATGGCCTTCCGGAGACGCTCGATGGCCTGCGGCATATCCCGCAAGCTGAGGGGATCGTGCAGGTCGTCCAGCGACGGCGCGAGGAAGCGGCGTGCAGCGTCCGGATCCGAGAAGCCGCGATGGACCAGAACCGCCGCCGCGAGGCGGCCAATCCGCAAAGCGGAAGCGAGAACGTCGATTTCACTGGGATCGGGCCGGGGGAGCAGCCAGCGCGTATTCGCCATCATGCGCCCATCTGCGGGCGTTCCTTTGGCTCCTCAGACGAGCAGGGTCTTCGCACTACGCTGCCTGCGCCGCCACCCGCTCGGAGCGGACCACGGTACGGCTCAGCACGGCATGCAGGCCGAACAGCACGCCCGAATAGAATAGGTCCGACGCCAGCGTACGCCAGAAGAACGGAATGCCCGCGGCGTAGCAGCTCAAAACGCCCGCCAGCGTGTGGGGGTACATTGAGCTGCCCGCCAGCCAGGCGAAGTTGGTGAGCAGGAAGAACTGTACGCTCCCCAGCACCGCGGCCGATCCAATCCACAGCGGATTCTCCGACTTGCGAAGACGGGTGCCGATCCAGACGTTGACCAGGAAGCTCGCATAGATCAGTGGCGTCGCGGCGGAATAGCCGCCCAGGAACGGGTCCGTCACGGCCATCAAAGCCAGCGGCAGGAAGTAGGCCTGCCAGCCCCGCATGCGCGCGCCGCAGAAGAGGCTCACGGCCCCCACGGGAGCGAAGTTTACGTTCTGGACCACGCGGATCAGACCCGCCAGGATGATGAGCCCGATGGCCAGCGGCCGGATGTTGCCGTCAGCAGTTTTCTTCTGCATCGATTTCTCCTTTAACACATTATCTATCAGAATCTATCCGACCATCCGGTGGTAGACCGGTTCGGTTCCCACAAAGTCTCGGGCGTTCCGGTAACATGGCTCGCCCAACGGCTGCAGACGAACAGCGCGTCGCTCAGACGGTTGAGATAGCGGACGGCTTCCGGCGGAACGTTTTCCGCGCGGCTCAGCGTGACGCAAGCGCGTTCGGCCCGGCGGCAGACCGTGCGGCAGATGTGCAGCTCGGCGTTGAGCCGGCTGCCGCCCGGCAGCACGAAGGAGCGCAACGGGGGCAACTCTTCATTCATGCGATCCATTTCTTTTTCGAGCTGGGCCACCTCAGCGTCCGTCACGCGCGCCTGTTTCGGGTGGACGTCTTCGGGCAGGGTGGCCAGAATCGAGCCCAGGTTGAAAAGCTCGTGCTGCACCCGCAGCAGGATGGCAGCCAGCAGGGCGATCTGCGGTTCGAGGGCAGCCAGCTCGGTTGCGGTGGCGCGCGCCGCGCCCAGAAATGCGTTGAGCTCATCGACGGTGCCGTAGCCTTCGATGCGGAGGCCGTCCTTAGGAACGCGCTGCCCGCCGGCCAAGGCGGTCTCGCCCTGGTCGCCCTGCCGGGTGTACACGCGATTGATCGCGAGGCGCGGCGTATCAAACGGTTCTTTACTCATAGGGCTCTGCGTGGCTCGTGGGGCAGGTTGGCAACCTGCGGCGGGTTGATGACCCGCCCGGTGCCGGTTGCCAACCGGCACGCAGGATACCATCCTGCCCCACATATGTTCATCTACTGTTGTTTCGAAAGCCTCCATTTGATTCCCGCCACAAAATTCAGACGCGGCGAAGGGAAGCCGAATACTTCTTCATAGTGCTGGTTCAGAGCATTGCGCAAGTTGCCATACGCCGTCAGCCCTCGCGCCAGCGTGTAATTCAGGTTGATGCCGAAATTGGCGTAGCCGGGGTTCCAGAAGAGGCCGTTACTCGCTCCCAGGGCGGGCTCTTCGAACAGCGCCTTGCCGCGAAAGTACCCGGTCACATCGGCCGACACGCGGCCGCGCGTGAAGCTCGCCACCAGGGCGCCGGCATTCTCGGGCCGGCGGGTCAACGGCTGACCCACCTGGAAGAATCGCGGCGCAAGGTTGCTGGATCCGTCGAGCGAAAGGATGCGCGTTTCGAGCAGCGTGTAGGACCCCCTCACGAACAGCCACCGCGCGGGGCGCAGGCTCGCGGAAAACTCCGCACCCTGCGCGCGGGAATTCGCCAGATTGTCCGATTGATAGTGGCTCAGCGTGGCCAGCGATCCGCCCAGCGTGACGATCAGATTGTAGTAGCGGTTGTAGAACCAGGTGCCGTCCACCAGCAGCCGGTTGTGGAACAGCCTCTGTTCGATGCCGGCATCGAAGCTGCGAGTTCGCTCCGGCTTGAGCGCGGGGTTATTGGTGAAGGCGAGTTCGAACCCCGATGGCGGACGGATGCCGGTGCCGAATGAGGCGTGCGCGTGGGTCCCCGGCGCCAGCACATAGGCGGCGGCAATCTTCGGATTGGCGCGTGAAATCGAGTTTTGCGGAAAGAGCGGCCGCGAAAAACCGTCTGGCGGAATGGAGGGGGTGCGGAAGAATTCCCCGCGCACCCCGGCGTTCAGGAACAGCCGCCCGCCGATCGCGAAACGGTTTTCCAGGTACACCGCGACGTCATCCCGCCGTAGCGGGAAATCCTGAAAGCCGGCATCGGTGATAAACGTGTTCTTCACTTCTTCGCGGCCCAGGCTCACGCCGAACGCCGCGGTGTAGTGCGGCGTTACGCTCACAATGGTGCGCGCCTCGGCTTGTCCGCGGATATCCTTATTGAAGCTGAACCCGAACCGGCTGCGGAAGCCATTGTTGTCGAGGAAGAAGCTGCCGGTCACTTCCTGGCGCACGCGCGCGGAAACATCGGCCTCATAGTGAACCGCGTAGTTCGAAAAGTTATTCTGGGCGCGGCTCACCAGGTCGATGCCCGTGAAGGTATGCTTCGGATCGGAGCCCCATGCTCCCGGTTCTCCCACATCGTTGGAATCGAAATCGCCATGGAGAGACAACCGCTGGCGGCCAAAGCGCCGCGTGACGTTGAGCATCACGTCCGCATTGCGGTAGTCGTTGTTCGCCACCAGCCCATCGTCGTCAATCCGCGATGCCGATGCCGCAATGCCGAAACCCGCCAGCATCCCGGTAGCCGCGATGCCGAATCTCCGCTCGTGGTAAGATCCGCCCTCCGCCAGCAGTTCGATTTCGGGCGAAGCCTCCGGCGTACGCGTCACAAAATCGATCACGCCGCTGTTGGCATAGGGTCCGTAGACGGCCGATTGCGGCCCGCGAACCACTTCGATGTGGTCCAGCGCCTGGCTGGGGATGTGCGCGAAATCGAAACCCAGACCGCCGCCAAACCCAACCACCGGGACGCCATCGATCCGCACCAGGGGGAAATTGGAGTTGCCGCCGCGCAGAAACAGGTTGGTCACGCCGCCCGCCGCACCCGTCTGGTTGAAAGTCATGCCTGGCAGGTAGCGCAGCAGGTCCATCGCGAAGGGCTCGTTGCGCTCGCCGATTTCCTCCCGCGGAACGATGCTGACGCTGCCGCCCTGTTGGCTGGCAAGGACGTCAATCGCGGAACCGACCACGCGCACCGAATCCACCAGCGGCGCGATTTCGAGTTGCACGGAAGCCGCGGATTCGAGCGGCACCGTCCGGGTACTGAAGCCCGGCGCGGTGATCACCAGTCTCGCGCCCGGGCGCTCGGGTGCGGGCAGTTGAAAAGCGCCACTTGGCGCGGAGACAGTTTGCACCTCCACTCCGACGCGGGTCACGATCGAAACCTGGGCGCCGGAAATAGGCGCTCCCGATGGATCGACAACCTTACCTTTGACCTCGGCGGCCGAAAGGCAGGCGGAAAAAAGCAGGCAGCAGGCCAGCAGGCCCTTAACGTAGAAACGCATTCCAGGCTCCTCCCTCGAGAGCCGAACGAGTCAAACTCCGCCCGCCTCCTCGAGGCAGGACGGCTGAATCGCGCTGGCCGGTCTCCTGACTTGCGCCTCTTCGAACCGATCGGCCTTCCCATTCCGGTTGCCGGAATAGTGGCGTTATCGATCGGCTCTCCGCGCTTACAGTGGCGGGGCCGTGCTGGATTTTCACCAGCTTCCCGTACACCAGCGGAATTCCAACTTCCATAAGAGTGTACACCAAAAACCGGCGGGGGTGGATGGCGCTTAGAGTTCGGCAGAATCCGTGGATCGCGCTCCGGCCAAGCGTCCGAGAGGGCTTGGAGAACGGAGTTCGCGCGGGACCGCTCGTTCTTGATCCGGCTGAAGAGAATGCGGGCCGCCCATTGATGGGCCTCTGGATGTATTGGTGTAAGCAAGATGCTAACATTGATTTGGTGAACGTG
Source organism: Terriglobia bacterium (assembly GCA_020073365.1). Lineage (GTDB taxonomy): Bacteria > Acidobacteriota > Terriglobia > Bryobacterales > Bryobacteraceae > JAIQFL01. Next base: position 5,896 of record JAIQFL010000052.1, on the reverse strand, counting down.
ATCAGCAAGCGCGGCCTGATGAAGCTGGCGAAGAAGCGCCCTGGAGCCACCGAAGAACTGACGGAATGGTACAAGACCGCGCGCAGGGCCGATTGGACCCGCCCGGAGGATGTCCGGAAGCGTTTCGCATCCGCCGACCAGATTGGCGATGTGTTGGTGTTCGACATCTGCCACAACGATTACAGGCTGATCACCACGGTGGACTGCCCAACCAAGCGGATCTTCGTGAAGGCTTTACCGAGCCACAAGGAATACGACCGGAAGGAGTGGATGAAATGGGCAAAACACTGACCCCTAAAGCACCCCGGAGCGCAAACGGCGCGGTGCTGGACGCCGTCCGCTATGGCAAACTGTGTGCGGAGACCCTTCCCAAGGTGATCGAAAGCGACGAAGAATTCGATCGCATGGTGGAGCACCTGGAGCGGCTGACGTTCAAACATGACGCGTCGGCCGAAGAGAATGCGCTGGCCGAATTGCTTCAACGCCTCATCCAGGACTACGACGACGAACATTACCCGCTCCCGGATGCCCCTCCGCACAAGATGGTGCAGTTCCTGATGGAACAAAGCGGTCTGAAGCAGACGGATCTCGTTCCTGTGCTCGGTTCGCGCGCTCAGGTGTCCGACCTTGTGAACGGCAAGCGCGGGATCAGCAAGGCCCAGGTCAAGAAGTTGGCCGAATACTTTGGCGTCTCGGCTGAACTGTTCCTCTAGTGTCGCTGTCTTGCATGCCTGGCGGTGCCGTAATACACTGTTCATGTGAAGACTCTAACCGTACGGCTGCCCGAGCCGCTGGTGGCCGAGATCGAGGTGGAATCGCGCGGGCGTGGATGTTCGAAGTCCGATATCGTGCGCGAGCGCTTGCAACGCGCTGCTCCGCCCTCACGGCATCAATCCGCGCCGCTGGATGCCATTGCCGATCTCATCGGCTCGGTGGACGGCTTGCCCTCCGACCTGAGCGCACGCAAGAAGCGGTACTTGAAAGCTACGGGTTATGGCCAGAAACGCGCTCGTTGACGCGGGCTTCCTGGTGGCTTTGCTGAGCCGCCGCGACTCCCACCACCAGTGGGCGCTGACGCAAGCGCCGGGCCACGCTCCACCTTGGCGCACCTGCGAGGCCGTCCTGTCCGAGGCTGTCCACCTTCTTGGCGCGCACGGGATCCCCCCACTCAGTGAGCTGCTGCGCCGCCGGGCCGTGATTGTGGCGTTCAACCTGGACAACGACGTGGATCCGGTGCTTAGGCTTTTACAGAAATATGCGGACGTGCCCATCAGCCTCGCGGACGCCTGCCTTGTGCGGATGACCGAAACGCTTCCCGACCCGGTGATTCTCACCACGGATTCCGATTTCCGCATCTATCGCCGGCATAGCCGGCAGATGGTTCCCTGTGTGATGCCATCTTGACTGCGTTCACGCCAAAAAATGAGATATCCAACCAGTTCCATTCAGCGCTTCAGTTCGCGGGCGGGACGCGATGCCGAGGCTCCGGGGTCGCAGGGGCGTCCACGGATGCCTGGATGTCCACAACCAAGGCGGCGTTACACTGGTTATGGAAGGCCATGCAGAATCCACGGTGTTGTCTTGTGCGCATTGTAGTAAAGTTCGGCATATGCGGCTTGATCCTTCCGGTTAACGGCGCGGATGCCAAACCCGACCCGAAGAAGTCCCAGGCGGCCTATCAACGCGGGGTTCGCGCGGACCAGGCGGGCAAGCGCGACGATGCCATGGCCGCCTATACCGAAGCGATTGAGGCCGACGCTTCCAACGGAGCGGCGTGGCGGGCGCGCGGAACAGACTATCGGGCGGCGGGCGAGTTGGAGAAGGCCGCGGCAGACCTGGAAGAGGCCGTCAAAGTCCAGCCGGGCGCGGGTCAATCGTATGCCGCGCGCGGAGACTGCTTCCTCGCCATGAAGCAGTTCCTGCGCGCCATCCAGGATTACGACACGGCCATCGGGCTCAAGCTGGAGCGCAGCGAGATCTATACGGGGCGTGGGAACGCTTATCTGGCGATGACGCAGTACGCCAACGCCATTTCAGATTTTACGCAAGCCATCAAGCTGCGGAACGACAACGCGGAGCCCTATGAGGGACGCGGCGCAGCGCGCTCGGCGCTGGGACAATTCCGCGACGCCATCGAAGATCTGGACGTCGGTCTGAGCCGCAAGCCGGATTATGAAGTTGCGTGGGCGGAGCGCGGTCTCGCCTATGCCGGCATTGGCGAATACCAGCGCGCGCTGGAGGACCTGAACGCGGCGCTGAAACTCAATCCCGAAGATCTGCGGGCTTTGCGCGCACGCGGGGCCGTGCGCGAGCGGGTCGGAGACGACTACGGCGCCCTGGTGGACTATGGTGAAGCCATCCGGCGCGACCCCAAGGATGCGCGCGTCTTCCTGGCGCGAGGCGCCGTTTATGCGCGGCTCAAGAAGTTCCAGGAGTCGCTCCAGGACCGCGACCAGGCGGTGCAGCTCGATCCGTACAACGTCGAGGCCTATGTGGCGCGCGGCAGTTCCTACCACCTGCTGGGGGAGCATGAGAAAGGGCTTGCGGATCGCTCTCTGGCACTCACGATTAACCCGAATTCAGCGCTTGCCTGGGCGGCCCGAGGCAACGCCTATTTCCTATTGGGGCGTTACGACGAAGCATTGTCGGATTTGAAGCAGGCCCAGAGCCTGGATTCGTCCAACCCGGAGACCCAGCGATTGGTGGCGGAGGCGCAGGCCAAGGTTGACGAAGCGATACAGAGATCTCTCAGCAAAGAAAGACTGCCGGACACCGGTGTGATCGCTTTGCCGGGCGCCGCCGAAGCGCCGCCCAAGCCTGTCATGCCTCCAGCGACGGAGCCGCCGGCGGAGGTCAAACCCGCGGAATCGAAACCGGCCGAGGCCCGACCGGCGGGGACCGGAACAAAGGAGCCGCCGGCGGAGGCGAAACCGTCAGAGTCGAAACCCGCGGAGACCAAACCCGCGGTTCCCGAGGTGCCGCCGCAGCCTGAAACCAAACCGGTGACACCGCCTGCCGTCGCAACACCCCCTCCTCCGGCGGCCGAGGCCCACAAGCCCGCTGCACCCGAACTGCCGAAGCCTTCCAGCATGAGCGCTGCGGAGTATTACGTGCGCGCCCGGAAGCTGTCGCAGGACGAGCACCATGCGGAGGCGATCGTGCAGTTCACGGAGGCTCTGAAACTCGATCCGTCGCTGCCACTGGCCTACAATGGTCGCGGCTATGCACATCTGCGGCTCAAGCAATTCACGCAGGCGATAGGGGATTTCGACCAGGCCATCCGGCTCAATCCGGCATACTCCAACGCATATGCCAACCGCAGCGCCGCTAAACGGGCGCTGGGGGACACTCAGGGTGCGGATGCCGACATGGCGAAGGCCCGCGAGTTGGTGAAGGGCGCGCAGTAACTGGATAGGCGGGGCGGCCTAAAGGCCCGCCTGTCCTTCCGGGTCCTGTGAAAAAAGTGATGATTTGGGAACGCGGCCTTGCCCGCAGGGGCGCGTCAAAAGGCGGCAGGGGGATTAGCAATCCGCCGCAGGTTTCCCACAAAGCCGCCAGTCCCGCCTGGATGCCTGTCCCACCGTGAGTGATAGCTATAATAGTGATAGCTATAATAAAGTCGTGCCAAAAGCCAAAGACCTCGAATTGCGCCTGCAAAGGACCGAGCAGCAGTTGCGTCTCTTCCAGAAGATCAGCCGATTCATGGTTCGGGAAATGAGCCTGCAAGAGGTGCTGCAAGGGGTTGTTTCCCTGGTGGTGGAATACACCGAGTGCGATGCGTGCCTGGTGTACCTTCTGGATGGCGAAGAACTGGTGCTGTGCGCTTCCAACACGCCCCACCCCTCGACGATCGGGAAACTGAGGATGCGATCGAATGAGGGCCTGACCGGATGGGTGGCCCGCGAACGGCGGCTGCTGGCGATATCCCGCGAGGCGTACAAGGATCCGCGGTTCAAGAAATTCGGCGAGCTGGAGGAGGACTCCTTTGAAGCCTTTCTTTCAGCGCCGGTGATTGCGCGCAACCGGGTGGTAGGGGTCATCAACGTCCAGCACCGACCTACTCATCAGCATACCGGCAGCGAGATGGAAGTGCTGACCACGGTGGGAGAGCAGGTGGGGTGCGTTCTGGTGCTGGCGCGCATGCCCCCGAGCGCGTTGGAATCGCTGAATCATGTGGAACTGGTGCTTTCCTCCGGGCCCATTCCAATGAAACAATAGAAGCAGAGTGACTTCCATGTTGGTTCGACCGATCTTCGCGCTGTTGGCTCTCACGGCGTCGGTGACGCCGGCGGTGGCCCAGCGCTGGCAGATGCAATACTTCTACGACAAGAACAAATCTACGCTGATCATCCGCGACCTCCAATTCGCTTCCGCGACCCGCGGGGTGGCGGTTGGATTTATTCAGGAAGGCAACCATCATCGGCCCGTTTCCGTGGTAACTTCCGACGGCGGCGACAACTGGCAGCTCATCGATCTGAAGGAAGCTCCCGTTTCCCTTTTCTTCCTGAATGAAAACCTGGGCTGGATGGTTACCACAAAAGGACTTTGGCAGACTACCGAAGCCGGGAAGAACTGGCGCAAAATACCGGGATTGCGCTCCGATATGCTGCGCGTCTACTTCAGCGATGAAAAGAACGGACTAGCCGCAGGCGCCAAGAAGCGTGTGGAGGAGACCCACGATGGCGGTGCGCATTGGAAACCCATCGCCGCAGCGGCCGACCTCCCCGGCATGGCGGACTACAGCGCCTACAACTGGATCGCGTTTGCGACATCCAAGTTCGGCCTCATCAGCGGTTGGAATTCGCCGCCGCGGCGCTTTCCACAGCGGTTACCAGACTGGATGGACCCGGAAGAGGCCATGAACCGCCGCGAAACGCCGCACCTATCGTATTCATTGGTGACCCGTGACGGCGGCAAAACCTGGCAACCCCACTCCTCCTCGCTATTCGGCGATGTCTCCCGCATACGCTTTGGCCCGGCGGGCAAGGGCTTGGGGCTGATCGAGTATTCCAACGGGTTCCGCTACCCCAGCGAGGCTTATAAGATCGATTGGGTGACGGGCGCCAGCCAGACGGTGTATCGGGACAGGCGGTTCGCCATCAGCGATATCTGGCTCACCCCGGATGGCACCGCTTATCTAGCCGGTATTGTGGTGGCCGGCCAGGTTCGCAACGTCGTGCCCGGAAAGGTACAAGTGCTGCGCAGCCGCGACTACAGTGCGTGGACCGAGATCCCCGTTGACTACCGTGCGACGGCCAACAGTGCCACCCTGGCGGTGATCGATGAGAACAACATGTGGCTGGCCACGGACAATGGCATGATTCTGAAGCTGGTGAAATAGAACAGGGTTGACGGCCCTTGTTTTATTCACAAGCAATTCACGTCTTGCCTCTGTAACTGGCTCGAAACAAGGCAGAAACAACTTGAGGAAATCGGATATCTTTCTCACAAAAAGCATTGACGGAAAGCGGGTTTCCGGGCATAGTGGGGGAGGTTCCAAGAGGTTTGAGGAACAGCAAGCCTCCGGAAACGTAGCGGACCTGGAACGTTGATCCGCAGCCGAAACACTAGCGATAGAAAGCGGCTGTGGGGAGCGAAGGGAAATCGGGCGGATTCGGAAGGCGGGCCGACAGGCAGCAAATCCAGTTGAACACTTTGATCCGGCGGGAGGTAACAGTCCCCAAGGGGAGTGGAGGCTGGCGGCGCGGCCAGTCGAGCGAGTCGCGGAAACTGCAACGGGCCAGAAGCATTGAAGCGGCTCAGACCGGGGCTAACCGGTTTGGGTAGCGGAGCAGAAAGGCCGAACGGGCGGAGGAAGCGGCGAGCTGGAAGCGAAGTAGCAGGCCAGGAACGTTGACCTCGGAATGGAGGCTTCGAGAGGAGCAGCCGTTGCGGG
>JAIQFL010000051.1 GCA_020073365.1 Terriglobia bacterium | reverse complement strand
GCCACGGTGACGCCGGGCTGGCTGCGGCGTGATGACGCAGCGGTGCCGATCGACACGGTAATCGGAACAGAACCGGATTTGGCGGATAGCGGCACAATCGCATTGATCTGCACCAGACCGGCTACGGCTCCGGGTGACGTGCCCGCATACGTGACCACCGAGGGTTGCCCATCGATGTCCACGTGAATCATAGTCGGGCTGGCGGCCAAACTGATTGGGTTCGCAGGTGCTACGGCACCGTCGGCCAAAGCGGCGGTTGGGTCCAGATCGCCCACGCCCGTCACGTATATGGAGATGGCGGAGTTCTTCGCGGCGCCGGTTTTGGACGAGTTGACCGTAAAGGAGCCGGTGGAGCTGTCGAAGTTGAGAATGGCTGCCTGCCCCTGACCGACTTTGTCAAACGTGAATATTCCCGGGTCATGCGGCACGACTGTAACTGAAAAAGCGGGTGTGCTGGGCCCGTTGTACGTGACCTGGGCAGTGACCGAATCGGCGCTGCCATCCACCTCACTTGGCACGACGCAGTTGATCTGCGTGCTGGAGATCATGATGAGCGGCGCGGGCCACGGCGTAACGACCCCACCCGTGGTGGAGAGAAACACCACAGTGACCGAGCCAAAGGTCCATGGATAGAAGGAGCTCGCGGGTGGGACGGGCGTGGCGGTATCCGGCCCGAGATTCCGGCCGTAGATCGAAATGATCTCGCGCGGCGATACCGATATGCCTGCTACGGGCACCGGGTTCGCACCGGTTGCCTGTATCGCGGTGGCTAGATAGCTTGCCGAATTGACCACCGACGTGATGATGGGAAGGGCTGGATCGGTTACATCAAAGGTCGCGGTTACCGCAGGCTGATTGGCATTTTGGACCGTCAGAGTCCACGTCACGCCTTTATCGGTCAGGAAGGAGGATTGGATCGTAACCTGAATGACCGTGCGGTCTATGCACACGAAGTTCTTGTCGGTTATCGCGATGGGCAGGTTGCCCGGTTTCTGGATCGTCACGGCGCTGGTCTTGAAAAAGTTATTTCCGTAGATCGTGATCACGGGGTTGATAGGAGGCGCTGCGGGTATGCTCGTCGGGAAAATGGTCAGGGGCGATGGCGGACCGGGTGAAACCTGAAGGGTGACGGCCACGGTGACCGGTGCAATGGGCGAACCTTTTGTTGACGTGCTGTTCGGCGTGATCGTAATCAACCCGCTGAAAGGGCTCGAAATGGGGTCGAGCGTGGACAGCACGGTATGGTCTATCGAGACAAAGATTTGCGTCACCGAACCGGAAAGCGCCACACCACTCGTCGTGAGATTGGGAGGCAAGCCGCTTTGGTTGACGCGGAGCCACACCGGCGTCTTGGTGGCTCCGCTACTTCCCTTGGAAGCGGCATTGGCGGCCGTAACGGTGAACGGGATCACATCGCTGCTGGACGCCACATCCACTTCGAGCGGGGCGGGGTCTGGGTCACCTGTGACATAGGTGTACGCCAGCGCCAGGGCGCCGACCGACGGGGGGGACGTCACTACCTTGAGCGTCGGTGACGCGCTCCCGATCGCAATGGTCACCAACACCACGGCGGGATTGCCGCTGGGCACCGTCGTATCGATCGTAATGGTCCCGGAGTGGTTGCCGGGATCGAGAGTGGTGGGGTTCACAGTCACAGTCAACAGCAACGGCGAGCGGCCTGAAGCCGGGGTGACCGAAAGCCAGCCCGGCGGATTGGATGCCGCCACCGCCTGCATGGTCTGGGTGCTCATCGAGGCCGGCAGGGTGACCGTAAAGGGGTTGGGGTTCTTCGTGACCGGCGGGGTCGAACTGTTCGCCGTGTACGTAAAGTACACAGAGGTGACATTCGCCGTCGGCCCGGTTTGGGCCCCCGCGGAGCAGCAGTAGACCAAGAGCAACGCCAACAAGGCCGTTGTTTTCGCGACGAACTTCTTCATGACTCTCCTATCGGATGTTCGCTTCCAAAACTTGAGCCGGCTAGCGAAGCGGGCGACGCGACGCCGATCTGGGTCTGAAGAGTGTGGCCGGAATCAACGAGGTTGGAATAGCGGAAAGAGGAGGGATTCGGGCACCGGAAGGCCGGTGCGCGAACATCGCGTAGAGATGGAGCCGTGCCGCCCGCCTGGATCTGACTTTCATTGCAAGTATCAGATCGGCTGCTTTTGCGAAAACCTTACCGGAACGAAAATATGGTGACAGGCAGCACTGTCCGGCCCAGAGGGCCCCCGCGCAAAAGACGGCGCCTTGGGACAGTGCAACCTGTCACCCGTATTTTGGCCCTAGACCTAAAAGTACTCCTGCTCCTTCTTTTTGCGCGGTTGGGCCGCCTTCTTGACGGCCGGTGTCCGCCTGGCGGCCGGCTTCTTGCGCGAAACGCCCAGGGCGGTCTGCAATACTTCCTCCAGTAGCTTCTTCTCCGCGGGAAGGATGGTCTTCTGGAAGCCGGCCGGGCGCTCGGAGGCCAAATCGCGCATCTGGCGCAGCCACAGCAGCGATTCGCGGGCCGGGTGCTTGCCTACGGCATCCAGCAACTCCAGGCTCTTGTCGAAATCCGGGATCAGGCGGTAGCACCGTAGCGCGTCCTGCGGGCTGCCGGCCTTCAGGTACTCGGCGGCGGCCAGTTCCAGTTCGCCCAACCCTTCCCGGCACTCCGCGATCAGCTTTGGTTCGGCGTCCGGCGTTTGCTGCAGGATTCGGAGTGCCGCCCCGTGGGCCTTCATGCGCATCAGTGCCCGAATCGCCTTTTCGCGCAACCGTGCCGTGCGTGCCTTGGCCTCCAGAGGGACAAAGAGCTCGTAGAGTGGTGGCGCCAGTTCGAGAACCATATCGGGGATTCCATCCACCTGGTCTTCCAGCGCCTGCAGCCAGGCGGCTCCGCGCGCCTGCAGTTCCAGGAGCAGCCAGGGCTCGACGTCCTTCGAGTACCGGCCCAGGGCGACGGCGAGGCGGGTCACCGATGAGAGCTTCTCACTGCTGTAGTCCCGTTCGTACTCACCGATGGCGCGGAGGATCGCCGCCAGCCGCGGCCGTTCCGCCCGGTCGGCACTCCTGGAAGCCTCCTCAAACAGATCCACCCGCCCCATTTCCGAGGGGAGGTTCACTTTGCGGAATGCCAGAGTGAACGCCACCTGGCACAGCGTGAGGTGGGCAGAGTGGCGCGCCGCCGGGTCGGCCACCGAGAACTTACCGCCCGGTTCCCCCAGCAGCGCCACGGCTTGCCGCGCCCGCGACCATGCCAATGCCGGCTTTACGGCCAGGAACTGGTGGGCATCGCTTTCACACAACCTCACCCGTTCCTCGGCATCCAGCGCCTCCTCTTCCAGGGTCTTGAGGAGCACCGCCGGCACTACCGGGTAGGCGCGCTCTCCCCCCACCGACAGCATATTCTCCGAATGTCCCAGGATGCGGTCGTTAGGATTGACGTCCAGCCAGTACAGCCGCTCCGCCGGCCGGCTCAATGCCACGCGAAGCTGGTCGATGGCCAGGCGCTTCGTCAGGTCTTCCAGTTCCAGGCCGCGGCCCCGGTCCCGCGACTGCAGAATGCGGTCCAGCCATCTACCGGCATCCAGGATGCAAACCGACTGGAAGTCCAGCCCCTTGGCCTCGAAGGTGGTGAGCACGCGGTCGCGCAGGCGTTCGGGCACATAGGCGGGAATCTCCTCGCCCATGGCGATCAACGCCAGTCCTTCGCGTTCGGAGAACACTTCCAGCAATTCGTCCAGTTCGGGTCCCGATTTGGAGGCGCAGAGAATCACCTGGTCGCCGGCGTTGTCATCGATTTCCGCCACCCCAGTGCCGCCCGGGCGCTCGCTCTTGGCAATGGCGCCATAGAGATCCCAAACGCGGTTCACCAGGGTTGCGATCCGCTTGGGGCTTCGCAGATTGGTCTGCAGCTTGAATTCTATGGGCGACGCCAGCCGGTAGTGAATCAGGTCCTGGAACCAGCCCCATTCGAAGTCGGTGGGGCGCACGGTCTGGGCTTCGTCTCCCGCCACCAGCAGGATCAGGTTGCCCGGTGCGGAGGGCGCCGCTGCCAGTTCGACGATCGCCAGGGCTTCGATCGGGGTCAGATCCTGGGCCTCGTCGAGGGCTATGCAATCGAACTCGGCAAATCGGCCGGGCCCTTGGGAGCGAATCTGCTGGACGGCTTTCCACGCCAGGTCAAGCTCGCGGAAGAATCGTCCTTCCACGCCCCGGGAATCGCGACGGCGCAGCGTTTCGCAGACTTCCACGGCGGCTTCTGCCGCTACGCGCCCGATCGAACGTTCCCTCAAATCCCGATACTGCCGCGCCGTAATCCGCCGGTCGGGGAATCCCGGGAAACGTCCGACCGCAAACGGCAGCAGCCCGCCGAACAAGTGGGCGTGCATTTCGTCGTACAGAGCGTCCTTTTCACTCGCCCAGGGACCGAGGATGGTTGGGGAGAAGCCTGAGACTTCCTTGACGAAGGCATGGCGTACTTGACGCACTGGCTCGAACGGCGCGTCGCTTCCCACCAAATCGCGCAGGAACTGTGCGTAGGTGACCACATGAAAGTGGTTGTGGCCGGGCGCAAACTTGTCGAAGTGATCGCGCGCCAGGGCGGCCAGTTCCGGCGAGTAGGTGACATAGAGAATGGACTTCCGCCCGGCCATGTCTGCGGCGTGCCAAAGGGCCGTGGTCTTTCCCGACCCCGGGAATCCTTTGATGAGCCGGATCTTCTGCCGGGCATCCGCGAAGCGTGCCTGGGCCTGCGTCCAGGGTGCCGGAACGTAGTCTTCCCGGCGCAGTTCCTTGACCCCGATGGGCAGGTAGTGCTCCGCCACGGACTGCGGATTCAGCGGCCGGTGGTCGTCGTGATGGCGAATGTCGCGGAGGAAGATAGCGCCTTCCGGCGCGGACTCGAATTCCGGATTGCTTTTGAGCGGCGTAGCGCCGCGGGGGGCCCACCAGGCGTAGAAATGGCTGCCGTGGCTGCCGCCCAACGGGGATCGGCGCCATCCGCGGTTTTCGCCCACGGTGGGTTTGTAGTATTGGCGGCGGAGGTCCACCAGCAGCCGCTGGAGAAGAAGCGCAGCCCTGCGGCCCACGGTGTTGGCGCGGTTCTCCTCCATCTTTTCCAGGAACTCCTGGTGACAGAAGAGCGGGTTCCCCTCGCGCACCGGCGCAGAGTCTTCAAGAAGGGTTGCTTGCGTGTCGGGACGGCGTGCCATGGGTGAAAACCTCAGTCTTGCACAACTGCAAGGCATAGGGGCGGCCAGGAATGGGTTGCCCACAAAAAGCCCTTACAAGGCGCGGCAGACTGAGAGTCCGCACCAAACGAGGCTTTTGGGGATCTCGGGATAAAGGCTAAAACGCCAGCCCGTCGATCAGCTTGTCCAACTCGCCCTGCAACGCCGCCTTTTTCTTCTGCAATTCCGCCTGGCTGTCGCGCAGTTGCGCGAGCTGCTGCTCATCCGAGTCCAGTTGCCGCGCGTAGGTCTGCACCTGCTGCTGTTGCCCGCTGACCGCGTTGAGACTCTGGATGTTGCGGCGGATGCGGTCTTCGTCCGTGTTCAGATCGCGCGTCTGGCGGTCCACGTCCTGGAGGGCGCGGTCGTTCTCCGCGACCTGCCGCTTCTGATCGGCGATACGCTGCAATTGCCTGCGGCCGGCGTCGCTCAAGGCGCGGTTGCTCAGGTAGCTCAGGAGCACGTCCGGGGTCAGGTTGGTCACCGCGTACACCTGGTCGTACACGCGTTCCTCGGCAACCGGGAACTCCTGCGTCGCGCCCGCCGCCAGTGCAATTTCGAACCGGTACGCGGTGGGAGTCTTCTCACTGGGCTTCTGGTTGAGCAGGGTGTAGCCCTGGCGCAGCGGGTGCTCGATGATCAAGGTCTTGGCCTTCTGGTCCACGTTGCGGGCGGTATAGGTGCGCGTCTCCTCCGCCGCGGACTTCACGGTCAGCATGCCGCGGTTCGAGTGGATCTCGCGGACCACCGCCTGCTTGCTGCCGAAGGCCTCGGTGATGCGGGTACCCAGGTCCACGGCGTAGCTGATCAGCCGTTTGTCTTTGGCCTTGAGCGTCTCCATGAGCGCTTCGCCGCCATAAGCGCCGCCGTCATAGACCGTGATGGGTCCGCCATCCAGCGTCTTGCCGCTGCTATTGGTCAGCTCGGCAGCGTTGGTGGGGTGCTGCGAGCTGTGGTCCGAGTAGATCAGCAGCTTGCGCGCCTCGATCGGCTGTTGCAGGAACGGCAGCATGGCCGATTCGTTCTGGCGGATGGTGACCGGCTGCGCGATGCGGTACTCGAACAACTCGCCCAGTTCGCCGGCGGAAGCGCTCGCAACGATAGAACTGGGGGCCACCGTTGTGGCATTCCCAATTGCCGCTGCTCTTTCCTGCATGGCAGGAGGTGGCGCGGGCGCCTTCGCCATAAATCTCGGTGCGTCCAACCTGCCGTTGAGAGCTTCACCCCGCACCCCGCCCACCGCTCCGCCCGCTACCCCGGCCGCCGCCTCCATATCGCGTAGATACCCACCCTCATGCACTACCGGCCTTGCCGCGCTATCGTCCGCCAGTTCCGCCTCGGGCCGGGTCACATACTTGGGCGCATAGAGCTGGCTCACAAAGGAGATCGGCCTTCCCGACACCAGCGAAAGCTGCACCTTGGTCCAATCCTCGCCGGTGGTGTTGTCCACGATGGCCCACCCCTCCAGCACCGGCTGCCCGCTGGCTCCGAAGATCAGCCGGTAGCTCGACTTCCACACGGGCGACGGGATCATGTAGCTGGCCGTCAGCTCGCGCTCGCGGGCGTCGGTGGAATCGATATACACGCTGCGCTTGTCCTTGGAGCGCGCCGCGGCCAGGGCCGTGAGGTAGTCCTTGAACTGCTGCTGCAACTGCGGGTCGTTGAAGTGGATGCCGGTGGCCGCGCTCAGGTCCACGGTGCGCAATTCGCCGCTGTCGAGCATCAGGGTCAGTTGCTCGCGCTCCGGCTGCTTGTCGCTTCCCGCGACCAGGCGGCCGTTGACGATGGCGCCGGTCACGGTTTCATTGCCGAATTTCAGCTCCAGCCGCGCGCCTTTGAGCTGGTCCAGCATGCCGCTCAGCGGTTGGCCCGCGACGATCTGGAATGGGAACTCGGCCAGCTTGTGGCTCAACGGGTCCATCGAATCGTAGCGCAGGCCCGAAATCTTCCCGCCGCCTTTCTCGTCGACGGTGAGCGATTTCAGGACGTCGTTCATCTCCGACGCGTTGAAATCCAGGCGCGCCGAGTCGCCCGCGCCGAGCCGCCCGGAGCGCTCGAAGAATCCCACGCCATGCTTGTACAGCACCACCTGCTTGACCGGAAGTTCGGCCGGCAGCGCCAGCGCCGCGCTCAAAACCAAAGAAACCAGAACCCGTTTCATCGTTTCCTCCATTACCGAAATGCCGCCGTGGACCATTCCCTTTCATGATGACGCGTTTCGGTGGGGCATGCTTTAACTATGCTTTAACTTTCCCAGCCGCCTTTCAATCGCCGTTTGCGGCGCAGGCGTGGCAGGCCAGAAGGCCCGCACCACGAAACGCGTTATCGTTATACTCAGGCCAACACCATGAACTCGACTGACACCCGCCATTCGCGGCGCGCTTTTCTTGCCACCGGGCTCGCCGCCAGTACCGCGGTCGCAAAACCGGCTTCCCCGGCGGAAGAGGAGAATCCCGCCTCTCCTTCGTCCCTCTCCGACGTGAACTTTCGCCAGCTCATCTCACGGGCCGATCTGATCTACGACAAGCCCGTGCCGCGCAGCGAGGAAGGCATTCCCATCGGCAACGGGCGCATGGGCAGCCTGGTATGGACTACTCCCACCCAACTGCGCTTCCAGATCAACCGCGTGGACGTCTACGCCAATAACAGCGCCACCAACAGCTTTTTCGAGCGCCACAACGACTACTGCGGCGGCTGCGGTTACGTGGACATCGATTTTGCAGGCTCGGGCGACGACCCCTTTCCGGAAGCCGGATTTGCTCAGCATCTCTCGGTTTACGATGGCGCTCTGACGATTGATGCCAGGAACCTGGCGGCTCGCGTCCTGGCCTGGCCGGCCGAAGACGTGATGATGGTTGCGGTGGATGACCGCCGCCCCTCGCCGGCGCCCGTATCCGTGACGCTTCGAATGCTGCGCTACGAAACCAAATACTTCGGGCAGCAACTCGAAACATTCGTGCGCGACCACGTGGTTACCGTTCAGAACCGGAATCACACCGCCGCCTCGCAGCTCACGATTCGCGGCGGCCGTATCGCGCTGACCCAGGAATTCCGCGAGGGCGATTTCTGCTGTAAGTCGGCGGTGGCCATCGCGCTGGCCGGCCGTCAGGCCAAGCCGCGATTTCTGAACGAAACCGCCGTCGCCATCACGGCGGCGCCCAGCACGGGTCCGTTCAGCATTCGGATTGCCTCCGCAGCCAGCTTCGACCCCCAGGAGGACGTCCTGGCCGCCGCATTCCGCCAACTCGATGCCGCCGAGGCCAGAGGTCCGGCCGCATTGGCGCAAGAGTCCCAGGAGTGGTGGCATGCCTTCTGGCCGCGCGCCTTCGTTCACTTGCACAGCCAGGACGGCGTGGCCGATTTCGTCGAACAGAACTACCACTATTTCCTTTACGTGATGGCCTCCAGTTCGCGCGGCAAACTGCCGCCGAAGTTCAACGGCATGATCTGGAATACCGGCGGCGACCTGCGCACCTGGGGCGCCCAGCACTGGTTCGCCAACCTGAGCTGCTATTACGAAGCCATTCCCGCATCCAACCGCTTCGAGCTGATGGACCCCATGTTCGATATGTACTCCGGCATGTATAACGCCTGCTCCGTAGCGGCCCGCCAGCAGTGGGGCAGCGAGGGCATGTACATTCCGGAGACCACCTATTTCGACGGCCTCGAAAGGCTGCCGGAAGAGATCGCCTCCGAGATGCGCGACCTCTATCTTTTGCGCAAGCCTTGGGAGCAGCGGTCGCCACGCTTCATGGAGTTCGCCCAGACCAAGCACCCGCATTCCAGCCGCTGGAATTGGATTCAGAATGCGGCCTGGGAGAAAGGCCGTCTGAAGATCACCGAGCGCGGCTCCGGCCCCTATGGCGCGGTGACCCACATTTTCGGCAGCACCGCCAAGATCGCCTACCTGTACTGGCGCCGCTACGAATTCACGCTGGATCGCGAATGGTTGCGGTCGCGCGCCTACCCCATGCTTCGCGCCGCTGCGGAATTCTATCGCCACCATCCCAACCTGCAGAAGGGCGCCGATGGCAAGTACCACCTCCACTGGGCGAACAGCAACGAGAGCATCTACGGCGCACGGGACACCGACGAGGATCTCTCCGCCATGCGGGGCGTGGTGGCCGCCGTGCTTCGCGCCTCGGAGATTCTCAACTCCGATGCTCCCATGCGCCCCGTCTGGCGTGAGTTCCTCGACAACCTGGCTCCCCTGCCCCTGAGCGACGACCCGGAAGCCTTGCGCCCGGCGGACTACAGCGGCCCGCGAGTCTTCGCGCGAGGGCGGAAGCCGGTGGTGAAATCGGGCGGCGGAATCCTTCCGGACGGCAACAGCCTGCCCATGTGGTTCTTCGATCTCTGTAACGTAGAGTCTCGCGACCGCCAGACGTTGGATATCGCGAACACCACGTTCACCCAGTTCTTCCGCAATGGATTGACTCCGCAGACGCCGGTATCGGTGCTATCCAAGATCCCCATCGCCGCCGCCTCGCTGGGCCGCGCCGAAGCGGTGCGCTACCTGATTCCCAATCAGATCCGCGCCCTCGCGCCCGAGCGCGCGACCGCTTACCGGAACGGCGGCGTCCTGGCCAACCGCATGACCCTCCGCGAAGGCCCGCAGGCGCTCGACGCCCAGCGTCTCGGAAGGGCCGCCGAAGGGCTGCACCTCGCCCTGCTCCAGAGCAATCCCCCGGCTCCCGGCGAAGACCCCATCCTCCATGTCTTCCCGGCGTGGCCGAAGGAATGGGACGCGCGCTATACGCTGCTGGGCCGCGGGGCGTTCCTGGTGAGTTCTTCGATGCGCAACGGCCGCGTGGAATTCGTGGAACTGGAGTCGCAACAGGGCGCCGAATGCCGTTTGCGAAACCCGTTCGAGGGCGATGCGTGTCTCTATCGCGACGGCAAGAAGGCGGAAACGTTGCAGGGATCGCTGCTTCGCTTTCCGACGCGCCGGGGGGAAGCGCTCGTCGTCGTAGCTGTCAATACTGCACCTGAGGATTTCCGGCGCGCAGTGCCGGAGGGATGAGCCCTAACGGAGTAGCCACGGATGGAACCTCTGCTCATTCATACACCTTTCGTCTGCCGTTCCACGTGTCCGGGGAGATACGAGGCCCTACCAGACCATATTCGATGAAACTGTGTACGAATGTTCACCTCTACTGTAAAGCTGTGTTAAGCCTCGGGGCTACTCTGTAAAGGCGTGTTAAGCTTCGGGCGGCCCGGGTAACGACTGACGGAAGCGCGTCGTATCTCCATATGAAAGCTGCGGCACACCAAAGCGCAGTTAACGATAAGGAGATATGAAAATGAGATTCTTGACGATGATTTGCGCCGCGGCCCTAGCGATCTGCGGTACCGGGCGAGCACAATCTTCAGTGGACATGATTACGGTCCACTTTTCCACCCCTGTCATGGTTGCCGGCACCACGTTACCCGCGGGCGACTGCACGATCCAGGTGCTTCGCGGATCGAGTGACAATATAGTTTTGGCCGTCCGCCCCGAATCCGGGAAAGCCGTCAGTGTTCTGGTGAACCGGTTTAGCGATTCCAACACGGTCACCAACGGACAAGCCAGCGTGATCCTGAGCCGCCGCGACACGGGCTACCACCTCGACCAGATCCTGCTCCCCGATCACACCGGATTTCAAGTCTTGGACTAGACATTAGCAAGGCTGTGCCGCAGTCCCGTGGAGAACAGCCGGTCGTGGCTCCGAAAGCCGGAGGTGGATTCAAAAAGCCCTGCCGGCGTTTCCCTGAACTGAAGCATCGCCGCGGGCGGATCCGTGTTAGTATTTTCAGAAACAACTTTACGACATGAAAAAGCTGACCACTCTCCTGCTGTTGGCCTCATCAATACTCATTGCTCAAGATGCGGCCACGAGCAGGGCCGGGAGCGCCGAGCGGCATGAGTTCGCGATCTCGAACTTCCGGACGGAAAGCGGTGTGACGCTGCCGCGGGCGCTGGTGGTGTACGGAACCTATGGCCAGTTGAACGCCGAGAGGAACAACGTGGTGCTGCTGCCCTCGCACTACATGGCGAACTTCCATGGCTATGAATGGCTGATCGGGAGCGACCGCGCGCTGGACAGCTCGCGGCTATTCCTGGTGGCGACCGAATTGTTTGGCAACGGAAATTCCTCCTCCCCCAGCAACACGCCGGAGCCTTACCACGGACCTCGCTTCCCGGTGATGACGATCCGGGACAATGTCGAAGCGGTACACCGGCTTCTCACGGAAGAGCTCAAGATCGCGCACCTTCGCGCCATCATCGGCTTTTCGATGGGCGCACAGCAGGCCTTCCAGTGGGCGGTGAGTTACCCGAACATGGCCGACCGTATCGTGGCAACCTCGGGCACGGCGAAGACGTACCCACACGGAGTGGTGCGCCTGGAAGGGCAGATCGCGGCGCTCACGGCGGACGCGGCGTTCCAGGGTGGAGACTACACAGCGCCGCCCAAGAAGGGCCTGGAGGCATTTGGAATGGTGTGGGCGGCGTGGCTCTATTCCCAGGAATGGTGGCGCCGCGAGTTGTGGCGCGGGACATCGCGGGCCGGCACCACGTTCGAGCAGGTGATGAACGGATTCCGCACGCGTTTCGCCGCGGATGCCAATGACTATATTCTGCAGGCGCGAACGTGGGAGCGGCACGATGTGGGAGCTACGCCGGGGTTCGGCGGAGACGTGGAGCGCGCGCTCCGCTCCATTAAGGTTCCACTGCTCTACATGCCTTCCGAAACGGATCTGTACTTTCCGATCGGGGACGCGCGCTATGAGGCGGCGTTCATCCCGGGCGTCTCTCTGACGCCGATCCCGTCGTTGTGGGGGCATACCGCCGGCGCGGCCAGCAATCCGGCGGATGCGAAATTTCTGAACGAAACGATCGGGCGTTTTCTTTCGGGCGGGCGGTAGAGAGGGAGGGGTGCGGAATGACAGGCGGAAACGCCTGTCCCACCAGCTTGAGCTAGCAGGTGACAGACGACAAAAGGCGATCGTCTGTCCTACAGCACCTGCCAGTAGACGGAATATCGCCTATCAAACAAGGTGTTGAGCGGGACCATCGTCACGTCCTTTTTCTGACTGGTGGTTCGGAACGTTAGCGGCTTGTCCGCGGGCTTGATCCATGAACTGGGGTCGATGCCGGCCGCGCGGAAGGCCGGGATCTCGATCTCCGGCACCGGCGGCGTGGTATTCACCGGCCCGAGAGGCGAGCCGAACTGCTCGGTATTCGGCGCTCCCACGCGCAGATTCGGCCCGATGATGTGGGCCTCGGTGAGCCCTTCCCCGCCAAGGTCGCCCGCCAGCACCAGTGGGCCATACAGGAACGCCTGAATGCCGGGATCGTCCGGCATGGCTTCCGCGTGCAGGTGCATGGGAAGCTCCATCTCGATTTTGTCACCCGCCTTCCACGAGCGGTTCAAAGTGAGGTAACTGCCCGGTGATGCCGAGGCGTCCAGCGTCTTTCCGTTGACCTTCACCGTGGGAGCCGCTCGGAGCCATCCCGGGACTCGCAGCCGCATGGTCAGAGCGCCTGGCCGCGCGGCGGTCACCGTAAGAACGGTGGTCTGCGATTCGGGGTACTTGGTCTCCTGCCGAAGCTGGAAGCCCTTCTCTGCCCAATCCAGCTCCGAGGGAATAAACAGGTTCACATACAGCCCGTCGCGATCGCGCCAATAGATGCTGTCGTTGAGCTTGGAATACTCTTCGACACCCGACCCGGTGCAGCACCAGAACGTTTGATCCTCCGTGCCGAAGGTCTTCCAAACACCCGGAGTCAACGACAGGTAATACTGCGTAGCGCCCACATTCGGCCGGATTGTGCCGATGCGATGGTTGAGGAGCGACCGCTCGTAGTAATCGAAATACTTCGCGTCCGGATTCCAACTGTACAGGCGCCGCGCCAGCTTCAGCATGTTATAGGCGCAGCAGCACTCGGCCGTATTCGGGCTGAGCTTCCATTCCGCCATGAGGCGCCGCGGAGGGGCCAGCCAGGCTTCCGCATTGCTGGTGCCGGCGGTAACGTAGGATCGCGCCGTGCTCACTTCGTAGAAGAAGTAGTCGGCCACATCGTGGAACCGCGAATCGCCCGAAATCTCATACCGGCGGGCAGCGGCGATGGCCTGCGGGATGTGCGTGTTCACATGAAGGCCGCGCAGCTCGTCGCGGCGCGAGGCCAGCGGGTTGATGAAGCTCTTCTTCTGAAAGCGGTCGCCCACCTTCGCCCACCGGTCGTTGTTGGTGGCGGCCGCAAGCCGGTACAGCGTCTCCGCGATGCCTCCGAATTCGATGGTGAGGATCTGCTGCATGTGCTCTTCGGTCTTGGGGGCGGTCCATTCGTCGGCCCATGCCGACATCCCTTCGAGCACGTGAAGAGCCTGCCGATTGCCGGCAAGCTGGTACATATCGAACATGCCCGCCATGATCTTGTGGATGGTGTAGAAAGGGGCCCACACACGCTCGCCTTTTTCCAGGCGGTCCCACCAGGTGGTGGGGAAGGCGCTGAGATACTTGCCGCCCAGTTTCTCCTGGCATTTGGCCAGCTCCTCCACCATGTAGTCGCCCTTGGCCTTGGCGTCCTTGTCGCCGTTGGCCGCCAGTTGCGCGGTGGCGGAAAGAAAGTGGCCGGGGAAATGGCCGCGCAGTTCGCTCGAGCGCTGGCCGTTCTCCGGCTGCTCCCAACCGCCGAGCGGTTTCGCCGATCCCACCGGCAGGCCGGCATTGGCGCGGAACGTATAGAGCAGCCGGTCCGCCCCCAGCCGGCCCATATAGCCCCGATTCCATTCCTGCGCGTCGTGGTACACGCTGTTGGGCAGCAGACGAACCTGGGTCATGGGGAACGGCTCCACCTTGGGCGCGACATCCTTCCGCGTGAACTCCAGTTTTCCTGCGAACGGCGGAACGTCGGGCGCCAGCGGGCGCCGGAAGTTGCCCGGGGCCGGAGGGGTGGGGTTCTGCCGCGCGGGATCCGCCGGCGCGGTCTGTTGCGCAAGCAGCGCGGGAACGGTGGCTCCCGAGGCAGCCAGGAACCTGCCGAACCTGCGCCGGCTGACCGAATCGGACTCGCTTCTCTTACTCATCGTGTTTGCCTCTTTGCGGAATCGGACGGGGGCGGTGGTCCGATCTCCATACATTCTCCTGCGAACGAATGGTTTTGTAAACGTGTACAAGGCTAACAGAATGCGGTCCGCGGCCGGGCGCCCTGGGGTGTTACTCTGAAGTCGTCTTGAGATGGACGCGCCGCCAGTTTGCCAGTCTGATCGCGCTTCCGTTGGCCAGGCTCCGAGGGCAGGGGATCTCGACCCGCAACGTGCCGCCCTCTCCACGAGGGAAGCCGTCGGGATTGCCGTTTGCCGCTCAATTCACCGATGTGGGCAAGGCCGCCGGGTTGCGCGCACCGGTGATCTACGGCGAGACCGGGCGCAAGACTTACATCCTCGAAACCGTCGGCTGCGGCGCTGCGTTTCTGGACTACGACAATGACGGCTGGCTGGATATTCTGATTCTCTCCGGAACCCGTCTGAATGGCGCTCCGGAAGCGACCAATTGCCTCTACAAGAACAATCGGGACGGCACATTCGTGGACGTCACGGAAAAAGCCGGGCTTCACCGCACCGGGTGGGCCTCCGCCGTGGCGGTGGGCGACTACAACAACGACGGCTTAGACGATCTCTTTATCACCTATTGGGGACAGAATGTTCTCTACCGGAACAACGGAGACGGAACTTTCACCGACGTGACGAAGGCCGCCGGATTGCTTCACGAGAAGACCCGCTGGGGCTCGGGCTGCACGTTCATCGATTACGACCGCAATGGGCTGCTGGACCTGTTCGTCGGCAACTATCTGGAGTTCGACCCCAAAACCGTGCCGGCGCCCGGCGGCGACTCCTACTGCAACTGGAAGGGCATCCCGGTGCACTGCGGCCCGCGCGGCCTGCCCCCTGGCACGCCATCGCTCTATCGCAACAACGGCGATGGCACGTTCACCGACGTCAGCATACCTTCGGGTGTGGCAAAGGCCAAGGGCAGCTACATGATGACGGCTGTCGCGGCCGATTTCGACAATGACGGCTGGCCGGATATCTACGTAGCCTGCGATTCCACGCCCAGCTTTCTGTTTCGCAACAACCGCAACGGGACTTTCACGGAGGCCGGGTTGATCAGCGGTGTCGCTCTCAACGAGGATGGCAATCCGCAGGCCGGGATGGGCCTGGCCGTCGGCGACTACAACCTGGACGGTAACCTCGACATATTCAAGACACACTTTTCCGACGACACCAGTATTCTCTATCGCAACGACGGCAAAGGCTTCTTCGACGATGTCACCAGCCTCTCGGGCATCGGGGTGGAGACACGCTTTGCCGGATGGGGCACAGGCATGGTGGATCTGGACAACGACGGCCAGCCCGATTTGTTTCTGGTGACCGGCAACGTGTTTCCGGAAGTGGCCGAGCAGCTTCCCCGATACCCTATGAGTACACCGCGTGTGATCTTTCGGAACCTGGGAGGCGGCCGTTTTGAAGAGCTGATCGAGCCGGCCGGTCCGGGAATTCGAGAGACCCACTGCAGCCGCGGCTGCGCGTTCGGCGACTTCGACAACGATGGCGACATGGACATTCTGGCGATTAACCTCAATGAGCCCCCCTCGCTGCTGCGCAACGACCTTAGCGGCGGGGGCCATTGGCTGAAGGTCAAACTGATCGGCGTGAAGTCGAACCGCAGTGCGATTGGAGCGCGGGTGACGGCCCGATACGGCGGCCGGATTCAGGCGCAGGAGGTTTTGAGCCAGTCGAGCTTCTACTCGGTCAATGACTTTCGGCTGCACTTCGGCTTGGGCTCCGCGGTGGCCGCGGACCTCGACATCCGTTGGCCGAACGGCAACCGCGAAGCACTCGCCAAGGTGGCCGCGGACCAGCTTGTGGTTGTCCGAGAAGGCGCTGGCATCGTCCGCTCAGAGAAGTTCGGCAAGTGAGGGTGAGCCGCGGAATTTGACGAGGCCTCACAATCCTCTACCGCGACCCCTCGCGAACAATCTTGACCAGCTCACGCCGCGTGCGTTGGCCCGCATCGGGAGCCGATGTGGCTTTGCCAACCTTGGTCATCAATTCCTCCGCGCGCTTCGTGTTGCCGGCCTTGCGATCGAGCAGAGCGAGCTGATAGGCGGCTGTAATGTCGTTGGGCTCCAGCTTCAGAGCCTCCTCGAACTGCCGGGTGGCACGTTCGGGTTCGCCGCGCTTCACCAGCAACTTGCCGAGCAGGACTCGCGGCTGGGCCGCCGCCGGATTCGACCGCACCGCATCTTCCAGCGCTTCCATGGCTTCCTTCTCGGTCGCGGTGCCCGGCTCTACGCCCACCTGGCTCAACGCTTCCGCCAGGAACCAGTCCACCAGGTAATCCTCGGGGTTCTGTTTCCGCCGGGTGCGCAACGCCGTTACGGCCGGTTCCGGCTTCTTCATCTCGATTCGCACCACCGCCAGCGCCACAATCGGCAGACTCGACTGGGGCGCCAACCCAGCGGCGGCCAGGAATTCGCTTTCGGCATCTTCCAGACGACCTTTCATCGCCAGTACGGCTCCTCGCTGCAATCGCACACGATAGGCTTGCGGGATGCGGCTTACCGCGACATCCGAGATCTCCAGGCTCAGATCCCAGTTCTCATGGGTCAGGCAGAGCGACATCAAATCGAGGTAGTTGGTCTCGTCTTGTGGATCGATCCGGGTGGCGGTGCGCAGGGCATCGTAGGCGTCCTGGGTCCGCCCGCCGGCCTCGTACGCTCTGGACAGAAGATTGTACAGTTCGGCCTTCTGGAAGTCTCGGGCCAGTTTCTCGCCGGTCTCGATCGCCGCCGGATAGTTGTGGCCCTCCACATAGACCAGGGTCAGGTTGAAGCCCACCTGATAGGGATCGGGAAAGTTTTTTTGCGCCAGCAGAAAGTGGTGTGATGCCGCCTCATATCGCTTCGCCCCGGCGAGCAGCAGCCCGGCATCGAACTGGAATTGGGCGGCGTCGGGCGGGAGGCGGTTCAGGGCCAGCTCAGCGGCGGCAACCTGGTTCGATTCGACGGCGCTCGTGGCAAAGTGGACGGTGGCCTGCGGATCTCTCAGGTGCATACCACCGCTTTGGTTGTAGTGCGCCACCGCCTGCGGGTAACCGTGCCCGGCGAAGCAAATCTCGCCCATGTAGAGGTGTGCTACGGGATCGTTGGGAACGAGTTTCAGTAGGCGCTCGAAGTGGGCCTTCGCCTCGCCTTTTTGGCCGAGCGCCATCTCGTTCACCGCCAGGTTCTTGAGCGCCGGGATGAAGCTGGGATCCGTTTGGAGCGCCTTGCGGAACTGGACGCCGGCCTCCTCTTTTCGACCGGCGTTCAACAGGGCGATTCCCAGCAGGTTTCGGGCTTTCAGATCGTTTGGGGACGTGGCCAGAATCTGTTCGAGCATCGGAATGGCCAGGTCTGCCCGCCCCTGGCGCACGTACGCGGCTGCCGCGGGATAGTCGGGCGGAGACTGCGACCACAGCAGGGGCAGACTGAACAGGCCCATGGCCACGGTGATTAGAATGGAAGCTGCGCGCCGGTAAAGCCGACGATTACGGTTCACTCTTGGCCGATTATACATCGGCGCACACACCTTGAAACAGGTGTCTGAGAACGATTACATAACTATCTTATTAAGCCGGAAGATCCTAACCTTAAATCTGCCTTGACAGCGCTTGCTTCCTGGGATAGACTAGCCCCAAATCCATCCAGAGGGGTGTCCACGCATGACAAGGGTGTACCTGTTGTTGTTACTCGCCGCCAGTCCGGCTCTGGCTCAGTTTTCCAGCGCCATTCAAGGAACCGTCACCGATTCTTCGCACGCAGCCGTTCCGGAAGCGAAGGTCGTGGTGAAAAACGAAGCCACGGGAATCGTGCGGGAAACCCTCACGAACCTGGAAGGTTATTATCGCGTATCCAGCCTGGGCCCCGGCACCTACACCGTTACGGTGGAGAAGGCCGGGTTCAACACCAAGGAAGAGACGTCGATACCGCTCGCGCTGAGCGAAGTAGGGAAAGTGGATATCGCGCTGACCGTCGGTGCCGTCAGCGAGCGGGTGGACGTCAAGGAACAGGCCGTGCTGGTGGAGACGGAGCAGGGCCGCGTGTCCGGGCGCATTGAAGGGTCGCAACTCAGGGAGCTTCCGCTGAACGGGCGCAACATTCTGAACCTGATTGCCATCCAGCCGGGAATCGTGGGCCGCGGCTTATCGGCCGGCCTTTACAGCGGCGGCGGCAGCGACTCATTCTCCGGAGAAACGCAACCCGCCGTGTACGCCAGCGGGCAGCGGTTCGAGGGGAACAATTACACCCTGGATGAGACCAGCGCTAACGGCGAGGCGCGCAACGGTGTGACCAACATCGTGCCGAATTCGGAAGCGGTGGAGGAAGTTCGCGTAGTAGCGAATAACTTCTCGGCTGTGGACGGGCGAAACCCCGGTGCGCAAGTCCAGATGCAGACGAAGGCGGGCACCAACCAATTTCACGGCGTAGGAGCGTATTACTTCCTGAACAACACGCTGGCGGCCCGCCAGGTCTTCGATCCAGCCGCCCTGCCATCCATCCGAAAACACCTTTACGATTTCGCCGGCGGCGGCCCCATCATTCACAACCGCACGTTCTTCTTTGCCTCTTTCGAAGGTTTGAACCAGGGTGGCGCGCGAACTGCGAACGCCACGGTAGAGACGCCCCAGTTCCGTGACTTCGTCCTGCAGACGCGTCCCACCTCGATTGCCGCCTACCTGCTCAAGAACTTCAAACCAATCGGCGATCCCACCGCCAGCATCCGGGACATCGGCAGTCCGCAGCCGGGAGTGAACAAGTTCAGCTCCACGCCGGACGGGATTCCGGACATCGGGACAGTCTTCTACACGCCGGCAGCCTTTCGCAACGCGTACCAGGTCAGCCTGCGTATCGACCATGAGCTGCGTCCCGGCAAGGATCGTATTTACGGAAGTTACTTCCGAACCACGAACCGAACACTGTCGGGCGGCGTCCGTCCGCAGTTTGACGCGCCCCAGGATGAATTCACTTACTTCGGGAATCTCAACTACACTCACACCTTCAGCTCCAACAAGATCAACGAGATTCGCGCCGGGGCGATCCAGTTAGTCGGGCGGCCCGACCTTCGCAAGCATCTGGAAGTGCCGGGCGTCAATATCACAGGATCGAGCGGGTTCTCAGGGGCGCTTTATCCGAGCGGCTGGTGGCAGACCAGCTTCGATTTCAAGGATGTCTTCTCATGGGTCCACAACACCCACAACCTGAAGATGGGGGGCGAGCTGCGCCGCATGCGAGGCTCTGCTCAGAACACCAGCAATTACATTCCAACATACGGATTCGCCAACGTTCTCGATTTCGCGGATGACGAAGCGCTCTCGATGAACCGGCTGGTGAACCCGGCAACCGGAACGCCCGCCACGCTGTTCTCCCAATTGCGGAATACCGAATGGGCGCTGTTTATCCAGGACGACTGGAAAGTCTCCCACAACCTGACGCTGAACCTGGGCCTGCGGTACGAAGTATTCGGCACCTACAACGACAAGGAAAACACGTTGCGCAACCTGGTACTTGGACCGGGTAACAACGAATTGCAGGCGATCGCCAGCGGAAAGGTCGACTACGTCCCGCAGTTTGCTCCCACCTACTACAAGAACTTCAATCCCCGCCTGGGCTTCGCTTGGGACCCCACCGGCCGGGCGAAAATGACCGTGCGGGGCGGCTACGGAATCGTCAACGATCGCATGGCCACACTTCCAGTGGAGAACTATCGAGGCAACCCGCCGCTGGTGGCACAGGCCAGTCTGGGGCTTTTGCTGGGGACCCCGTCATTCA
Source organism: Terriglobia bacterium (assembly GCA_020073365.1). Lineage (GTDB taxonomy): Bacteria > Acidobacteriota > Terriglobia > Bryobacterales > Bryobacteraceae > JAIQFL01. Next base: position 24,293 of record JAIQFL010000051.1, on the reverse strand, counting down.
CTTACAGCTTGGGGGACCCAACCAAGACGTACGCAGGTTATCCCGTAGACCCCGCGCTGCAACTGGGTCTAGACGCCAACAACGGAATCAAGGGAGCGCGCGTCAGTTTGACGACCGTGGACCCGACTCTCAGGACGCCATATATCCAGAACTGGTTTTTTGGCATCCAGCGGGAACTGTTCAGCGGCACGGTATTGGAGCTGAACTATATCGGCTCGGCCGGACGCCACCTGTTCAACTCCATCAACCTGAACCGCTACGCCGGAGACCTGCTGGCCACAGGCACTTTCCACGGCCTGAACCCAAGCTTCGCTGCGATCAGCATGATCCAGTCCACTTCCAACTCGATCTACAACGGCATGACGATTTCGCTAAAGCACGCCTTTCAGCGCGGACTTACTTTGCAGGGTAACTACACCTATGGAAAAGCCATTGACGATACGGATGGAGAGACCGGTACTACCGGCTGGCAGGACGCCTGGAACCAAAGAGCGGAGCGCGCCCTGGCGGGGTTCGACGTCCGCCAAAGGGTGAACATCGCCGGTCTCTGGGAAACGCCCTTCTTCAAGGACCGCGGGCACTTCGCCTTGGCGCACTATGTTCTGGGCGGGTGGCAATTGTCGGGGGTCACGATTCTGGACAGCGGCACTCCGGTGACGGTGAGCAACGGCGCGGCTTTCAAGCTGGATCCCACAGGTAAGATCAACCTGGGTGGCGACTACAACGGCGACAACTCGGGTGGCGACCGTCCCAACGCGCCGCTTACCCAGATTCAGACCAGCGGGTTTACGCGCACGCAGTTCCAGAACGGGCTTTTCCCGGTTTCAACTTTCCCCGCGCCACTACCGGGGACCGACGGCAATCTGGGGCGTAACATCATCCGAGGCCCTGGATTCGCTCAAGTCGATCTGGCGCTGTCCAAGACGTTCAGGATTGGAGAGCGGGTTAACGCAACGCTCCGCGGCGATGCGTACAACGCGTTAAACCGGGTGAACCTCAATAATCCGACTTTGGACCTGAACAGCAACAACTTCGGCAAGTCGACCAGCCAGAACACGCCGCGGCTGATGCAGGTGGGGCTGCGGGTCCGGTTTTAGTCTGCCAGGTCCTCTACACCGTCTGCCAGCAGACAGAATACCGCCTGCCAGTTGTCTGATGAGTCGTTAGGAGGGGCAAAATGAACGCGAAGCCGATCCTGGCCCGCCGGACATTCGTCCGTCTATGTACCGCATGCGCAGCGTTTCTGGGAGGGGGGCCCGGTCCGGAGACCAAAGCTGTCGCACAGACACGCGCCCCGGTGCGGAACCGGAAAAACTTTGTCGCCATCCAGGTGAAGCCGTATGCCTGGGTGGATGAAGGGATTGACGCGCTGCTCGACAATCTCCAGCAGAAGGGCAACGTGAACACGGTCTGGGCCTACACCTACGACTATTCCGAAGCGCGCATGACCCGCGGCGGCACGATCCCGCTGCCCGATCACGGCGTCAGCGGGGACCCCCATTTCGTGGGAGGCGCGTTCTACGACTACGACCCGAAATACTTCCGAAATACCATCCTGAAGGACTTCCGCTCTCCGGACTACGGGAAGTTCAATGTGATCGCCGACGTCGCGCCCAAGGTCAAGGCGCGGGGCATGGACTTCTTCGCCTGGGATTACAACAATGCGGTTCCCATGATGAACCGGAACATCCCCAACTTCCCCCAGGTCACGGAAATCGACGTATATGGGAAGCGCACCACCAGCCCGTGCTTCAACCACCCCGATTACAGGGCACATCTCAGCGGCAAGATCGAGAGCCTGTTGAGCGGGTACGCCAGCGAGGTGGACGGCATCGCGTGGGGCTGCGAGCGCATGGGGCCGCTGCAAAACGCCATCGGTGGAGGATGGACCACCGCCGGCATCTCGTGCTTCTGCGAGCATTGCCGGGCCAAGGCCCGCGAACGCCAGATCTCGGTGGACCGGGCACAGCGCGGGTACCGCCTGCTGGACCAGTTATTCCAGGCCGCGGCCGAGGACCGGCGGCCGGTGGACGGATACTTCGTTACGTTTTGGAGGCTGCTGCTGGAATATCCCGAAATCCTGAGCTGGGAAAAACTCTGGACCGATACTTACGAGGGAATCCGCGCGGAGTTGTACGGCGCTGCGAAGGCGCTGGCTCCGCAGAAACCGTTCGGGTTGCACATCATGCAGAACATGACGTTCAGTCCGTTCTACCGCGCGGAGGAAGATTATTCGCGAACCAGGGAGCACACTGACTATTTGAAGCTGGCCACCTACAACAACGCTGGTGGGCCACGCATGGCGTCGTACCTCGACCGGCTGGGCGCTACCGTCTTCCACGATGCCAGCCCGAAGGACTTCCTGCCGTTCTACTACAAGATCATGAACTACCAGGAAGGCCCTTACGATCAGTTGCATCTTTCGGGGCTCTCGGCCGATTACGTTGCACGGGAAACCAGGCGCGCGGTCGCGGCCGTGGGGGGACAGGTGAAGATTTATCCCGGCATCGATATCGACGTGCCGACCAGGGCTACCGACAAAAGAACCAAGCCGGAAGACGTCCGCCTGGCGGTGCGGGCGGCGTTCGACGCGGGCGCGGACGGCGTGGTGCTGTCGCGGGAATACGTGGAGATGTGGCTGGCGAACCTTTCGGCCGCCGGCGAAACGCTGCGGGAAATCTTCGCGAAGAGGGGGTGACACATGAAACGATGCGGAATGACGGGCTGGATGATGGTGGCGATCCTGGTCCTCGCGGGTCCCCACCGGCTTATGGCGCAGGCGGTCTCCAACGCGACCATCCACGGTGTGGTCACAGACGCCACGGGCGCGGTGGTCCCGAACGCGCAGGTCAAAGCCACGCAAACCGATACCGGTCAGACCATGACCACCACCACGGACAGCGACGGATCGTATGTGCTGCCTAACCTGCCGGTAGGGCCCTACCGCCTGGAGGCCGGCGCGCCGGCTTTTAGCAATTATGTTCAGTCCGGCATCGTCCTCCAAGTGGGCACCAACGTTCAGATCAACGTCACACTTCAAGTGGGCGCGGTAACCCAGGATGTCAGGGTCTCGGCCAATGCCGCCATGGTGGAGACCGAGGACACCTCCGTTTCCGAAGTGATTGACCAACGCCGCATCATGGACCTCCCACTGAACGGACGGCAAGCCACCGATCTGATTCTGCTGTCGGGTGGGGCCAGCGTGCCTCCGGGGGCGGCGGGCCGGTTCATCACCACCCACGATTACGTGAGCTCGACCGGTGTGTCCATCGCGGGAGGGCAGGAAAATGGCAATAACTACCTGCTGGATGGCGCGGACCATAACGATACGCATTCGAACGTGAACCTGCCGTTCCCCTTCCCGGACGCCCTCCAGGAATTCAGCGTTCAGACCAACGGCGTTTCCGCGCGTTATGGACTGCATCCCTATGCGGTGGTCAATGCCGTCACCAAGTCCGGCACCAATCAGATCCACGGCGACCTTTTTGAGTTCGTTCGCAATGGGGACTTCAACGCCCGCAACTTCTTCGCGGCCACCCAGGACTCCTTGCGGCGCAACCAGTTCGGAGGAACCATTGGCGGACCCATCAAGAAGGACCGAATATTCCTCTTCAATGGCTTCCAGGGAACCCGCACGCGGACCGCGCCGCCCCAAACCATTAGTACGGTTCCCACCCAGACCGCTCTAAGCGGCGACTTCAGCACTCTGGAGTCGGCCGGCTGCCAGTCAAGTCACAAAGGCGTGACTCTATACGACCCCACGAATTCACAGCCATTCCCCGACAATCTGATCAGCCCCACGCGCTTCAGCAGGCCGGCGGTGGGGTTGGCGAAATTGATTCCCGTGGCGACGAATCCCTGCGGGCTGATCACGTATGCCATCCCCAACCCCAACAACGAGAATCAATATGTGGGACGGGTGGACTGGCTCGCGAGCTCCAGAAACTCCGTATGGCCGATTTTTCGTGGCCGATTACGATAACGCGCCGTACTATACCAACAACATTCTCACGACCACGCGATCGGGACTTGAAGAGCGGGCCACCTCGGTGGTGGTGGCCGACCAGTACAGCACTCCGGGATTGGTAAATGCCTTTCACGCGACCTATACGCGCCTCATCAACAACCGCGCGGTGTCGCCGCAGATGCCCAACCTGGTTTCATTGGGCGCCAACATGTTCAACGCCTATCCGCATTTTGTGGATCTGACGGTCTCCAACAAATTCGTTATCGGCGGGGGATCCAACGCACCGGCCACCTTCGTCCGCAATACCTTTCAGTTTGCCGACGATGTGGACCTCATTCGGGGACGCCACCACGTGATCCTGGGCGTGGAGGCCATCGCCATGCAGATGGACGAGATTAATATCTCGCTGGCCAACGGAGAATGGACCTTCAACGGATCGTTGACGGGCAACGGACAACCGCAAACGGGTGACGCGCTGGCGGACTTCATGATCGGAAGGCCGAGCCTGCTGTCCATCGGAAGTCCCTTTCAGATCGGCCTGCGCCAGAAATACTGGGGCGCTTATGTGCAGGACGACATCCGAGTCAGGAAAGGACTGAACGTACACGTAGGCTTGCGTTGGGAGCCGTCACTTCCGGAGCACGATGCGATCGCGCGCGGATCCCACTTCTCGCTGCCCGCATTCCTTGCCGGACAGAAGTCCAGCGTGTACCCGAATGCGCCGGCCGGCCTCCTCTTTCATGGCGATTCGGGGATTCCCGAGTCTTATGCCAACGGCAACTGGAAGGGCTTCGCGCCCCGGGTAGGTCTGGCCTGGGATCCCGCGGGAAACGGGATCCAGAGCCTCCGCGCGTCTTACGGCATTTTCTTCGATGCGCCCGAGACCTTCACTGCCAGGGACTTTGGCGCGTCGTCACCGTGGGGCAACGCGGTCAGCCTGACGGCTCCGGCCGGGGGGCTGGCCGATCCGTTTCAAGGCTACCCCGGCGGCAATCCGTTTCCCACGCCGTATCCGCCCAACCAGAGCGCGGCATTCCTCCCGGCCGGGCAGTACATAACCTTCCCGTTGAACCTGCACCACATGTATCACCAGCAATGGGACCTCAGCTACCAGCGCCAGTTCGCGGGCGATTGGCTGGTGACGGCATCCTACCTCGGGAACAAGGCGACCCACTTGCGGACATCCAACGAAGCGAACCCCGCGATTTATGTTCCGGGTGCCTCGACCATCGCCAACACGCAGCAACGCCGGTTGCTGAGCCAGCTTAACCCCGTCCAGGGCGCTTTTTATTCGAACATCACGCTCGCGGACGATGGCGTCAATACCAACTACAATGCCCTTCGGATATCGGCTCAGCACCGTTTCAACCACAATTTCACGCTGCTCTCGGTCTACACCTGGTCGCGCTGCATGCAGAATGCGGAGACCTACGGCAACCGCAACGGCCTGGGCTCCACGCAATACCAGAATCCCTACGATCGCAACGCCGATTACGGACCCTGCGACTTTGACCTGCGCCAGAACGCCACCACTTCGTTGGTTTACCAGGTTCCCAAGTTCACGAATCGGGCGGTCAACCAGATTTTGGGGTACTGGCAGCTCGGGAGCCTGGTCTCGGTCCATACCGGCTTCCCGTTCACGCCGCTGACTGGAGTGGACAACTCGTTGACCGGGGTGAAGCAGGACCGGCCGGTGGCGGTGGGAAATCCTTACGTCAAAAACACCAACACCCTGGTCTGGATCGACCCTGCGGCACTGGTCCCCAATGCCCTGGGCACATTTGGCGATGCGGGGTACAACTCCTTGCGGGCGCCGGGATTCTTCGACCTGGACGCCAACCTGACGCGCACCTTCCAGGTTACCGAGCGCCACCGGTTCGAACTGCGCTTCGAGTTCTTCAACCTGCTGAATCACACCAATTTCAACGGCCCGGTGGCCACACGGAACTCGGCCACATTCGGCAAAATCCAAAGCGCGGCCGATCCTCGCATTCTGCAATTCGCGGCAAAGTATCGATTCTGAGCAGTCGGGCGATACAGCCAACGGTTATCAGGGGATGCCCCAGTTCCGGTGGACGCGCGCTCCATTACACCATAAAGGATGCCGCGCCTTCGCGTGATCGTACCTCTCCTGACTATTTCCGGCGTCCTCGCGTGGGCCCTTTCCGACGATGGGCAAGGCATTCGTCGGGCCGCGTCCAGCCTCGGCCTGCTTCTGCAGTTCGCGGGACCTCCGATTCCTGCGTCGTCGGCGGCGCTTTCGGAACATGACCTCGAGGAGCTGAATGCCATGTCGCCGCAGGACCAGGCCACCCGGCTCCTCGAAAAAGCCATCAACAACTATCGAGGCGCGGGGACGGAGATCGCTAAGCGCCTGGATAGCTGGACTGGCGCCATCCACCCGACACCCGAACTGGAACGGCTGACGAATACCGCATACTTCTCGAGCGATCTACGCGTGCGCACATTGGCGCTGGAGCTCTGGCTGGTGCGCGACAACATCCGGAAGAGCCCGGAGGCGGCGGACGAGTTGATCCGCGATGCCGGCCTGACGGATGGCCGCCAGTATTTCCGGCTTTCGACCCTGGGGATTCTCGGCAACCGTGGAGTGGAGCCCGACCGGGTGTTCAACACCCTTCTGTCTTTCGTGCATGATTCCGCGGGAGGCGCCCGCAACGCGGCCATCAACGGGCTGGGATTGCTTGGGACTGAGAACACCATCACGCCGCTGCTGGAGGTGCTCCGGTGGGACAGCTCATTCGATTTGCGCGAACGCGCGGCGTGCAACCTGGCTGATTCCGGGATGCTCTCCCGCGGCCTCCGGCAGAAGGCCGTGCCCGAGCTCATCCGGTTCGCTCAGGATGAGACTCTGGACGCGACCACCCGGAAATGGGTCTTCCAGGCGCTCCGCGAAATCGCGCAGCAAAACCTCCCGGACGATGCCTCGGCGTGGGTGCGTTGGTACCGATCGCGCCCTGCACAGTAGTTGGTTTGGGCAGCCCGTGCGGTCCGCTCAATTGGCCGTTGACATGGCACACTAAAAGCGTGAAGACCATCAGATACATCGAGCTCAAGAGCGGTCATTCCGACAATGGCCCGGCTTGGATTGCCTACGTGACGCAATCGAAGTCAGGGCGGACGTTGTACTTCAATGGCCGAGGTCTGATGAAACTCAAAGGCCAGCGGCGTGGGGCCTCAGGCGGCAATTACGTCGACATGGCGACTGGCGAGTCATTTTGGGTTTCCGGTGTAAAGAAGAACGGCCAAGACCGTCATTGGGCCGGATCGGGCAAAGTTCTGATTGAAGCGGCAGCGCTCTCAGAGTACCTGGATACCATCAACGCCAAGACCTTGGACACGTCACGTTGCGAGATAACAAAGTCTATTGTCCAAACCGACATCGAAGAACTCTCCCGCCTGGCAAATTCGTCGGGCAGAGGTTGGCACAATGATCCAGATGCGGGACCCTACTGGTTCGTACGCAATGTGACACTCTCGGCTGACCGTCCGGAGCCCGGCCATTTGGACGAGTAAGTCGCCATCCCGTTCTTTGGAAAAACCCCCGATGCACGCGATGCAGGTCTTGGCATGGCGGCTTCGGGCGTCCCCTGATAAGATTGAGGCATGTCGACGCTATTGGAGAAGGCGTTCGAAAAAGTCGTCGCCTTGCCGCAGGATGAACAAGATGCGATTGCAACCCAGATACTTGTGTCGCTGGCCGACGAAGACGCCTGGAAAAAACGCTTTGCCGAGAAGCGCGAGGTGATCCGTCGCATGGCACGGGAAGCCCTTGACGAAGACGAGAGGGGAGAAACGCTTCCGTTGGTCGATCTGCTTTGATGCAGTCTCGGACCACGCGGCAGTTCTGGCGCTTGTTTTCCGACCTACCCTTCGACGCTCAACGGGACGCGAAGCGCGCCCATCGCCTCTTCCAGGGTAATCCGGCGCACCCCGGTCTGCAATTCAAGAAACTGGAAAGCGAGGATCAGATCTATTCGGCTCGCATCGGTATCGAGTACCGCGCCCTGACTGTGATGAGGAAAGATCGCATCGTCTGGTACTGGATCGGCAGTCATTCCGAATATGACCGTCTGGTCTGAGCATTAGCGAACGGCGACGCGCTTGGTTGTGTAGTCGTTCCCGGACAAGTGGCAGTTCCCCGAGATGCGGCGTTCGGGAGCCGCGCCTCCTCCTGGCTGGACGGGGTTGACGCTCGGAGCAGAGGAGAGCATGATCGCGCGAAACCTTCTAAGACCGGGCGGCCTTATGTTAAAGCCCATGCTGGCCAGGCGGCATTCTGCCGCGTGCCCGGCGGTCTCCGGCGGTCAGCCCTCAGCCCAGTTGCGATGGCCGATGACGGTAGCGGGCTCGTAGGTCTGTCCCCGGGCGAGACGTTTCTCTTCGCGCAGACTGGTCCACCAAAGTACCGGGCCGAGCAGACGGCCGGCGGCGGCGGTGAGGAGGCCGAACTCGCACTCCATCTCCTTCCTCAGTGCGCGCACCTGGAGCGCCACTTGGCGATTGGAGTGGCGCAGGCGGTGCTCGATGGCCCACAGCACCGCGGCGTAAGCGTGGCGCAGCAGGCGCGACTCGCGGTGGACCCGCTCGCGGATCCGCAGGTCCGGATGATCCTTGTAACGCATCCAACCCTGGAACGTAGTGCGGCAAACCCGGAACAGGCTGGGGCCGTTGCGCTCGAAATCGCGCCCGAAGGCCAGGTCCAGGAACTTCGTCGAATCCTCGCGCGAGATCGCCGCGTGCTGGAAGTTGAAGGCGTGTTGGCCGTGCGTGTCCGCCAGGTCCACGTCCAACAGCCTTCCCTGGCCGGCCATATCGCGGTGCAGGGGTGTGCCGGGCATGGGCGTGTACAGCATGAACTGGTGCATGTCGGTTTCATGCGATACCGCGTGCTCGATCTCATCCAGGATGTTCTCCGGCGTGTGATGCTCCAGGCCGATGATGGTGGAGCCCAAGAGCACGATGCCGTGGCCGCGCAGGTCGCGCGCCATCCGCAGCGTATCCGCGCCGTCCAGCTTGGAGTAGCCCGACCCCGGGGATTCCAGGCCCAGCCAGATGGACGAGATGCCCAGATCGACCAGCTCCTCATAGCTGTACTTGCGGATCGCGTTGGCCGAAGAGAAGATGTTGAAGGCCCAGCTCTTGCCCGCCGCCTTCATGCGCGACAGCAGGTCCATGGCGCGCGGCTTCTGCAGCAGGAAATTCTCGTCCATGATGAAAAATGTCTTCACATTGCGGGCCGCCTCCGCCTCGGCCATGACGCCGAACAACTCCTCGCCGGTGGCGTAGAGATTGACGATCTTCCCCTTGCCTCCGAAAAATGCCGAGGTCGTGCAGAAGTTGCAGCCCAGCGGGCAGCCCATCGAGGCGATGATGGTGGCCGAGGTGTCGGTCCCGTCGGGAATCTTCACACCCATCACGCGCAAGCCGAATCCGGAGGAAAGCGCGGGGTGGCGGATGGGTGCGCTCGCGTCTTCGCCAAGGTACTCGCGCATCCACCGGATGCCTTCTCCCTTCACGAAATGGTCGGCATCCACCAGGTGCTCGATGCCGGGAATGGCGGTCACATGGCCGCCCAGCACGATGGTGGAATGGGGCGAGAGCTTGCGCGCCATGCGGCACATTTCGGCCGCCTTGCGCACGTTGACGATAATCGAGGAGATCCCCACGATGTCGTAGTGGTGGGCGCGGAGCTCGCGCGCGAAGGCCTCGCGCGTGGGAAAGTCCAGCGTGGTGGAGGGCGCCGAGATGTTTTCCTGGATCATGAGGATGCCCCAGGAGCGATGGAAGCGGCGCACCGAGAAGGAGCCCTGGGCGCGGGTCACCTGATTGTGATAGAGCTCCATCGGATTGATGACCCGGCTGCCGAACTCATCGTCCTGGGAGTAGGGGCCGAACACGGAAGATAGCAAGACACGCGCGGCGGACCTTTTGGGGTGAGGATTGACCATGTCAACGGAAGCAAAAGAGGCTGTCCTTCGTTCAGCTTAACAGAGGGAAGCAGAATATCAGCTCTGAAATTGTGTAATTTATTTGTAAGGATCGGGGTTATCGCTGCGGCTGTTAACCTTCGTCTACGCCGTCTCCGAGAGTTTGTGCGCGTGCACCTGCGTCTTGGCCAAAACGTAAGGGCCCTCCGGTATCACCGCGATGCTCGCCCCCGCCTCCAGCCCCGAAACTAGTGCCTCGATGGCAGATTCTACCGTATTGAACGATCGCCCCCACAGCTTGCCGTGATACTCGGCCGGAAGCCCCGGCACGTACCACAGAAGCTGTTGCCGCGTGGTGATCATCGCCAGCTTTTCGAGCTGCCACTGATCCACGGTGACAGGCGCTCTTTCGATGCGCTTCAGAAACTCGGCGTCGGACGTGCCGCTGCGCAGCATTCGTTGGAACTCCGGCGCGCCGGCACCCTCCTGGCAGGCTGCCATCAGCAAGATACGCCCTCCTGGCTTCACGATGTGGGAAGCCGCGGTCACGCCTTTAACGGACTGGTAGAACGTAAGATCGAGCGGGTATCCGGCCGAGGTTGTGATCGCGGCATCCACCGGCTCATCGAGCGTCTCCAGCATCACCTGCGAAACGAACTCGACTCCACTCCGATGCGCCCTCTCCGGATGCCCCGCGAAAACGCCGGCAATCGAACGATCGCGCGCCAGCGCCACGTCCAGCAGGAAATCGTGACGCGCCATGCGTGCAATCTCCAGCAGTTCCCGATGGAGGGGATTGTCCTCGATGGAGCCTTCTGCCGCCCGCGAATCCCGCATGAACTTCGGGCTGTGCAGGACCTTGATGGTCTCTTGAGCGGCCAGTCCGGGCGCAACCAGCTTCCGTCCGCCGGAGAAACCCAGCATCAGGTGGGGCTCGATGAAACCGAGTGTCACGTGGAGATCGGCGGCCACGAACCGGTCGTCGATGTAGACCGGGGTGCCCGACGCGGTCGATCCCAAATGGCGATGCTGCGAGAGGTTCCGGGCATCGTGGTTGACTACGCGATAGTCCGTCGCGATTCGCTCACCGCAGATCTCGCGGATTTCGCCCGCGCTGGCGGCGCGGTGCAGGCCAGTGGCAATCAGAATCGTCACCCCCGCCCGCGGAATTCCTCCCTCTTCCAGCCGGCGCAGCACAGCCGGCAGAGTGGATGGGTTGGGCGCCGGCCGGGTAATATCGCAGACCGAAATGGCGGCGGTGCGCTTCCCGCGCGCCAACTCGGCCAGCGGCGGCGTGCCGATCGGCCGGTCGAGGGCCGATTCCAGGGCGCTTTGCCAGTCCGGCAGAGGGGTGGCGGTGCGGGCCTCCAGAACGCGATAACGGTATCCCTCTGGGAGGTGAAGGGCAATACCGGTCTTCCCGAAGGCAACGTTGATTTCCACTACGGCCATCGTACTACGCATGGCTGGCCCCCGATCTGGGGTGCGCGGAACGGCAGTCCCGATCTTCTAAGACCACCTGAAGGGAGTGGTCTGCTGGGAGTACGAGCCTGTATCTGCGAAATGGTGTACTACCGGTTCGGCACGGGACTGCCGCGCCGGGGCCGTCAACGGACTGGTCTTGCTGGCGCCCGCCGTTCCCGCGAGCCATTATGATACGCTTTCCTTTACATCCAGACTCGAAACTCCTGATTCTGAGCGGAGATAGGAACGCGCATGAGAATCAACGGATATTTGGTCAAGAGCTCCGTGGTCGCCGCTCTAGGCGGGCTGCTGTTCGGATTCGATACGGCGGTGATCTCCGGCGCAACCGGAGCCTTGAAAACCATCTATGCCCTAACGCCCACAACCCTGGGGCTGACGGTTGCCGCGGCACTCTATGGCACCATTATCGGAGCCATGTTCGGCGGTGTCCCGGGCGACCGGTACGGCCGCCGGGGCAGCCTGCGGATTACCGCGGTCCTCTACCTTATCTCTGCCCTGGGTTGCGCGTTTGCCTTCAACTGGTATGCATTCGTGCTGGCTCGGTTTATTGGCGGGCTGGGTATCGGCGCTTCGTCCGTGCTGGGGCCTATGTACATTGCCGAGATCGCTCCGCCGCGGCTACGCGGGCGCCTGGTGGGCTTTTTTCAATTCAATATCGTCTTCGGCATTCTGCTGGCCTATTTTTCCAACTACGTAGTGGGGACAATGGGATTCGGGGATGTGGAGTGGCGCTGGAAGCTCGGGGTTCCCGCTCTCCCCGCGGCCCTGTTCCTGGTCATGCTCTTTGCCATTCCAGAAAGCCCGCGCTGGCTGGCGAAGCGGGGACGAATGCGGGAAGCCGAGGACGTGCTGCGCAGTACGGGCGACCCCGACTACCAGAAGGACCTGGCCGAGATCGCCGAGTCCGTGGACGCGCGGCATGGAGACGCCAACGAGCCTCTGTTCCAACGGAAGTACCGCTTCCCCATCTTCCTGGCCGTTTCGATCGCGATGTTCAACCAGTTCTCCGGCATCAATGCGGTGCTGTATTACCTGAACGACATCTTTGCGCAGGCCGGCTTCACCAAAGTATCGGGCGATCTGCAGGCAGTCGCGGTGGGGGCAACGAACCTCCTCTTCACCATGGTGGCCATGTCGGTGATCGACAAGATCGGGCGCCGGACGCTGCTCCTGATCGGGTCGGTCGGCACCGCGCTGGCGCTGGCAGGAGTGGCCGCGATCTTCTTCGCCGGAACCCACCAGGACCTGTTGGTCTGGTGCCTGGTGGCGTTCATCGCGTTCTTTGCTTTCTCGCAAGGCGCTGTGATCTGGGTCTACCTCAGCGAGGTCTTCCCGACCCGTGTGAGGGCCAAGGGCCAGAGCCTGGGCAGCTTCACGCACTGGATCATGAATGCCCTGATTTCGGGGATTTTCCCGGTGCTGGCCGGGTCGTCCGGCGGCGCTCCTTTTGTGTTCTTCGCGGTGATGATGGTGTTCCAGTTCTTTGTCGTGCTGGCGACGTATCCGGAGACCAAGGGGTATTCGCTGGAAGAGATGCAGAGGAAACTGGGGATCGAGTGAGGGCTGAGATTGTGGGGTGGACCCCGCGTTCCCGGCTACACGCAGGGCGTTTCTCGTTACCAATCCGCGTGGAACGGCCGGGAGTCCAACAAGAGCCGAGCATCGAAGACGAGCCTGTGGCAATATAGGATTTGGTCTAGATCTAGAGAGGCGAGGGTGGTGGAGTCCTCCGAGGGCATGCTTTTCGATGTTGGCCTCGGCGCCGTTCGGATGTCTCGAATCCACGTCGGAGTGCGTGCCGGGCTCCATCAACTTAAATGACACTGACAGTCAATTCCGCGATTGCCACGTTCGGAGCCAGAGCGAAGGAGAAGCTATCGAACCCTGCTGCAACTGGGCAGCCGGAGGATCAACTCCGCGCGCCGTTCGAGCACCTCCTTTCAGATCTGGCGGAGCTCTCACGTCTGCCCAAATCAGCGGTTGCTGCCATAGGTGAATCAACTATCAGCGGTTTGAAAACGCGTCCCGACTACGCGATTGCCGTTCGCAACGTTCTGGTTGGATTCGTTGAACTGAAATCCCCCGGCAAGGGGGCCGACCCGCGGAAGTTTAAAGACCCACATGACAAAGCTCAATGGGACAAACTACGTTCCCTGCCTAATCTAATCTACACGGACGGCAATGCATTCAGCCTTTGGCAGAATGGCGAGTTAGTTGATTCTGTGGTCAGTTTGATCGGAGACATCGAATCTTCTGGAGACAAACTGGAGGCCCCAGTGGGCCTTTTGAGCCTTTTTGAGAACTTCTTGGGTTGGGAGCCCCTTCCGCCGCGGAGTGCTAGGGATTTGGCTCACACGACTGCTCGCCTCTGCCGGCTCTTGCGCGACGAAGTGACAGAGCAGCTCGCCTTGGGAAGTGAAGCCCTCACCGGACTGGCCGCAGACTGGCGGAAATTGCTCTTTCCGGATGCGACTGATGAAAGGTTCGCTGACGGGTATGCCCAGGCAGTTACCTTCGGCATGCTGATGGCCCGCGCAAAAAAGATCGAGCTTGCAACCGGGCTTCGGCAAGTCGCCCATGAGCTGAGCCGGACGAGCTCTCTGATCGGCGCAGCACTCAAATTGCTGATCGACAATGCGGAGAACCAAGCAACACTCAAGACTTCACTCGGAACTCTGACACGCGTGCTGGACGCAGTTGACTGGTCGAAGATAAGCAAGGACAAGCCGGATTCCTGGCTCTATTTCTACGAGGAGTTTCTCGAGGTTTACGACAACCAACTGCGGAAGCAGACCGGTTCATATTACACACCCCCTGAAGTTGTCGGAGCGATGGTCGGGCTAGTCGATGAGGCGCTAAGGACACCCCGTTTCGGGCTACATTCGGGGCTGGCCTCTCCTGCGGTAACCTTGGCCGATCCCGCTGCTGGAACCGGCACCTTCATGCTTGGCGTGCTTCGGAGGATTGCTGAAACGGTTAAGGCGGACGAAGGGGAGGGCTCCGTGAAAGGCGCGATCAACGCCGCCGTGAAGCGCCTCATCGCTTTCGAGATGCAACTGGGACCGTTCGCCGTCGCGCAATTGCGCATCCTTGCAGAAATCGTCGACCTTACCGGCGCCTCGCCAGCGACGCCACCGCGGATGTTCGTCACGGATACACTAGGGAGTCCGCATGACGATGAGGGATGGATACCGGGGATACTGGCTCCGATCGCCAACTCCCGAAAAGAAGCGAACAAGATTAAGAGGGAGGAGCCAATCACCGTTGTGATCGGGAACCCGCCCTATAGAGAGAAAGCCAAGGGTTGCGGCGGTTGGATTGAGAGCGGAGATAAGAATGCCAAGGAAGCACCCCCGCTCGCAGACTGGATGCCACCCCGCGAATGGGGTGCAGGAGCCCATAGTAAGCACTTGCGCAACCTGTATGTCTACTTCTGGCGTTGGGCTACTTGGAAGGTTTACGACCATGATACTGCGAACAGGTCCGGCATCGTTTGTTTTATTACAGTAGCCGGCTTTCTTAACGGGCCGGGTTTTCAGAGGATGCGTGATTACCTGCGGCATACCTGTGACGACATTTGGGTCGTCGACTGCTCTCCTGAGGGTCACCAACCGGAAGTCAATACTCGCATCTTTCAAGGCGTCCAACAGCCGGTTTGTATCGTGATGGCCTCGCGTTCCGTCAAGAGCCACAACGACGCTCCAGCGAAGGTAATGTTTCAGGCCCTTCCAAGCGTCCACCGCCTCGACAAATTCAAAGCACTCGGTGCTCTGAGGCTAGATAGTAAAGCGTGGGTCGGGTGCCCATCTGATTGGCGTGCGCCGTTCCTGCCCGCCTCACGGCGGGAGTGGGCAACCTACCCCAAACTGGAAGACCTTTTTATTTACAATGGGTCCGGAGTGATGCCAGGTCGCACGTGGATTATAGCGCCTGATCCCGATTCCTTGGAACGGCGTTGGCAAAAGCTCATCCATGCGACAGCGGATCAGAAGGAGGGCCTCTTTCATCCTCACCTCCCCAACGGGAAGCTGGGCGATAGGCACAGCAGGCGAGTGGTGCGGGAGGGTCTTCCCGGATACGAGGCGCGGACCAAGCCAGTCGCTGATGAGCGCGGTTCTTGCATCAAACCCGTACGTTATGGGTTTCGCTCCTTCGACCGGCAGTGGATCATTCCCGACAACCGCCTGATTAATCGGCCCAATCCGGAGCTGTGGAAATCACGCTCGGACAACCAAGTCTATGTGACGGCACCGAGCGACAGATCTCCTACCACCGGTCCTGCGCTGACTTTTAGCTCGCTGATTCCCGACCTTCATCACTATAACGGTAGAGGCGGGCGCGTTTTCCCACTCTGGAGCGATAAGAAGGCATTGGTCCCGAATCTGCCTCTGGAGTTGCTCGCGTTTCTGGCGCAGAAGTACGGAATTGAATTAACCGCCGAAGATTTCATTGCCTACATAGCCGCAATTGCCGCCCATCCGGCATTCACAGCACGCTTTCAAGAAGACCTCTCGACGCCAGGGCTGCGAATCCCTCTCACTAGTGACCGAGACACCTTCGCCGAGACGGCTGACCTAGGCCGCACAATCATTTGGCTGCACACCTTTGGCGAGCGCATGATCGATCCCCAGAAAGGACGACCTGCTCAGCCCCCGCGCCTCCCACCTATGAGGATGCCGCGCATTCCAGCGGCTGGCGCGATTCCCCAAGAGCCAGCGGCGGTGCCGGATTCAATAGGCTACGATGCCAGCAAGAAGAGGCTGCTAGTCGGGCAAGGATACGTCGAAAACGTTGATCTCGGAATGTGGCTTTATGACGTTTCGGGCAAACAGGTCCTGCTGAAGTGGTTCAGCTACCGGAAGGCCAACCGCGAACGCCCGATCATCGGCGACCGGCGTACTCCATCGCCGTTGGGCGGCATTCAACCCGATCACTGGCTCGCTGAATATACGACTGAGTTAATCAACGTGCTGAACGTTCTGGGCTTGCTAGTGGATCTTGAGGTGCGCCAGGCCGCGTTGCTCGAAAAAGTTTGCGCCGGTCCGACAATCTCCTTGGAAGATCTACGCGTGGCGGGAGCATTTCAAACCCCTACCCAACCGGGGCGCGGAGCACCGATCTCGGTCGGACCGGGACTATTTGACGGCACGGACATGTGGCTCACTGGCTCGACCGATTAGGTGGTCAATGGGTGCGGATCTGTGACGGCGATTCCGGGGCTCCCCAATCGACCCGCACCGCCTCGGCAAAACCTCCGGCGAAACCGAGTGTTGGGGTCCGGCGAACGGACGGGCGGGCCGCCGCGGACCAGTCCCCGCCCCCCAAACTGTTAGCATAGGCGGTTGATCTCCGTGGTGGTGGTGAACTGGAACCGGAAGGAGCTTCTGCGCGCGTCCCTGGCCTCGCTGGCGCGGCAGGCGGGAGCGACGTTTGAAATCATCGTGGTGGACAATGGATCGAGCGACGGGTCGGCGGATCTGGCGGAACACGAGTTCGGCGCGCAAGTGATCCGCAACCGGGAGAATCGCGGGTTCTGTGCGGCGAACAATCAGGGGATCCAGGCCGCGCGGGGGGAGTTCATTGCGCTGCTCAACAACGATGCGGAGGCAGAGCCGGGCTGGCTGGCGGCCCTCCACCGCGCCTGCTCGCGAGCGGCGGACATCGGGATGGCGGCCAGCAAGGTGTTGGTATGGGAGGATCCCCAGCACATCGACAAGGTGGGGCACCTGATCTTTCCGGACGGCCAGAATCGCGGGCGCGGCAGCGGGGCGCTGGACCGCGGGCAGTACGACCGCGAAGAGGAGGTGCTGTGGCCGGACGGCTGCGCGGCCCTCTATCGCAAGGAAATGCTGGACCAGATCGGCGGATTCGATGAGGACTTCTTCGCGTATGGCGACGATGCGGAACTGGGGCTGCGGGCGCGCATCGCCGGGTGGAGGTGCATCTACACTCCGGAGGCCGTGGCGCGGCACCACCGCGGGTCCACTTTGGGGAAGGATTCGGTGCGGCGGCTGGAACTGATCGAGCGCAACCGGCTGCTGCTCGCGCTCAAGCTGTTTCCGTGGAGCCTGCTGTGGCTCAATCCCTTCTATTTTGCGGCGCGCCTGGCGGCGGGGATGGCGGCCGCGCGGCAGGGAGCGGGCGATACGGCGCATTTTCCGGGGCTGCGCGGGAAGTGGGCGATGGCGCGCGCACTGATTCGCGGCGACCTCGGGGCGCTGCGGCTGGCGCCTCGGATGCTGCGGAAGCGAGCGGAGATCGGGCGCATCCGGCAGCTCTCGCCGGGCGCAGTGCGGCGGCTGATCCTGGCGAACCGGCTCAGCCTGAGGGAAGTGGCATGAGCGCCTGCCTGGTGTGCGGCTGCGAACGGTTCGCGCCGCTCTTCCGCGCGTCGGACCGGCTGTATCACACCACGGCACGCGAGTTCGCCGTGGTGCGTTGCGGCGACTGCGGGCTGGTGCGGCTCGATCCACAGCCGGCTCCCGAGGAACTGCGACAGTACTATCCGGACAGCTACTGGTTCGCGCCCGACCAGAGCGCGGCCAGCCGCCTGGAGGAGGCCTACCGGCGCCTGGTCTTGCGGGACCACGTGCACTTCGTGGAGCAGGCGCTACGCCATTCTCGGGCGCGCGGGCCATTGCTCGATGTCGGTTGCGGCGGCGGGCTGTTTTTGGGTCTGATGCGCGATCGCGGCTTCCGCGTGGTGGGGCTGGACTCCTCGCGCGAAGCCGCGGCCATCGCGTGGCGGAGGCAACAGGCGCCGGCGGTCTGCGCGATGCTGGAGAACGCGCCGTTTCCGCCGGAGAGCCTGGCGGGTCTGACCATGTTCCACGTGCTGGAGCATCTCTACGATCCGCGCGTCTACCTGAGCTCCGCGCGCGACCTGCTGGCGCCGGACGGACGGCTGGTGGTGCAGGTGCCCAATGCGGCGTCATGGCAGTTCCGGCTGTTGGGACGCTCGTGGAACGGCGTGGATGTGCCGCGCCACCTGTTCGACTTCCGCGACCGCGATGTCGAGAAGCTGATGGAACGGTGCGGCTTCGAAGTGCTGCGCCGCAAGTATTTTTCGTTGCGCGACAATCCGGCAGGCCTGGCAAGCAGCCTGGCGCCGTCGCTCGATCCCATGGCGCGGAGGGTGCGGCGCGTGAAGGAAGGCGGCGCCGTGCGGCTCGCCAAGGACCTGGCTTACTTCGCCCTGGTGGTGGCCTCCCTGCCGTTCACGGTGGCGGAGGCGGCCTTCCAGGCGGGCTCCACGGTGATGATTGAGGCGCGCCGGCGATGAGCTACGCGGACCTGGCGTACCGGCTGCCGCGCCCGCTACGGCGGCACATCCTGCATTTCGAAGTGGAGATTGCCGATGCGGTGGCGGTGTTCGCGCGCGAATTGCCGGCAGGCGCGCGGGTCCTCGATGCGGGCGCCGGGGAAGGGCAGTACGCGCACCATTTCGCGCGCCAGCGATACTGCGGCGTGGACCTGGCGGTGGGAGATGCGGCCTGGGACTACGGCCGGCTGGATGCCGTGGCGGATCTCGCGGCTCTGCCATTCCGCGACGGGACGTTCGACGCGGCCCTGCACATCGTGACCATAGAGCACCTGCGCGAGCCGGCCCGCGCACTCGCCGAGATTGCGCGGACACTGGCACCGGGCGGCGTGTTGCTGGTGGCCGCGCCGCATGAGTGGGAAGTGCACCAGGCGCCCCACGACTACTTCCGGTTCACGCGCTACGGGTTGGCGTATCTGCTGGAGAAGAGCGGGTACCGGGTGCTGGAGATGCGGCCGGCGGGCGGATACTTCCGGCTGCTCGCGCGGCGGTTGCTGAACGGTTTACAATTCTTCTCAGGGGGTCTTCGCTGGCTGGGGTTCATCCCGGCCGCGATGCTGGTGGTCCCGCCGGCGCTGGTTCTGCCGTTTCTGGATTTTCTCGATCGGGACCGTAATTTCACATTGGGATATATTTGCAGGGCTGGCAAGCTAATGCTGGCCAAAGCGCCAGAGCATGCCCCACCGCGGCCAGGGTAATGCTCGGTGGAAAGGATCGGACTTGGACGGAGTCATCGTCGTCGATAAACCGCAGGGGTGGACTTCGCACGATGTGGTCGGCAAGGTGCGCCGCATCGCGAGGACCAAGAAGGTGGGACACATGGGGACGCTCGATCCCATCGCCACCGGCGTGCTCCCGCTGGTCATCGGAAGAGCCACCCGGCTGGCCCAGTTCTATACGCGGAGCGACAAGATCTACGAAGGGGTTGTGCGGTTCGGCTGGTCCACTACAACTTACGACCGCGCCGGCGAGCCCACCAGCGTGAAGACTGAAGTCGCGATCTCCGCCGCGGATATCGAGCCGCTTCTGGAACGGTTTCGCGGTGAGTTTCTGCAGACTCCGCCGCAGGTGTCCGCCAAAAAGGTGGAGGGCCGGCGCGCCTACGAGCTGGCGCGGCAATCGGTGGCAGTGGAGCTGGAGCCCGTGAAAGTACATGTCTACGAGCTGACGGTTGTGGAAGCGAACGGGGCGGACGTGCTCCTGCGGGCGCACTGCTCGGGAGGGACGTACATGCGGTCCATTGCGCACGACCTGGGCCAGTTGCTGGGCTGCGGGGCGCATCTCACCGAATTGCGCAGGGTGGCGAGCGGCGAGTTTGAAATCGCCCAGGCGCGAACCATCGCGCAACTGGAGTCTCTGGCGGCGGACGAGCGGTTGCTGGACGCCCTGGTGCCCGCCGCCCAAATGATGCCGGGGTTCCCGAGCGTGTTCGTAGATGACGCGATGGTCGCGCAGATTCGCAACGGGCGCAACTTTCCGGCATCGCCGTTCCGGTCGCAGCCGGCCTCGCGGTACGTGAAGGCGGTGACCCGCCAGGGCGAACTGATCGCCATCGGAGAGGCTGTGCTGCCGAACCTGTATCACCCCATGGTCGTGCTGTAGTGCGCCGATCGGAATATCTCAATGTCGATCCTCGTACACTGCACCTGCCTCCAGGCCGCGCCACCGGTGCGGATCCCGTGAAACTGGCTCGGCAGATCGCGACGCACGGATCGTCTACAGAAGGAATGCCTGCGCTTTGGGTTTACCGCGGCTCGGACGGGGCCTTGCCGATCTACGACGGTGTGACACGCGCAACGCGCGTTGCTAAACTCGTCCCCGGTATACTGAAGCCGGTAGAGGTCGTCGGCGATCTGCAGCCTGCTTGCGGCTATCTGCCCACTGTAGGAGACTTCCTGCCATGACGGCCGAAGTGCGAAAGGATCTGCTGAATCTTCTGGAGGAACTCAGTGAATGCACCCCATCGGTGCGCTTCGGGCAGTTGATCGCCAACCTGTCCTACCTTGCCAAGGGACCCACCAACGAAGCGATCTGGGATGCCGAGGATGCAGAACTGCTGGCGGCCGCGCGAAAGCACCTGAGGGAACTTCACGACAAGAAGGTCCCGGCGGCCTGACGGACCATGGCCTGCCGCGCGAATCGTCTGGCCGATCGCGCCCGGGCTGCCCCCGAATTTCGATTGCCACCACGCCCCTGCGCGAAGCTCTTCTGATCGCTGAGAAAGCGGGCGATCCGGTTCCGATGCCCACCTAAAGACACTGGCTCCGTCGACGTCCCCCCGGCTAACCCTACCTCCCTGGTAACTCCATCCCCTTTCCCGAAGCCATCGTCAGCCGCCCTCCCTCATACCGCCGCTCCGGCGACCGCGACCACTCCACCCGCTCGCCGCCGCGCAGCTCGATCGCAGCCTCCGTCTCTCCCGCGCGCAGATAGAACCCATACCGCGGCAGCGTATGCCCTTCCACAGTCCACACGTCCGCCCCGCGGTTCACCCACACCTCGCCCCCTCGCTCCCACTTTACGTGCTGCCGGTGAATGTTATTCCCCACAAACTCCACTGCGCCGATCCGGTCGAGCGCCAGCGCCTTCATCGCATCGTTCAGCAGCCAGTGCACGCGCACCACGTCCCGGTTGAATGCCTGCGGCACCATCGCCGGCCGGCCCGACAGCACCTCCGTCGTGATGTAGTCGTCGCTGTAGGCCCCATGCTCGCCCTGGTCCAGCCCGCCCTGGTATCGGCCTTCGTATCCCGCGCCGTGCAGGATGAACTTGTCGTGCCACGCCACGTCGATCCACGGAATCCGCTCGGAATCCGAACACTGAATTTTCCACGTGAAATTCCTTCCCTCCGGGTCGATCCGCAACTGTTGCGCGTCCGCGCCGTCCAGCCAGCCGATCAATTTGTCGTGCCCGGCTTCGGAAAGCTGTGGCGCATCGTCCCCCAGGTAATCCCGAATCCACGCGAGGACGCCGCCCCATACTCGCTGCGTCTCCCGCCGGTCCACGAATTTCCCGTCGTTCGTCCAGTAGTCGTAAGGCGCCATCGACGACCACACATCGATAAAGTAAGCGCTCGGCGCGAACCCCTCTTTAACCAGCCCCACGTTCCTCTTAACGTACGGCAATAACCGGTCGGGCCGGGCCCGGTACGCTTGCGCCTCCCGCCCGTAGTTGAACCACGCGCGATACGGCGTCCCGTTCTGCCGGAAAACGATGCTGTCGTAGGTGAAACCCTCGAAATCCGGGTAGAAGTCAACATAGTTGTCGTGCGGCGCGAACAGCGCTCCGTTTCGCTTGCATGCCACCGCCAGCTCCCGAAACTCATCCATGGTGCCGAGTTGCGGATTGGGCGGATAGATGTCCGGTAGGCGGTAATCGTACCCCCACCTCTGCCAGTTATGCCAAACCACCAGCGCGTCTTTCATCCCGTACCCGGCCGCGTGCTCCAGGTCCCGCACGCTGTCGCCGTACCGCCCGGACCACAGGTCGAAGGTGAACCGTCCCGCCAGCTTCGCTACCCCCTTCGACGGTTGCCGCGTGTCCTGTTCCCGAATCCGCTTCACCGCCGCGAACACATTCCGCGCCGGGAAAAACTCCAGCGTCTGGGTGTGCGGTGTCACCAGGCTGTAGATGCGCCTCTCCGGGTCCACTTCCAACCGGTCCGGAATCGCATCGGAATTCTGCACGAGTGATATCCCGTTTGCGAAGTCCAACCCCACGAAAGAGGTCGCCAGGTTGTGTCCGTCAAACCCCAGCCGGAAGGCCCGCGGTTTCTCGATCACGTTGCCCGGTCCGCCATACACGCGCGTGGCGGTCTCGCTCCACGCTCCCGCCGAAACAGCCTCCAGGTACAACTGGAACCACGGCCGCGGAGCCGGCGCATTCTCCAGCCACACGCGCGCCCGCAATACCTCGCGCTCCACCCACATCTCGCTCATCAAATCGAACGTGCCCGCCCAGTTGCGGAAGCGATGCCGCACTCGCACGCGTCCGCTGGCCGGCTCCTCGCGCGCTTCCAGCAATTCGCTGGATGCGCGCCAATCCTCCAGCGCATCGCCCGTCACGCGCACCCGCAGACCGCGGAAGAATAGCCGGCGGTCGCCACACAGGAATCCCACCGGAGCGTCCAGCAGCCCGCGCGAGCCCGGCCAAAGCCGCACTTCGCACCCGTCCGCTGTTCCCAGCAGCCTGGCGTCTCCGCCCACCGGTGGAAAGGCCGGGGCTTTCGGTGCGTTGCCTGCCACAATGGTCGGATCCGCCCACTGCTCCTCGCCCGTCCCATCGCGCGCTTCCAGTCTCAGCCGGATACTCGACCCGGCGTATCGCGCCAGGTCCACGCTAACCTGCTCGAAGCCGCCTCCCTGCGGCCTACGCTGAAACACCGTGGTGAACCCGCCATCCGCAAACCGCGCCGCTTTGACTTCGAATGAGGCGCCGCCAGCCACCGCGAACTCGAACCGTAAGGGCGTCACCTCCGGCAGCGCCAGCGGATATTCTACAGCCGCCGCCTCCACCGTTTCCCGCTTCGAAGGCGGCCGCTGCCCCAGCGTCATTCCGATCCCTTCACGCGCTTCTCCGTTCCCCGCCAGCGCGCCATACAGAATCACGCTCCCCGCGTCGAACACCTCGCGGCCGGCCACCCCGGCCTCCGCGCCTGCGTTTGCGATCTCCACGGTTTCGCGCCGCACCGGCATGCGCCACAGCCCCAGCGTGCCGCCCTTCGGAATCGGAACCGGCCTCCACTCGGTAGGCAGCTTCGGCCGCGGGAGGTCCGGGATGTGGGGCTGCACCATCATTACCGGATGCGCCACCAGCTTCTGCCCGCCCCACTCAAATTCCGCGTACACGTGGATGGGATAGTGCGCGTTGTACGTCTCCGGCGGAAAGCTCAGCGTGAACTCCTGCCGCAAGCGACCCCGCGGTCTGATTCGGAAAGGCACCAGGCCCGCGGGCGCGACCTTCCACCCGTCGATGACCGCCATGCGGAGCGTGCCCGCGATCTCGTGTTCACCCGCGTTCTGCAAGCTCACGGGAACCGCGAATGGCACGCCCGCCCGCGCCAGGTCCGCGTATCCGCCAGCCCCGTACGCGCCTACCGCCGGCGGTTGCATCTGCACCGTCAGTGGTCCCGCCGTATCGCTCGCCGAATTAAAAGCGAAGGCTGCCACGCCAACCAGCAAAGGCGGAATGGCAGCCAGCAAGCCTCTCATGGCGTAAATAGTAGCAACTAACTTCCGCTCGCTCAATCGCTCCTACAGTCCACTTGAGCTTGGAAGGCTCACGATGCTAGGAAGAGATCATCAGCGACCTCCACTACGACCTCAGAAATGGGCTGTGGAGCGCTTCTTCGCAACGCGAGGACGGTGGCCCGGTCGGTCACAACGGCTCGGTCCGTCCCCAACCCCCAACCCCCAACCCCCAACCCCCAACCCCCAACCCCCAACCCCCAACCCCCAACCCCCAACCCCCAACCCCCAACCCCCAACCCCCAACCCCCAACCCCCAACCCCCAACCCCCAACCCCCAACCCCCAACCCCCAACCCCCAACCCCCAACCCCCAACCCCCAACCC
>JAIQFL010000449.1 GCA_020073365.1 Terriglobia bacterium | reverse complement strand
CGATCCAGGGGACGCGGCTCGTCTGGAAGATTCCTACGCAGAGCTTGGTCCGCGACCTTCTCTGTAATCCTTTCTATGCCGGCGCTTATGTTTGGGGCCGTCGCCCAGTGGCGACCGTACTGGCGGAAGGCAGGCTGGAGAAGCGTCAGGGGGCCACACGGCGAGCCGAAGATTGCCGGGTCTTTATCCCGGATCCCGATCTCCAACGCCATGCAGGACTCGCGTTTCCCTGGGACACGGTGGTCGGAGAAGTTTTACCGATATCACGGCATAACGCATCTCATGCTGGTGGGCCTCCTCAGGCGCCGGACGCCACCAGGGAAGTCCGACGCGGCCCTTACTGCACGGGCCGAGTGTTGGCCTGTTCCACCTTCCCATCTGCTGTCAGCCAGATCCGGAACTCCCACGCGCCTTTCGCAGATTTGACTGAGTAAATGTCCGCACCTCCCGGCCCCACTCCCTGGAACGCGATCTTCTCGATCGCGCCAAACCCCGCAACCTCAGACTGGAGTCGCGCCAATTGCTGATGGATCGGGGTGCCAGCACTTAGCATCGCCTCGTCCGGCTTGCCGTTGAACAGATCCCGAATCATCTTGTTCGCCGCCTCCACGCTGCCCGCCGCCGGCGTCTGGTCTTTGAGGCGTTTGGCGAACGCCGCCGCGGCGTCGGTAATCTTTTTTGCCTCGGCGTCGTCCATCCGCTGCCCCGTCATGTCCCTGCCATTCTGGTGGAGCGTCAGTTGGCTTGCTTTTCCTGAACCGTCGTCCTTGGGAAACTCGATTTGCGCATCTACCGCCTTTAGGAAGAACATGGTTTCGGATTGAGGAAAAATGGGCAGCGCCTGCTGGTTGCCTAGCTTGGTGGTCAGTTGATTTCCATCCAGAGCCACCACCATCGGCGGTCCTGAGGATCCTCCACCGGGGCCTCCGGGCATTCGGTACACGCCCACGTAGCGGCCAAGCACCTTGGCGACCAAAATAAAGGCATCCGTCAAAACCGCATTCTGCTGACGTACGCCCCACTTCTACGTCGTCCTTGACTTTCGAGCGGAAACGCGATACTTTACCGCTAAAGCGTTAAGGAGGTCTGCTGATGATCCGACGATCCGGTCCGGCCGTGGTGGCCGCCTTGTTTGTCCTGATGCTTTCGCGAACCGGCCATGGGCAGGTTCTTTACGGCTCCCTGGTAGGGAGCATCACTGATGCGAGTGGCGGATCGGTCCCGGACGCGACCGTGAAAGTCACCCGCACCGAAACCAACGAAACGCGTGAAACCAAGACCAACGAATCCGGCGGGTATACGCTGTCCACGGTGCCGGCCGGAGAGTACACGGTCTCGATATCGAAGGAAGGGTTCAAAACCTATAGCGCGCAGAACATCCAGGTGCGGCTGAACACCGTAGTCCGGGTGGACGCCGCGCTACAGATCGGGCAATTGACGGAGGCGGTGAACGTGACCGCGGAGGGGGCGCAATTACAGACCGACCGGGCGGACGTGCATTCGGAAATCGGCAGCCAGGCGTTTGTGGACCTGCCGCAGCCGACGCGCACGTACCAGGGACTGTTCGCGCTGATGCCGGGGATTTCGCCGCCATCGGCGAGTTCGGGGGGCACGAACAATCCGGCGAAATCGATGTCTTTCTCAGCCAACGGGACGGGGCGCAGCGGCGCCAACATCCGCATCGACGGAGTGAGCGCGACGAATCCGTGGGTGCAGTTCTACACGTCGACGGTTCCTTCGCAGGAAGCGATCGAGACGGTGAACGTGGTAACGAACAGCCCGGACGCGGAACAGGGGCTGGCCAACGGCGCGTCGGTGAACGTGCAGCTCAAGAGCGGATCGAACGAGACGCACGGTTCGGCGTACATCTATAACATCGACAGCGCGTTCAAATCGCGGCCGTTCTTTCTTCCGGCGGCGCAGGGAATTCCCAAACTGATCGAGAACGATTACGGCGCGACGCTGGGCGGCCACGTGGTGCGCAACAAGCTGTTCTACTTTGTGAGCTACGAGGGCGACCCGCTGCGGCAGGGGAACGCGAACCTGGCCACGGTGCCGACGGCGGCGATCCGCAGCGGCGACATGTCCGGCTCCGGCACCCTGATGTACGATCCGAATTCGGGCACGGCCACGGGCACGGGGCGCACGCCTTTTGCGAACAATCAGATTCCGGCCAGCATGTTCAGTCCGATCACGCAGAAGCTGGTGGGGCTAATTCCGCAGGCGAACCTGCCGGGGCTAACGAGCAACTACTATGTGAACACGCCGATCAGCTACGATCTGGAGAAACTGGACACCAAGGTGGACTGGAATGCCAGTTCGAAGCTGCGGCTGACGGGCCGGGTGGGCGACGTTTTCTATAACGAAGTGCAGGCCACTATTTTCGGCGACACTCTATCCGGCGGGAACAACCACCTGCAGAGCGGGAGCATTTTCAGCACGGCGGTGTCGGCAACCTATATCGCGAGTCCGACGCTGGTGATCGACGGGACGTGGGGACTGACGTGGGAGCACCAGATCCTGTTCCCGCCGCTGACGGACACCAAGTACGGCTCCGACGTGCTGGGAATCCCGGGAACGAATGTGGGTCAACTGCCGTGGGCGGGAGGGATGCCGCAGTTCAACGTGAGCACGTATTCGGGCTACGGGTACGGGTATCCGCCGCTGCAATACAAGGACCCGATTTACCAGTACACGGTGAACGCGACCAAGGTGGCGGGGGTGCACAACGTGCGCTGGGGGATGGACATCAGCCGGCAGCACATGAATCATATCGAGGTGACGCCGACGGCGTTCGCGTTCACGGGCGGTTTGACGGCGCTGAACGGGGGATCCTCGCCGAACCAGTTCAACAGCTTCGCGGACTTCCTGCTGGGCCTGCCGCAGAATTACAGCGGCAGCCAGTTGACGGTGCCGGAAGCGACGCTGCGCACCTGGCAGTTCAGCCTGTATGCCCGCGACCAATGGCAGGTCAGCCGCAAACTGACGCTCAACTACGGGGTCCGCTGGGAATTCTACCCGGTACCGACGCGGAAAGACCGCGGCATCGAGCGCTACGACTTCTCAAGCGGCAAGTACCTGATTTGCGGGGAGGGATCGACTCCGACCGACTGCGGGATCACGGTATCGAAGAAGCAGTTCTCGCCGCGGGTGGGGCTGGCCTACCGGCCGACGGAGACGTTCGTGATCCGGGCCGGCTATTCGCTGTCGCCGGAGCAGATCAATATGGCGCGGGACAGCCTGAATACGAGCTACCCGATGATCATCACGTTCGCGAAGACGGGCACCACCTCGTACACGGGGACAGGGCCGCTGAGCGCGGGTATTCCGACATTGAGTCCGCCGGACATCAGCAGCGGCGTGGTGCCGTTGCCGGCGGGCGCGACCTTCACGACGGACCCGCAAAACTTCATCCGCGGGTACGTGCAGAGCTGGAACTTCACGTTGCAGAAAACGATCGCCAACGGGTGGGTGGCGCAGGCGGGATACGTGGGCACGAACACGATCCACCAGCACACGCGCTACAACGTCAACTACGGGTTGCCGGGCGGGGGAGCGGCCAGCCAGCCGTTCTATTCGCAGGGCATCACGGGAGCGATCACGGTGATCGAGCCGCTGGAGACGATGCACTACAACTCGCTGCAGGCGACGCTGGAGCGGCGTTTTGCGAACGGGTTCTCGGTGCAGGCGGCATACACGCGGTCGAAATGGATGGGGCTGTGCTGCGACGATTCGGGCGACGGCCAGCCGTCGATTCCGATTCCGCAGTATTTTCTGTTGAACCGCGCGCTGATGCCGCAGGACCGTCCGAACAACTTCCGGCTGAGCTCGATGTACGAGATACCGTTCGGCAAGGGGAAGCCGATGCTGAACCAGGGCGGGGTGGGGGCGGCGATTGCCGGCGGGTGGCGGTTGAACGGAGTGTTCAGCCGGTACTCGGGCTCGCCGTTCTCGGTGAGCGCTTCGGGCGCGTCGTTGAACGCTCCGGGGAGTTCGCAGCGGGCCGACCAGGTGAAATCGTCGGTAGCGATTCTGGGCGGGGTAAATCCAGCGCCTTACTTCGATCCGCTGGCCTTCGCGCCGGTAACCACGGCGCGATTTGGTACGGCGGGATTCAACTCGCTGCGGGGACCCGCGGTGGGGAACCTGGACCTGAGCGTGTTCCGCGATTTCAAGTTCAAGGAGCGGTACGGGATCCAGTTCCGCGCGGAAGGATTCAATATTACGAATACGCCGCACTTTTCGAATCCGGGGACGAACGTCTCCAACCTGCAGCTCAACGGCGACGGCACGATCAAGAGCCTGAACGGATACGACCAGATCACGGGTGTGAGCGCGCCGAGCCGGCTCACGGACGAGCGCTATTTCCGTTTCGGACTGCGGTTCAGTTTCTGATGCGGCGCTAGCCGCGCGGCAGGGCGCTTAAGCCAAGGGGCCGCGGATGATCGATTCGAGGGAAGATTAACCGACGTTCCCGGGCGCTAGCCGCGCGGCAGGGCGCTTGCGCCAAGGATGCCCGAGCGGTTCGCGTGCGATGCGGCAATCGGGTTCGCGGCGGGGGAAGCGCGTGGCGATTTGGCCGCGCGATGGATGGCGGCGAGCGGAGTTCGCCTGCCGCCGACAGATCGGCGGCAGTTGCGGTCGCGGCATGGCGAGGTGAGATCGATGCGGACTACTCGACGGGAGTTTTTAGGCGCGGCGGCAATCGCGCCCGTTCTGGGCGGGGCGGCGGCTCCGGAGGCGGGAGGGCCCGGTTCCACGGTCCTGTGGTACCGGCAGCCCGCGGCCCAGTGGATGGAGGCGCTGCCGGTGGGCAACGGCAGGCTCGGGGCGATGGTGTTCGGGGGCGTGGAGACGGAGGTGCTGGCGCTGAACGAGGACACGTTGTGGTCCGGGCCGCCGCTGCACGACTGGAACAATCCCGATGCGCGGCAGTATCTGCCCGAGGTGCGGCGGCTGCTGCTGGATCGGCACGACTATGTGGACGCCAACGAGCTTACCAAGAAGATACAGGGACCTTACAACGAATCTTACCAGCCGCTGGGCAACCTGCGATTGACTTTCGAGGGCGGCGGCGCGAGCACGGGCTACCGGCGCGAGCTCAGGCTGGACACCGCGGTGGTGACGATCGGGTGGGAGGCGGGCGGCGCGCGGTTCACGCGCGAGGTCTTCGCCAGCGCGCCGGACCAGGTACTGGTGGTGCGGCTTGGCTGCGACCAGCCAGGGAAGATCGCTTTCAGAGCGACCATGGACAGCCTACTGCGCGCGAGCGCGGCTGGGGTGCGTCCGAACGAAGTGGCGCTGCGTGGGAAGGCGCCGAGCCACGTGGATCCGAACTACCTGCGGGACGCGCCGCACCCGGTAATCGACGACGAGCGGGTGGGACACGGGATGTTTTTCGAGGCGCGTCTGCGCGTGCTGCACGAGGACGGAGAGATCGCCATAAGCCAGGAGGGGCTGACGCTGCGCGGAGCCAATTCGGCGACACTTCTGATCGCGGCGGGCACGGGGTATCGCGGCTTCGGCAAACCGCCGGACATGGACCGCGACGCAATTTCGGCGGCGTGCCGGGGGCGGCTCGACGCGGCGGCGAAGAAGCCATACGCGCGGCTGCACGAGGATCACGTGGCCGACCACGGCCGCCTGTTCCGGCGGGTGTCGTTAAAGCTGGGAGAGACCCCGGCTTCGGCGCGGCCGACCGACGAGAGGCTGCGCGCGTTCCGCGAGGAAGTGGAGCCGGAACTGGCGGCGCTGTACTTCCAATACGGCCGGTACCTGTTGATCGCGAGCTCGCGACCGGGGACGCAGGCGGCCAATCTACAAGGCATCTGGAACCAGGACGTGCGGCCGCCGTGGAGCGCCAACTGGACGCTGAACATCAACGCGCAGATGAACTACTGGCACGCCGAGACGGCGAACCTGGCGGAGTGCCACGAGCCGCTGTTCGACCTGGTGCGGGAGCTGAGCGTGACCGGCGGGCCGACGGCGGAGGTGTACTACGGACTGGGGGGATGGGTGGCGCACCACAACGCCGATCTGTGGGCGGAGGCTCCGCCGGTGGGCGAACAATCGGGCGATCCGACGTGGGCGAACTGGCCGATGGGGGGCGCGTGGCTGTGCCGGCACCTGTGGGAGCACTACCAGTTCGGGCGCGACCAGGCCTACCTGGCGCGGGTGTATCCGCTGATGAGAGGCTCGGGCGAGTTCCTCCTGGAGTGGCTGATCGAGGACAAACAGGGGAGGCTGGTGACGGCGCCCTCGGTATCGCCGGAGAACCACTTTGTGGGGCCGAACGGCAAGCCGCTGGCGGTGAGCATCGCGTCCACCATGGATATGGCGATCATTCGCGACGTGTTCGAGGCGGTAATGGAGGCGGGCCGCATCCTGAACCGGGACGGGGAATTGCGGGCGAAGCTCGGCAAGGTGCTGCCTCGGCTGTTTCCGCTGCAAATTGGCAAATACGGCCAGTTGCAGGAGTGGTTCGAGGATTTCGAAGAGGCGCAGCCGGGGATGGGGCACGTCTCCCACCTGTACACGGTATATCCGGCGGGGCAGATCACGCCGCGAAGGACGCCGGAGTTGGCCAAGGCGGCGCGGATTTCGCTGGAGGGGCGGATTAGTCATCAGCAGCGCACGGCGGGATGGCCGTCGGCGTGGTACGTCTGCTTGTGGGCGCGGCTGGAGGATGGGGACCAGGCGTGGGCGCGCTTAAAAGGCGAGTTGGCCGCGGGGGTGACTGCCAATCTGTTCAATGGGAGTGAACGGCTGTTCCAAATCGACGGCAACTTCGGATGTGCGGGCGGGGTGACGGAGATGCTGCTGGCGAGCCACGAGGGCGATATCTCTTTTCTGCCGGCGCTGCCGGCTGAGTGGGGGGAGGGATCGTTCACCGGGCTGCGCGCGAGGGGCGGGGTGGAGGTGGACCTGGAATGGAAGGGCGGCAAGGCGGTGCGTGGGGTGCTGCGGCCGGCGGCCGGAGGGGAGTATAAGCTGCGGCCTCCGCGGGGGCAGCGCATCGCGGCGGTGCTGGAGGGGGGGCGTGGGGTGCGGATGGCGGCGGGGGCGGTGAGGCTGCGGTCGGCCCGGGGGTACGAGGTGCGGTTCGAGTAGGGGGCTTCGATTGGGAGGGCAGGTGCTACCAGCAGAACCGCAGCCATCGGTATGCTGGCTAGGGGACAAACGCGCCGACCAGCACGGCAAGACCGCCCAACAATGTGGCCGGATCGAGCAGCCAGAAGCTGCCCAACTGGCGATGGGCCGAGCAAGATCTAATCTCGGATCTCCAACTGCTGGACCGGACTTTTCCTGGGGGCCGTCCCACCAAAATCGGGCAAGCACCAGAAATGGGACAAGCTGTTCATTAGAGTCAAACGGAGCCAGAAATAGGCCCTCCATCCTCCACGCATGCCCACCGAAAGCTCACAGCGCAGGAATCCGCAGCGCGCGGTGCGTCTTGCGGACGCGCCGAATTTCGTGCCCCTCATAGCTGAAAGCAAGTGGGATTGTGGCTGGGTCGTACCGCCCTTCCGAGGCGCGCCGCCGGCCGCCCCCAGGATGTCAACGCCGACACGCCAGAAGAGGCCAAAGCATGGGCGGAAAAGGTATTCGCGGAGGAACAAATCGATTGCGAGATCCTGAATGTGGAGGAGGGCGATTCTGAGGAAATATTGCTGTGATGGGGACACATTGAAGTTACACTGACTATCATCCACCACGACGCCTGCCAACATGCCGGGCGGGCCTGCAACTATCACCTTAGCCTGGATTTCTCATCGAAGTCCCCAGGATGGCGAGGCAAGGGACAGATAACAAGTGGGATAGGTTTGCTTAGACGCCGGGAAAAGGGACAACAGTGTGTAGTGCGGAGAGCGATGGCACATCCGCGGGTTAGTCGGCATGCTCCGCTTGCTTTGCCAGTTGGGCTAACGCGGTCCGCGACAAACGTTCCATCCGCGCCAGAATGGT
>JAIQFL010000050.1 GCA_020073365.1 Terriglobia bacterium | reverse complement strand
GCCGCGCGGCCGGGGCCGATCGGCCCCGGCCAACAAAAGACGTCAGCCGGCGTTCACGCCGGCTGACTCGATGTTTTCGTTCTCTCGGCGGTATGAGGCTCCCTCGCTACCGTCTAGCCTGCCTTGGCCCGAAGCGTGGCGCCCTCAGTTCCCTAATCCGCTCGTAGAGCCTGCATCACATCCACGCGCGCGGCTCGCATCGCCGGCCACGCGGACGCGACCACGGCCGCTGCCAGCAGTACGCCCGCGGCCCCTACTACGACCCACGCCCCCGGCATCCGCACGCTCTCGAAATAACTGCCGGCCAGCCGCTGTAGCGCGAGCCCGCACGCCAGTCCGGCGCCAATCCCTACAGCCGTGATGATCGTGCCCTCCGCGATCACCCGCGCCAGCAGATGCCGCGGCTGCGACCCGATCGCCACCCGGATGCCGAATTCGCGCGTCCGCGCGCTCACCGAAAATGCCAGTACGCCCGCCACACCCACCACCGCAATCGTCAGCGCCACCATGGCGAAGCCGCCGAAGACCATGGCGTTCAACCGGTCCGGCGTCAGCACTTCCGCGCGAACATCCTCCAGCGTCGCGGCGCGCTCTACCGGCTGGTCCACCGAGAGGCCGCGGATGGTCCGCGAGATCGGGTTGATCAGAGCATACGGATCCGATCGCACGTGGACGAAGAGGCGCCCGCCGAAAAGCGGTCCCTGTCCGAATGGGTTATACACAGTAAGGGTTGGCTGGGGAACCAGGTGCTCATCGTCGATGTCCGCGGCGATTCCGATGATGCGCATCGGCGTCGCCTTCATGCCGATGAATTTGATAATCGGATCCGTCAAAATGAGACGCCGATTGAGCGCCTCCTGGTTCGGAAACATCCGCCGCGCCACGCTTTGGCTTACGATCGTCACCGGCTCGCTGTCTTTGCGGTCGAGATCGTTGAAATCACGCCCGGCGATCATCGGCACGCCGAGTGCAGCGAAAAATCCGGGCGACACAATACGGAATTGGCCGCGTGGATCGTCTTCTGCCGTTGCGCGAACGTAACCTTCGGCCGTGAATTGAAAGCCGGGGCCAAACCCCCTTCCCTCGCGCCACGGCGTGAGCATCCCTAGAGCGACGCCATCAACGCCCGGCAATTCGTGTACGCGCCGCATCGCTTCTTTGTAGAAGTCCACGATCTGGAGGTCCGTCCGCCCATACGAAAGCACCGGCACGTTGATCGCGAGCACCCGGCGCGTGTCGATGCCGGTCTGGACCGCCTGGAGCGCCAGCAGCGTCTTGAGCAGCATGGCGGCGCCCGCCAGCAGGACAAAGGACGCCGCGATCTGGGTGACCGCGAACGCCCGCAGACGCCGCGTGCAGCCGCCCGTCAGCCGCGCGCTCCCCGTGGACAGGCTGATTCCGTTCGACCAGTCAGCCGAAGGCAGGCGCGGCACAAACGCCAGGAGCGCCGCGGCGATCAGCGCCAGTCCGGCGCCGACCCACAGCATGCTGGAGTCCACCGTCAGATCCAGCGCGCGGACCGAGAACCGGGACGCGTACCGCGCCAGGATCGCGACCATGGGCCGCGCGCTTAGCACACCCAATGCCGCTCCCGCGCCGCAGAGCAGGAGGCTTTCCGCCAACAGGACGCGCCGCAGCGCGGCGGTGCTTGCACCCAGAGCGGCCCGAACCACCAGCTCACCTTCGCGGCGAATGGTCCGCGCCAGAATCAGGTTGGCCACGTTGGAACAGGCGATGATGAAGACCAATCCAGACGCTGCCAGCAGCACCCAAAGCACGGTGCTCGCTCTGGACGTAATCTGGTCGCGCAGAAGCTTCGCGTCAATGCGGAAGTCCGCCTTCGCCGGATATGCCTCCGGATGCTCTTTCATGATGGCGCCGTGTGCCGCCCTGAGCTCGGCGCGGGCCTGTTCCAGTGTCGCGCCGGGGGCCAGCCGGCCAAACAGCTCCGTCATGCGATGGATCCGCCCCGTCACCATGGTCGCCGACAGGTGGTGTGGGCTGGTCACAACGTTGGCGATGATCTCGGTTTCGGCCGGATACGGGATCGATGGTTCCAACACCCCTACGACGGTCGCCGTGCGCGGTCCGAACGATTCGAGCCTGACGACTTTTCCGAGCACCGATGGGTCGCTCCTCATGGCGGTGGTCCAGAAGCGATACGTCAGAACCACGGCGCCCTCGGCGGCTGGGCCGTCGTCTCGCATATCGAGCAGCCGCCCCAGCACCGGATGAAGCCCCATCACGTCGAAGTACGTGCCGCCGACCACTCCCGCCCGCACTTCGCGCGGCTCGCCCAGCCCATTCATGGTGAAGCCGATGGTGGAGAAATCACCGATCGCGTTGAACGATTTAACCCGCTCCCGCAGGTCCTGGATCTCCGGCACGGAAAACGCGGCATTCTCCGTGCCCAAGCCCGGCGCGCTCTGCCGGATGTAAATCAGCCTGTTTTCGTCGCGATTCACTAACGGCCGCAAAAGAACACCGCGGACCAGCGTGAAGATAGCGGCATTGGCTCCGATTCCGAGTGCCAGCGTGAGGACTACTGTAATGGTAAGCCCCTTAGCTCGGGCGAGCGAGCGGAAAGCGTACTTCACGTCACGCCAAAAGATTCCGGCAGCGTCGCGTAAATCCAATTGTTCTTCCCTAATCCGAGTCATGATCGAGCCTCCCTTCTGGTGTCTCTTCGACTCCATCACAGCTATGTCGTTCGACACCGGGTCTTTTCGACAGCCGTGCAAAAAAATCTGGCATTGAGGGAGTCTCCTTCCGAAATCATACGCGATCCCGACGGTCGACGCTTCATTTTTCGCATAAACGTCTACACTGGTGCCATGCGAGGCCCAGGCAAAACAGAAGCTGCGAGTCAACCAGCAGCGCGAGCAAGTTCTAATGCCGCGCGAGGTGGAATCACGATGACGACCTCGATTTACCGATCGGCAATGATGGCCGCCGTGGGGGCACTCCTCTCGGCCCTTCCGGCGCTGCCCGCGCAACAGGTGGCGCTGATCGTGGAAAGCGGGCCGGCGGCGCCCGCAAGCCACGGGTTGGCAAGGCTGGAGCAGGCGCTGCGCGCCAAAGGCCTCGACGTGGTGAGGTCCGCGGCAAAGGCGGATTACTTCATTCTCGCGGGGCTGGCTTCGTCCGGCGGCGCGGTCGCGCGCGCGTTGAAAGACTGGAAGGCGCCTCTGCCGGATGTTTCCCGCAGGTGGAGCTGGTCGGCACTACCAGGGAGCAGCAGGCCAAGAATACGGCAGCCTTTCAGGCCATGATCCGCATGGCCCACGAGCGCGGCATCGAAGTGACGGCCGGCATTTGGGACCACATCTACCGCGGCGGAGTGCAGGGCGGCGGCATCCCGGGCGCTTCGGAGAACGCGGGCAAGCGCGTGCCCGGCCTGGTGTGGGGCGTCACGGCGGACAATCTTGCCCCTTATACCAAGGCGGCGCTGCGGCGCTTTATCGAGGTCTTCCCGGAGATCGACGCCATCCAGTTCCGCATGCACGACGAGTCGGGGTTGAAGGCAGCCGAGATCCAGCCGTTCTGGCACGATGTCTTCGCGTCCATCCGGCAAACTCACCCCAAGCTCAGGCTGGACCTGCGCGCGAAAGGATTGCCGGACGCGGTGATCGAAGACGCCTTGGATCTGGGGCTCCCGGCGACGGTCAGCACCAAGTACTGGATGGAGCAGATGGGGCTGCCCTTCCATCCCACGCACATCAATATCGAGAACCAGCGGGAGCGCCGCCACAGTTACGCCGATCTGCTGCGCTATCCGCAGCGTTACCGCGTCCACTGGCAGCTTTGGAGCGGAGGCACCGCGCGCCTGCTGCTGTGGGGCGACCCGGACTATGTGCGCCGGTTCGCCGCCACCGCGCGGCTATACGACGGCAACAGCTTCGAGGTGAACGAAATGCTTGCCACCAAGATGCTGGGCGAGCCGCACGACGAGAAGCCGCTCGAGATCCTCAATCCCCAATACCGGTATTACGATTACGAATTCGAGCGCTATTGGCACTTCTATCGCGCTTGGGGCCGCCTGACGTACAACCCGGAAGACGGCGGGGGAGCCTGGGAACACGAGTTCACCCAGCGCTTCGGACCGCAGGCCGGTATCCCTGTTATGAACGCTCTGCGCCTGGCGAGCAAGGTGCTTCCGGCCATCGTGGCCGCCAGCTATCGCTATCAGAACTTCCCCACCACGCGCGGTTGGGCGGAGATGAACCGGCAGGGCAGCCTTCCCGAGTACGCCGGCGAGGAGGGCAGCGACATCCAGCAGTTCCTGAACGTGCGCGAGGAGGCCAAGAGCATCGTGGAGGGCAGCGATACCGCATGCGCAGGCCGGAAGAGACCAGCCGCTGGTTCGCGCAGATCGCGGACTCCGTTCTGGAGCAAGCCGGCCAGGCCGAGAGGACCATCGGGGCTCGGCCGAACAACGAGTTCCGGTCCACCGTCACCGACCTGAAGATTCTCGCGGGACTGGCGCGCTACCATTCCGCGAGATTGCCGGCCGGCGTCTGCTACAACCTCTACAAGCTGACCGGCGACCTGGCGTCGTTCGACGAAGCCATCGCCCACGAAAGGAAAGCCCTGGACGCCTGGGCGCAAATTGTGAGTGCCGCCGGAGACGTCTACAGCGAGAACCTGGCCTTCGGTGCGCATGCCGTGGGATTCAGCCGCCACTGGAAGGAGGAGTACCAAATCCTGGGGCGCAACTTCGAACAAGTGCTGGCCGAGCGGCAGAAGGCCGTCGGCAGGAGCGGCGCGGTTCACTGGCCGCTGCGAACCATGGCCGGCGCGCCGCCCGCCGTCAAGCTGCTGCCTGTCACTTCGGCCCAGCCCGGACGCGACGTGGAAGTCTCCGCGAGCGTGCAGGCGCCGGCCGGCATTCGCTGGGTCCGCCTGAGGTACAGGCACGTCACTCAATTCGAGGACTACCAGACGGCGGACATGATGCCCGACCGCAAGACCGGACTGTATACGGCGCGCATTCCCGCGTCCTTTATCGATCCGAAGTGGAACCTCATGTACTTCATCGAGGCCGTAGATAAGAACGGCGCGGGACGCTCGTATCCCGACCTGGAGTTCGAGACGCCTTATGTAGTTGTGGCGGTGAGCCGCTAACGGATCGTCACGAAGTAACTGTACCGACCGGCGATTCCGGGCCGCGACCGTGAGAATGAGGAGCCGTGAAAGAATCGCCCGCAAGCGGGCGAGGCAGGCGGAACCGCCTGCCCCACCACGGCAATAGGAATATGATATTCCCATGCCGCTTCCATTTCGATGCTCCTTGGTAACGTTGGCCTCCGTGGTGCTGCTGCCCTATGGTACCGTGCAGGGCCAGCCTGCCGCTGCGCCACGCGCAGTGGTGGCGGGCATTCCGGTCAACTACGACGAGGCGCTGGTAGGGACCTACACTCTTCCCGACCCGCTGGTGCTGGCCAACGGAAAGCCGGTCCGCGATGCCAAGACCTGGAACGAGAAGCGCCGCCCGGAGATCGTCCGCCTCTTCGAGGAGAACCAGTATGGCCGCGCCCCGGAGCGTCCGGCCGGGATGAGCTTCGATGTGTTCGATAAAGGAACGCCCGCGCTGGATGGTAAGGCCGTCCGCAAACAAGTGACGGTCTACTTCTCGAGGGACAAGGCCGGGCCGAAGATGGATCTGCTGATCTATCTGCCTGCG
The DNA here is from genome assembly GCA_020073365.1 of Terriglobia bacterium. Classification (GTDB taxonomy): domain Bacteria; phylum Acidobacteriota; class Terriglobia; order Bryobacterales; family Bryobacteraceae; genus JAIQFL01. The sequence continues at coordinate 39,008 of JAIQFL010000050.1, read as the reverse complement.
GGCGCCTCGAAGCCGGTGCCGTTGCTGCTCAACGTGAGCTTTTCCGCGAACTCCAGCTCGGTGGACGACCCGGGTATCAAGCCCGGCGAAGTGTGGGGCCGGGACAAGAAGAGGGTCCCCGCGCCGAAAGGCGGAATCGGAAGGATCAACCCCTTGCCGTTTCTGTCCGCGGGGATCGGTGTGGCGACGGTTTACTACGGCGATATCGATCCGGACTTTTTAGGAGGCGTTCCGTACGGCGTGCGAGCCCTGTATCTGAAGCCTGGCCAGACCGAGCCGGCGCCGGATGAATGGGGCGCCATCGCAGCCTGGGCATGGGGCCTGAGCCGGGCCATGGATTACCTGGAGACCGATCAGGGCGTGGATGCCAAGAGAGTCGCCATCGTGGGAGTCTCGCGGCTGGGCAAGACGGTGATGTGGGCCGGAGCGCACGATCAGCGCTTCGCCATGGTGATTGCCAGTTGCTCGGGTGAAGGCGGCGCGGCCTTGAGCCGCAGGAACTATGGCGAGACCATCGCCCACCTGACGGAGCCCACGCGATACCCCTATCAGTTCTGCGCCAACTACCAGAAATTCGCCGCGCATGTCGATCAGTTCCCCGTGGATGCGCACATGCTGGTGGCGCTCATGGCGCCGCGCCCGGTGTTGCTGCAGACCGGGGACAAGGATTTCTGGTCGGACCCGAAGGGCGAATTTCTGGCTGCAGTAGCGGCGGGGCCGGTGTACCGCCTGCTGGGGAAGCAGGGGCTGGACACGGACCAGATGCCGGCGCCCGGAGAGGCCATCCTGCATACCATCGGCTACCAGATGCATGCCGGCGGGCACGGCACCATCCCGTCCGACTGGGACCTGTTCCTGAAATTCATGCAAATGCACTTCCGCCCGTGACACGGGCATCCTTGCATGTGTTGCCTTAACCAGGACCTCCCCGTGTGGAGACCCCGAGAGGCGATCCGCAGAGCGGAATCATTTCTTTTTTGCCGCGGGCGAGGGTGGCGCCGCAGGGGGTACTTCCGATGTAGCGATGTCCGCCACCGCCTTCCACGATCCGTCCGGTTGCTTGCTGTACGTAGTCACGTAGCTTCCGTGATCATTGACGACCTGCTTTGAGTTCGGGTCCGTCATTGTCATGGTGTAAGTACCTTGAGTGTAGGCAATGTCGCCCGACTTTGCGGTTTCCACCCGCGAAGACTGGAATTTCAGCGATAGTGCCGGATCAGCCAGCATTTCTGTCAGGGTCTTGCGGATAGCGTCTTTCCCGGAACTTGCCGGCATTCCAGGAACCATCAGAACGGCATTGTCGGCGTAATGCGCGATAAGCTTGTCGACATCCTTTGATGCGAAATCCTGGTTCCATTGCGTCTCATTGTCCCTCAGTGCCTTCGCATCGGCTTCGCGCGTATCAGGCGAAGTCTGACTGCAACCTGTGAGCAACAGCGCCATCAGAGCGGCGCCACATAGAGCGGTGAAATCCTTCATCTTTCCATTCCTCCTGTTAGGCATTCGATGATCATACGATACTGAGAGCACTTCGGATTGTTTCCTTCACCCGCCCAGCGGCTGCGGGCTAGGCCTGAACACGCAACACAGGCAAGAATGCCCGTGTCACTGGTTCGGATGCAGGGTGATCTTCTGCACGCGCCAGTTCGTCAACTCACCCACGTACAGTTCATTGGGGTTGCGGCAGTCTATCTCATTGACCGAACCGAACTCCTTAATGAGCTTGCCCGCTTTACCGAACTTGCCCACAATCCGGCCGTCCAGTTCCATCTTGTAGATCTCGCCGTTGTCCATCGTGCGGGGGTCGTTGGAATTGGACGCGTAGAGATACTGGTGGGACCCGGGGGAAATGCAAACCGCCCAGGGAGAGCCCGCATTGGAGAACTGGGTCTTGAATTCGCCGTTGTTGTCGAAGACCTGAATGCGCTTGTTCCCGAGGTCGCCCACGTAAACGTTGCCTTGGGCGTCGGTCGCGAGCGAATGCGGCGTATCGAACTGGCCGGGCTCGGCACCTCTCGATCCCCAGGACTTGAGGAATTTGCCGCCCTTGTCGAACTTGGCGATGCGCGCGTTGCCGTAACCATCGGATACAAAAATGTTGCCGGCCGCATCCCAAGCCACGTCCGTGGGCCGATTGAAACTGTCGCCGGGAATGCCCGTGCCCGGCACCTGGCCGCCTCCCCGGCCGGCTCCCGCGCCACCTCCCCGCCCCGCTGCCGGGCCGCCTTCCCGGCCGGCGCCGCCCCCGCGACCGGCTGCCGGGCCTGGGCCGCCCACCGACTCCGGCTTCCGGCTCAGCGTCAACGCCACTCGCCCGTCGGGGCTGAACTTGATGACCATGTTCGACCCCCGGTCCACCACCCAGATGTTGTCCTGCGGATCCACCCGCACGGCCTGAGCAAACAGAAATCCATAGACGCCCTGTCCGATCTCGCGGACAAACTTTCCAGTGGGGGCGAACTCGAACAGCCGCGCGCCTCCGTGCGTAAATGTGCGCGAAGCGCCCACCGTGGCGAACGTGCCGCCGCTGCGCGTGTAGACGAAGAGATTCCCCTTGGAATTCGTCGCCACCCCGGCCGCTTCACCCAGGTACACATGCTCCGGCAGCTTCAGGAGATTCGGAGCCGAATCGTAAGGGATTTCGGGAACCGAACTCTGGCCAAAGAGCGAGCCGGCGATCAGGAACGCCACCGCAATTACGTAATCTCTCCTCGATCTCTTCTCCGCGTTCATCTCCGCGCCTCCGTGTCTCCGCGTCAAGTGTTACTCTGGGTGCCCTCCCCTATTTCGGGGTTCGCGGGTGCAAGAGTATTTTCTGCACTCTCCAACTGGTGATCTCCGCCACCAGGACTTCATTCTCGCTGCGGCAGTCGAGCTCATGCGCCGAGCTGAATTCGCCGAGCTGCTTGCCCGCTTTTCCGAACTTGCCCAGGATGGTCCCATCCAACTCCATTTTGTAAATCTCGCCGGTCACGGCCTCGTTCAGAGAATTGTTGTTGTCGGTGTTCGAGTTGGAACTGTAGAGATATTGGTGCGGCCCTTGGGTGATGCAGATCGCCCAGGGCGCGCCGACCTGGTCGTAGATCGCCTTGAAGTTCAGATCGTTGTCGAACACCTGGATCCGGCTGTTGCTGCGGTCTCCAACATAGACGGTGCCCTTGGCGTCCGTCGCCATGGTGTGCGGAAGGTTGAGCTGGCCGGGCCCCGATCCGCGCGTCCCCACGGATTTGAGGAACCTTCCGTCTTTGTCATACTTCACAATCCGCGAGTTGCCATAGCCGTCCGCGACGAAGATGTTCCCGGCCGCGTCCCAGGCTACGTCGGTCGGACGATTGAACAGATAGGGCTCCTCCGCCGGCGCCGCGGTTGCCGTGGCGGGCGCCGCCGGCAACCCTTCCACCGCTTCGGGCCTCCGCCCAAGCAGCATGGTCACCCGCCCTTCGGGGTTGAACTTGATCACCATGTTCGACCCCTCGTCCACTGCCCAGATGTTGTCCTGCGGATCGACCCTCACCACGTGGGCAAACACGAATCCATATAAACCCTCACCGATCTCGCGGACAAAGTTTCCCTTCTGGTCGGATTCAAACAGCCGGGTCTCCTGGCTTCGCGTGTAAACGAAAACATGCCCCTTGGAATTGGTTGCGACCCCGATCCCTTCACCGAGGTACAGGTTCGGCGGAAGCTTCAGGAAGTTGGGCACAGACTCAAAAGGTATTTCGGGCACATTCTGGGCCTTGGCGCGGGCGCTGATCTGTGCGGGCGTCAGCCCTTCGTTTCCGGCAGGCACCTGGGCGTAGCCGGGCCTGGCGGACAGCAGCAGCACCGCACCGAAGCACAAAACCGGATGGATCATCCTCATTGGCATCCTCCGCAGGGGTTGAACTGTGCGATTCTATCATGCGCGTAGGGCGAGATCCATGGTAATGCCGCTTATCGTAATGCCAATTACGATGTACTACTGCGGAGCCGGTCCAGCCGGCCGATTGGCCATCGGGCGCAGGTTAACCACGGGGTTAACCACCTGCCCCACAAGTCCCGAACCCACGGCCACCGCCGCGACCACGAGATTCGCGACCACCACGGGAAGCGCGTGGATCATCAATCCGTATATGACCCACAGCAGTGCGGCTCCCGCCTGTACCTTGCGTAACGCGCCCGGCTGTTTGAAAAGGTAGGAGCTCGCAAACAGGGCTGTGGCCAGCCAGCCGATCCAGTCCAGCTTCATTGGATCTCGACTCCGGGAGTGGAATTGCCGGGAGCCTTCGATATCGTAAGAGTGTCGGTCCGGACCTTGTCCCACTCTTGCAACAGGAATCCATGAGTGTCAAAGAGTGCACGAATGCGGGTGGTGTTCCATCCCAGAATATCCTCCAGAATCGGAATCAGAACGCTCAACGCATCGTCGCTCAAAATGGTGCGCCGCGCGATCTGCGTGATGTATTTATTTTCCGACACCGCGATGGTCAGTCCGTCCAACCGATTCACATGGAGCATCACATGTACGTCGGAACTGCCGTCGCCGATGTAGACGATACGGTCATGGCTGATGGGCAGCCTGGCGCGAAAATCCTCCAGGACGGCCACCTTGCCGTAGCCGGCGGGAACGCGGACGATGGATTCGATCTCGCCCGAAGCTTGATCATAACGGAAGCGCGTTCCGTAGATGTGGTCATGGGGCACGATTCCTTCGAGCGCCGATTGGATGACCTCTTCGGGCGCCGCCGAAACCACGTAGAACGAAAACCGATGCCCGTCCAGGTCGTCCAGTAACCGGGAAAGCAGGCGGATGTTCTCCTTGAGACGAATGCGTTTGCCGGCTTCAATCAGGTCCTGCTTGCGGACGCGCCGGTATTCCGGATCGTGCAACAACAGGTAGGCAAGCTCTCCGCCTTGCTGCACCATGTGGATGCGCGACAGCCCGGCGATCCTCCCTGGAAATCCGGCGATGCCCAGCATTTCGCTGAGCACGATTCCGGAGTCGTTGAAACTGAGCGTCTGGTCGAAATCGCTAATCAACAGATACTGCTTAAATGGGGATCCTCGATCTGGTGACAATTGTATGGACAAATTGGTCTCCTTTTTGGCGATTGCAGCTACGGGAATCCGACGAGGTGATTTTGCGGGCGCCAGCCGACGGGGCGAGCGATGTTACACGTATTGGATGCAGGCCGGCGCGATGGAGTTGCTCCTAACGCGGAAGTCCTTTGGAAAGAACAGGAGGACTGGCTCAGAGAGGTAGGACAGGGGCTGGCCGAGTGCCCGGTCAGGCGCTGCTCACTCCGGCTTCGAGCGGCACACGGGTTTCCGACAACTGGTGCTTGTCGATGCGGTACTCCAGCAGGGTTCCGGGATCCTCCGCTTCGCATAGGAACTGGTCTACCGGACCGTAAATCGTGCGCAGCTCGTCGGGTGTGCAGGTAGGGAGGTACACGCGGAGCACCCGCGGATCGTAGTACCGGAAGATCAGGCGCCGTCCAGCCGTGTCGCGCACTCGCAGGAATCCGCGAAAGTGACGGCGCAGCGTTGTCACGTCAGCCTCAGACCGCAAGAAGATCCCCCAGGCCTGTCCCCACCCATGATCGATCACAAACTCCGTAAACCGGTCGTCTCTTTTCAGTTGCACCAGGTACGGAGCGGCCATCTGGAGCTGCCAGGGCAGAACGCCGCTATACAGGCAGCATTTCTCCGCGTAGGAGCCATCCACGGCACCGAAGATCCGCTTGTCCCGCGCGGCGTCCAGAATGACCCAGACTCCCGTCCGTCCGGAGGAACGTGCCCGAAACAGCTTATCCAGGACCATCTCCCGAGTACTCTTGGCGATCACTTTCTCTCCGTTAAGCCGACTGGCTCGCAGCCTTGGCTTTGGCGCATTCCTCGCAAAATGGGGCGGCCGACTGAGACCCGTTCTCCAGGACCCCGGCGATGGCAACCAGGTGGGCGTCGTCCGGGAACACCGCGTCGTCGACCACGGGCGTCTTGGAAGGGGCTGCGGGCCGGCTGGTTCTTTCCTCCCGAGGGAAGGGTGCGGGACCGCTATCCGGCGGAGTGGAATGGGAAGTATGGTCCTGCTCCGGTTCTACGAGAACGCGGATCTGCCGCGATTCCAATTTGCGGCCCAACAGCTCCACAACGCCCTCGTCGGTAAATCGCCAGAGATCGTCAAGGCTATTTTGGGCCAGGAAGCGCCGCAGCGCCGGCAGGGAATCGCGGTGGGGCCGAATGGTCCGGATCCACTGGTGAGCCGAGCGCGGGTCATATTCCTCAAACCCTTCAGGCGGTTCGACCCGCTCGTACCACCAGAAAAGGCTCCATTTTCCGATCGAAACCGACATCTCTTGGGTAGTGTAGCGCGTCTTCCGGGAAAAACAATACCCGGAGCGCGCCAACCTCGGGGACGGGGTACTGGCCAGGTCCCTGCCTGTCATGGGAGAACCCGGGAATCCTGTCCTACTCCTGCCGCAGCGCCTCCATGGGGTCTACCCTGTGGCCCGTCGCGCAGGGGCCCAAATGGCAGCGCCCGCCACTATCGCCAGCACCGACGGCACTACCGCGAAGGTAATCGGGTCTACCGGTGCGATGCCAAAAAGCAGAGAAGCAATCGATTTCGATAACCACGCGGCCGATGCAAGCCCCGCCGCCACGCCCGCCCCCGTCGTCAGCGCCCCCTGGCGGAACACATGCGCCAGGATCTGTCCGGGTTGGGCTCCCAGGGCCGCTCGCAAGCCGATTTCCTGGCTCCGCTGGGAAACAAAGAAACTGGTCACGCCGTACAGCCCGACGGTCGCCAGCCGCGGCGCGGTCAAGCCGAAAAGGCTGAGCAACATCGTCTGGAACCGTTTCTCGGCTAGCGTGGAGGACAGGTACTCCGTCAGCGGTTTCGTGTCATACAACCCCCGATTCGGTTCCTGCGCCTGCATCCGACGGCGCACCGATTCCACCAGGAAGGCCGGGTTGGCCGACGTCTTCACCAGGAACTCCGGGTCCGGAAAGGAGCCCGGCATTTCGCAGAAATACACGGTGGGTCTTGGATCTTTCGCATATCCATGATCGCGAACGTCGCTCACCACGCCGGCAATCTCGAACGAGTTGTGGCCGGCTGCCAGACGCTGCTGGACCGGGTTGAGGCCATTCATGAACCGTTCCACAAAGCTGCGGTTCACCATCACCGGGGGCCGCGTTTTTCCGTCGATGTCGATGCGGCACGTCTGGCCCGCCAGCATGGGAATGCCCAGCACCTTGAAATAATCGGGGCTCACCGCCTGGAAATCCGCGAACATCGTGGCCTTGAGACTGGCTGTCCCTGCCCACGATGCCGAACTGTTGCGGATAATCCTCTCCGCCACCAGGAAGACTCAGCGAGAGCGCTGCCGCCTCCACTTCTGGCATGCTCCCCAGCGCCTCCAGCGTATGCCACAGGCGTTGCTCCACTCGCTTCATGTCGCGCTTCTTATCCCAGCTCGCGCTGATCCGCAGCGTGAGCACGTTGTCCGGCCGGAACCCCAGCGACGTCTGTCCCAGGCGCGCGAGCGTGCGGATCAGCAGTCCCGCCCCCGCCAACAGCACAATCGCCAGAGCGATCTGCGCCCTCACAAGGGTCCGCAGCAGCCGCTGCCGGCCGCCCACTTGTGTCCGCGACGCCATGGCCAGCGTTCCTGCCATTTCGCCGCGCGTAGCCTGGAGCGCCGGCAGGAGTCCGAAGAGGAGCGCCGTCGCGACCGTCACCGAGAGCGTGAAGAGCACGATGCGCCAGTCCAGTTGGATCTCATCCGCGCGGGGCAACCTGGCCGCGGCATGGCGGAACCAGGCCGAGCCCCACAGCGCCATCAAAAGCCCCAGAGCCGCGCCCGGCAAAGCCGCGCAGATGGCCTCCAACAGCAGTCCACTCGCCACCTGTGTCCGGCGGGCGCCCAGTGAGAAGCGAACCGCGATCTCGCGTTCCCGCCGGCTCGCCTGCGCGAGCAACAGGCACGCCACGTTGGCACAAGCGATCAGCAGAACCAGCGAGACCGCACCGAACAGAATCCAAAGCGAGCGCCGGACGCCACCCACGGTCTCCTCCTTCAGCGGGTCCAGGACCGCGGACCAGGAGGCGTCCGTCCCGGGAATCTCTGCTCCGCCAACTCGGCATCAGAAACTCGAGCGCCAAGGCGTCCCTGTACCGCGGCCAAATCCGCCTGCGCGGCGCGCACGGTTACCCCTTCCTTGATTCGCCCTACGGCGGAATAGAAGCGCGCTTCGCGAGACCGCATCACTACGTCGGGAAGCTTGGCTGAAAGCCATACATCTACGTCATCCGCGGGAAAGCGAAACGCGTCGGGCATCACGCCCACAATTGGGAACCCGCGATCGGCGAAGCGCAGCATCCTGCCCGCCACTTGCGGGTCGGCGTTGAATCGCCGTTTCCACAGCCGCTCGCTGATCACCGCCGCCCGCGGGCCGTTGGCCACTTCCTCGTCTGGGCTGAAGCCGCGGCCCACCAGGGCCGGGGTTCCCAAAACCGAGAAGAACCGCGGCGCGGCGCGCGCGCAAACCAGCCTCTCGGGCAGGGGCCCCGAAGTCTCGGCCTGGCTTTCGGTGTATGCCCCGGAGATGCCCGCGAAGGTCTGGTTCATGCGGTTCCATTCCTCCAGCCGTGGAGGCGCCACCGGTCCGCGGGGAACTTTCAACCGCGGGCTGGATTCGAAGATGGCCATCAGCCGGTCGCCGCCCGGATAAGGAAGCGGCTTCAACAAAACCGCATCGATGACCGGGAAGATTGAGCTGTTGGCGCCGATCCCCAGCGCCATGGTGAACACCACTGCCAGGAAGAAGGTGGGCCGCTGGATCAGGCCGCGGTAGGTGCGTTGGATGGCATGCCACATGGACGTTTGGACGATGGGAATAGCAAACGGTTTGGAGAGATCGGAGGCGTAACGCGGATGGTGGGTGGGGTAATCGATTCCGCCTGCGTCGCCCGCTTGAGGGCTATTCCTCCCCACGGCAAAGTGCGAAGCATAGTCTTGCCACGCATGCGTGACAGCCAGTGACGGCGGGCGTCGGCAGACTCTGGCACTCGGCACAATGTGCGTTGTTGGATCGCTGCGACGTCACCGAAGTTTCTTTTGGTTCGGAATCGGCGCGACAGGCCGTAGGCGGTTTACCGCACAGTGTCGGCGTCAGAGAGCACCAGTTCTGCTACGGAAGGTTGCCAAGAAAGGCGTTCATCTCGCTCAGCACATCGTCTTCATTCGAGATGAAGATGAAGTGATTCGCGTGCGGCAATCGAACCACCCGCGCAGAGGGCAAGCCACTTTCAAATGCCTTCGCCTGAGCGCCCGTAGTGGCCTCATCCCGCGCGTCGGCAGCGGCACGTTCCGCGTCGTCCTTGAAGGGCTGCCCGGTTGCGTGTGGCACTGCGAAGATCGCGAGAGCAGGAACATCTATATGCGTGTACTTCTGCATGCCCGCCATGATTGCCTGAGTAATCGGCGGAGTCTGAGCCGTTGGCTGCTGGGCCGCCGGGGCTTCTGCTAGATTCTTCTGCGCCTCCCGCAGGTCGCGTTCAAAGCCCGGCAGAGTCGTGGCTAGAAGTTCCTCAATCAATTGTCTGCGATTCGGCGGATTCTTCCCCGGCTGCAACTGCTCCAGCTTCTTCTGCAGGTCGGCCAGGTCGATTCCCAAATCACCTCGCGAGCGGTCGTAGTACGCATACGCATATCCAGCGTCGAGATAGATCAGTCCCGAGATCCTGTCGGGATGGCGCGATCCGATGGAACTCAACTCTTCACCCGCCAGCGAGTGGCCGGCCAGCACGGGCCGGTTCAGCTTGAGTGCATCGAGAACCGCCAGAACATCGTCACCGAGACGATCGGCCGAATACGTCGCGTCCCCCGCCGGTGAAGGAGCACTCGAAGCACCGAATCCGCGCCGTGTAATGCCGTAAACATGGTTCTTGGCTGTCAGTTTGGGCGCGAACTTGTCGTATATGTGAGCCGAGTTTCCAAGACCGGCCAACAGAACCAGCGGCTTTCCAGAGCCGCCCCAATCGAGCACCTCGAGCTTGACGTCCTTCTCCACCGGTATGAATTGCACGCTATGCGGAGATGGGTCGGTCCAGGCGGTCTCTCTGGTAGCACGCCGAAATTCGAGGGGAAGCGGCAGCCCCTGGGTAAAGGTTCCGGCGATCGATGTTCCGTCCGCGCTGAGTGTGCCATCGTAACTGCCGTGGATCTGGGAGACGGCGAACCTGATGTGGGAGCCATCCAGCGAAAATGAGGTGGTTGCCATCCCTGCGCCTCGATCCGGACTCTGGTCGATGCTCAGCAGCACGGCCTTCCACTCTCCGCTACAGCCCCGCGTGACCTGCAGAATAGTCCGAAGTTCCCGTGGACCCGCTTTGAGGGTGCCCTGCCAGTCGCCGGAAATGTCCTGTGCGAAAACCAGCGATGCCGCGTATGCGGCGAGCGCCATGAACCGGTAGAGTCGCTTCATAAACCGTGATTCTCCTTGTCGACATTGTTCAATTCGTCAATCTCACGCTGGAGTTCCCGCTGCTCCCTAAACCTGACGATGAAGTACGCGACTACCCAGACGACCATCACAATCAGGAAGGGAAGCCCATTCGGGAATATTCCCCGATCCTTCGTACCAACCATCGCCAGCGCGAAAATCAACGTGCCGATGGTGAGCAACAAGGGTCCAAGCGACCACAGCAGAACCCGGCGCAGGAGGTCACGCTGCCGCCCGATCTCCCGCCGGCAAAACTCCAAACCGGTGCTGAGACCTGCATCTCCCGGCATCACCGCGGACCACATTCCGCGATTCAGGAAATACAGTCCGGCTAGGCTCCAGGCGAGTGCCAATGCGAACAACGGTTGCAGTACTGGTCTCAGCGGTGCGAACTCTTTCATGCCGAAAGCGTAGAAAAGGCCGGCAGCGAGCGGCCCGGCCAGAGTCCCCAGCAACTTCCTGCGGGTCTTTGCCCGAAGCTCACGCGACCTCTGTTGAATCAGTTTCAATGTCATTGTCGCTGTCTCCGTTGGCTGGTTCAGCCAGATCTTTTTTGGGCCGTCTCCGGGCAAGTCATTTCGCATGGTTCCCTCCCTCGTGCCCTCCTGCGTGGAACCGCTTCGCGAGGACGTTCTTGATTCGATGAATCCTCATGGCAACATTCGCAGGCGACAAACCCGTGATCTCGCCAATGGATGCCGCATCCATGTCTTCGAGATAAGAGACGATGACCTGGCGATCAAGCGGTTTGAGCCGCTGAATCAGGGCCGATAGCCGCTCCAGATTCAACCGTAGGTCAGCGGCGGACGAACCTTCGGCTTTGTCCGGGAGCATTTCGAGCTCTTCCAGGCTTACGAGAGTCGAGAATATGCGGCGCTCACGAATAACATGCGAAGCCGCGACATGGTGAGCAATGCGGTAGATCCACGTCCGCAGCGAACAGCGGCCATCGTACCGCTGAAAACTCCGCCACAACTGAAAATGAATGTCCTGGCTCAGGTCGCGGCGCTTTTCCGGGTTGGCTTCGTAGGCCCTCGTAAGCCTTTCGAGTGAAGATCCGAATTGCGTCACTGCGTCCCTGAAGAGGTCATCCTGACCCGCTGGTTCCGTCGAGATGGATTATTGTCCTCCCATACTCAAGGTAGTCGGTTGGGGACAGGGTTTCTAACGGACTTGAACAAAAATATCCGGCCGGATTCTTGGTTTAAGTCACAGGCCGCAGCTTGGCGGCGAATTTCTCGCGGAACTTGCGCACCTTCGGCGCCACCACATACGCGCAGTAAGGTTGCTGCGGGTTATTGCGGAAGTACTCCTGGTGATAATCTTCCGCGCGGTAGAACGCGGCCGCCGGGCGAACTTCGGTGACGATCGGCCGGGACCAGATCTCCTGGGCTTCGAGCTCGCGGATCAGCTCTTCAGCCACCCCCTTCTGGCGGGCATCGTGATAGAAGATGACCGAGCGGTACTGCGGGCCGCTGTCGTTGCCCTGCCGGTCGCGTGAAGTGGGGTCGTGAATCGCGAAGAAGACTCCCAGAATCTCGCGATAGGGCGTGATCTCAGGGTCGAAGGTTACCTGCACCACTTCCACGTGCCCCGTCCTGCCCGTACAGACGTCGTGGTAGCCGGGGTGATCGAGGTGCCCTCCCATGTAGCCGGATTCCGCCGAAGCCACTCCCTCCATTTCCCGGTACACCGCTTCCAGGCACCAGAAGCATCCGCCCCCGAGTGTCGCCGTTTCGGGTGTCGCCATGCCGCTCCTACTGCGCCACCAGTTGCACCACTACCGTGACCGTGGCGGTGACGGTCACCCCGGTGGTCTGGATAGGCGTGGAGGCGGTGCCGGCTGTCGGGGCTCCCGTAAGAATCGGGGAATAGCTCGCCCCCTCCTGGGCCGACAGGACGGGCCCGGTCTTGGCCCCCAATCCGGAGGCAATCGCAGCGGCATGGCTCAGCGCCTGCTTGGACGCCTGGCCGAGCGCTTGCAGCACGTAAGGGTCGGGATTGCGAAGGCCAAAAGAAACGCCCCCCACGTTGTTCGCGCCGGCCTGGGTGGCCGTGTCGATCAGCTTGCCGATGATCGAAAGATCGTAAGTTGTGACGAGAACCGTATTGCTGGCGGTATACCCGATGATCGAAGGGTTGGGCGAGTTACTGTAGCGCGGGCTCACGGAATAGTTGACAGTCTGAACCGTTCCGTTGCTGTGCAGCACCGAAGCGATGGCGCTCTGCACCGCGGTGGACACGGTCGCATTCTGCTGCGACGCCTCATCGGCAGTAATCCCTTGCGTGACCACCCCGATGGTCAACTGCGCCTGCTCCGGGGGATTGACAGTGATGGTAGCGGTTCCGAAGGCCTGGACAGAAGCTGGCGCGGACTGCGCCAACAGCGCGCAGGCGCACATTAAAAATGTGAGAAGAACAAGACGAATCCTCATGGCGTTTCTCCTAGCTTCAACTATAACGTCTACGGGCTGTCCTGGTGCGCGCGGCCGTTTACAGACTTTTACTCGTACCACCGAAACCAATGGAGGGAATTGGAGTTTAATAGGAACAGAGGGTAAGAAATGCGCAGAAGAGCACTCCTGGGGTTGGCGTGTGCGCTTGGTCTGTCGGTGTTCCCCGGAATCTCGGCTTACGCTACGAAGAAGAGCACGGACCAGACTCACCAGTTTCTGAAACAGATTCCGAACAACGACAGGATCGTGCATGCCCTGAGCCGCCTGACATTCGGCCCGCGTCCCGGCGATGCGGAGCGGGTGCGCTCCCTGGGTCTCAAGAAGTGGATCGCCCTCCAGCTCGATCCCAACCGCATTCCTGAAAACCCCCTCTTGTCGGAGAAGCTGAAGGCTCTCGACACGCTGACGATGTCCAGCGCACAAATGGTTCGGAATTATCCTACGCCGCAAATTGTGAAGCAGATGGTGGCGGGGCAGATGCCGTTTCCAACCGATCCGGATCGCCGGATGATGATCGAGAAACTGGTGGCCAGGGCCGAACGCAAGCAGGGCCAGGGGGACCAGACGAATCCCAATGCACCTGAAGGGCAGCCGCTCGCCGATCTCCTCCCGCGGGAGCAGATTCGGACTCTCCGCTCGGGCACTCCGCAGCAGCGGCTCGCCGCCTTGCAGGCGCTGCCCAAGGACAAGCAGGATGAAGTCATCGCGGCCTTGCCGGTGGGCATGCGGCAGGGGCTCTTCCCAATCGCGCCGCCCGAATTGCGCCGGAAAATAGAGCTGGCCAACGGACCGCAGCAAGTGGTGGCGCGTGACCTCATGGAAGGCAAACTGCTCCGCGCCATCTACAGCAGCCGCCAACTTGCCGAGGTCCTGGACGATTTCTGGTTCAATCACTTCAACATATTCCTCGACAAGGGCGCCGACCGGTACCTGGTCACCGGATACGAGCGCGACGTGATCCGCCCGCACGTGCTGGGCAAGTTCAAGGAACTGTTGGAAGCCACGGCCAAGAGCCCGGCCATGCTGTTCTACCTGGATAACTGGCAGTCCGTGGGACCCAATGCGCCCCAGCCGCGCGGCGATGCCGCCAGGAAAGGCCGGCGCGGCCTCAACGAGAACTACGGGCGCGAATTGCTGGAGCTGCACACTCTCGGGGTGGATGGCGGCTACACGCAGAAGGACGTAACCGAAGTGGCCCGCTGCTTCACCGGTTGGACCATCAACCAGCCGCAGCGCGGCGGAGCCTTCGCGTTCAACCCGCGCACGCATGACAACGGAGAGAAGCTCGTCCTTGGCGTGACCATCCCCGCGAGCGGCGGTATCGAGGATGGCGAAAAGGTGCTGGAAATTGTGGCGCATCATCCTTCTACCGCCCACTTCATTTCGAGCAAACTGGCGCAGCGCTTCGTCGCCGACGATCCCCCGGCGGCGCTTGTGGACCGCATGGCGCAGACCTTCCTCAAGAGCGATGGTGACCTGCGCGAGGTGATGCGGACCATGCTGGACTCGAAGGAATTCTGGTCCGCGGGCGCGTACCGGTCGAAGATGAAATCGCCGCTCGAGATGGTGGCGAGCGCGGTGCGCGTGGTGGATGGGGACGTGGACTATGCGTTCCCCCTGGCGAACCAGGTGGCGCAGCTTGGCCAGCCGCTGTATCGCAAGCAGGAGCCGACCGGGTACTCCAACTCCAGCAAGGACTGGATGAACTCGGCCGGCCTGCTGGCCCGCATGAATTTTGCCCTGCAACTGGCGAACGGCAAAGTGCCGGGCGTGAAAGTGGACACCGCGAAAGCGGCTAGACCGGATGGATCCACAGCAGGCATCACGCTGGGGTCGCCGGAGTTTCAAAAGCACTGAGGTGGGGCAGGCGGTTCCGCCTGCCTCGCCCGCGTGCGGGCGATTCTTTTATTTTATGGATTTCGAGTTGAGATAACGGTTCCTGAGGGGAAATTCTCATGACGACTCGTCGCATTTTTTTTCGCAATTCGGCACTGGCAATGGTGGGAATGGGCACGGCGCCTCTGTGGTTGAAGCGGGCTCTATACGCTGCCGACGCCCCCTCGCCGCGCAAGAAAATACTCGTCGCGATTTTCCAGCGCGGAGCCGCCGATGGATTAAACGTGGTGGTGCCGCATGGCGAGAAGGCGTATTACGATCTGCGTCCCACCATCTCGATTCCCCGCCCCACCACGAACGGCGATCGGCGTGAAGACGCGGCCATCGACCTGGATGGGTTCTTCGGTCTGCACCCTTCGCTCGCGCCGCTCAAGCCGCTGTTCGATCAGCGGCATTTGGCCATCGTGGATGCGGTGGGATCGCCCGACCCCACCCGCTCGCACTTCGATGCGCAGGACTACATGGAGTCGGGGACCCCGGGACTCAAGGCAACGCACGACGGCTGGATGAACCGCGCGCTGCCGAGGGCGGAAGGCAAGGTGTCGCCGGTGCGCGCGGTGTCGCTGGGAAGCACGCTCTCGCGCTCCATGTCCGGCCCCAACCCGGCGATCGCACTCCAGAGCATTGCCGGTTTCCAGGTGCGCGATCCCCAAGCGTCCAAACAGTTCCAGGACATGTATCTCGAAAGCAAGGACCCGTTGATGCGCGCGGCCGGCCGTGAGACCTTCGAAGCCGTGTCGATGCTCGAGACCATCCAGAAGCAGCCCTACACGCCGGCAGCGGGCGCCGAGTACCCGCGCGGCCGGTTCGGCGACAGCCTTCGGCAGATCGCGCAATTGATCAAGTCGGATGTCGGCGTGGAGATGGCCTTTGCCGATATCGGCGGCTGGGATCATCACGTCAACGAGGTGGGCCAGCGCGCGTCGGAGGGCCAGCTTGCCAATCTGCTGGCGCAGTATGGTCAGGCGCTGAGCGCCTTTTGGCGGGACATGGGGGACCGCATGGCGGACGTGGCGCTGGTGACCATGTCGGAGTTCGGCCGCACGGCGCACGAGAATGGGAACCGCGGCACCGATCATGGCCACGCCAACAGCATGTTCGTGATGGGCGGAGGGGTCAGGGGAGGCAAAGTGTACGGAAAGTGGCCCGGACTGGAGAGAGAACAGCTCTACGAAGGCCGCGACCTGGCGCTTACCACGGACTTCCGCGATGTGCTCGGCGAACTCGTGTCCAAACATCTCGGGAACCCGACTTTGAAGGGTGTTTTCCCAGGATACGAGCCGAAATTCCTGGGACTGACGGATGGCTCGCCGGCCCGTTCCACGTTGCTATAATTCGGTCATAGCTGTGCGGATGTGGCGAAATTGGCAGACGCGCTGGATTTAGGTTCCAGTTCCCGCAAGGGAGTGAAGGTTCAAGTCCTTTCATCCGCACCAATAGATAACAAACGGCTTCGGCGTTCTTGGTGCTTTCATCAACTGTAGTGGTTTTGTAGTGGTTTTTGGTCATTTCACCCGCTTCAGCCTGCCCGCTGGATCTTGCGCTCCGCAGGGTAGCGCGTCATCTTCTCACGGACCGCACATCGGCGTAGATCGTGAAACAGGAGCCCGGCATGCCGACTTCTTCGCAGACTTCGTAGCGGAACTGGAAACGCAGCTCGACGGTGGGTAGTTGCGGAGAAGGCCGCAGATCGAGCAGCTCGATCCGCGGCTTGACTTCCAGGGCGAATCAGTGTGATTATTCGGCCTTAGACCCCGGCGGAGAACCAGAATGCAAGTGTGGGCGAATCGATCTTCGGTGCGTTTCGCAATCGTGGCAGCGAGCCTGGCTGCTGCGATCCCCGGCGTGGCCCAACAGCGGTTCAGCGCTGCCGACTACGCGCGCGCCGAGAAGTCCTTGGGCTATAACACAACGCCCCTGGTGTTCGGCTCTGGCGTGCGCCCCGCCTGGCTTCCAGACGGACGCTTCTGGTATCGGAACACCACCGCCCGCGGCAGTGAATTCGTGCTGGTGGATCCCGCCAAAGGCACCCGCCAGCCGGCCTTCGACCACTCCAGACTCGCCGGAACGCTGTCCCTGGCGGCTGGGACGGTCTACGAGCCAACCCGGCTGCCATTCACGGAGCTGGAATTCTCGGTGGACGGTCAGAGCGTGACGGTAACCGCCGGCCGGCGCTGGAAGTGCGACGTGGAGGGCAGGAAGTGCGTCGCCGAGAACAGCCCGGCTCCGGCCACGGGCGGCCGCAGCGGAAGGGGCGGCAGCGGTGGAGGCGGGCGCAATGAATCGATTTCCCCCGACCGGAAGCGGGCGGTCTTTATCCGCGAGAACAATCTCTGGAATCGCGACGTCGCCACGGGCAAAGAGACACAGCTTACGAAGGATGGCGTGAAGGATTTCGGCTACGCGACCGACAACGCCGGCTGGAGCGGGAGTGAGCGGCCCATTGTTCTCTGGTCTCCCGATTCGAAGAAGGTCGCGACCTTTCAACAGGACCAGCGGGGCGTCGGCGAGATGTACCTGGTGGATACCAAGGTGGGGCATCCCACGCTGCGGGCGTGGAAGTATCCGCTTCCCGGCGATGAGGTGGTCACCACCATTCAGCGGGTGATCGTCGATGTGGACGACCCGCATGTGGTGCGCTTCCAGATGCCGGCCGACCAGCACCGTTCGACGCTGTGCGATAACGTCGCGTGCCGCGGCGAGTGGGGCGACGTTCAGTGGAATCCGGACGGCAGCAGTGTCGCCTTTGTTTCCACGTCTCGCGACCACAAGGTGGAGAAGCTGCGCATCGCCAACGCCTTGACCGGCGCGGTGCGCGACGTGCTGGAAGAGAAGGTGTCAACCTTCTTCGAATCCGGCAATGGCCGCGTCGACTGGCGCTATCTGCCAGCCTCGAAAGAGGCGATCTGGTTCTCGGAACGCGACAACTGGGGGCAGCTCTACCTCTACGATCTGGAGACCGGCGGGCTCAAAAATCAAATCACCACCGGGGAAGGAAACGTGACTCAGTTGCTCAAGGTGGACGAGAGGAATCGCGTGTTGTACTTCCTCGGCGTAGGCCGGGAGAAGGGCCGCGATCCCTATTTGGTCCACCTGTACCGCGTGGGATTCGACGGAAGGGATGTGAGGCTGCTAACGCCGGAGGACGCCACGCATGAGGTCACGTTTTCGCCTTCGGGACGTTTCTTCGTCGACAGCTACTCCAAACCCGATGTACCCGCGGTGGCGGTGCTGCGGGATTCCGACGGGAAGCTGATTGCCACCCTGGAGAAGGCCGACATCTCCAAACTTGCCGCCACCGGCTGGAAGCCTCCCGTTCCGTTCACGGTCAAGGCGCGGGATGGCGTCACCGACCTCTACGGATTGATGTTCACACCGTCGAACTTCGACGCCGGAAAAAAGTATCCGATCGTCAACCACATCTATCCAGGCCCGCAGACCGGCAGCGTGGGGAGCCGGGCCTTCTCGGCGGGGCGGGCCGACTGCCAGGCGCTCGCGGAGCTGGGCTTTATCGTGATCGAGCTGGATGGGATGGGAACGCCGTGGCGCTCCAAGAAATTCCACGAGGCGTATTTCGGGAATATGGGTGACAATACGCTGCCCGACCAGGTGGCCGGGATGAAGGAACTGGCGCAGCGGTACCCGTGGATCGATATCGACCGCGCCGGAATCTATGGGCACTCAGGGGGCGGCTATGCGACGGCCGACGCGATGTTCCGCTATCCGGACTTCTTCAAAGTGGGCATCTCGGAGGCCGGCAATCACGATAACCGCGTGTACGAGGACGACTGGGCGGAGAAGTGGCAGGGATTGCTGGAGCAGAAGCCGGATGGCGCCACCAACTACGACAACCAGGCCAACCAGCTAATCGCCAAGAACCTGAAGGGGCATCTGCTGCTGGCCCATGGCACCATGGACAACAACGTTCCGCCGTACAACACGTTGCTGGTGGTGAACGAGCTGATTAAAGCCAACAAGGACTTCGATCTGATTCTGCTGCCCAACCGCAGCCATGGATTCGGCAACGAACCCTACATGATACGCAGGCGGTGGGACTACTTCGTCCGCTATCTCTTGGGCGCCGAGCCGCCGCAGGGCTACGAGTTGCATCCGCCGGCCGGCGGCCGGGGCGGGACACCCCGCACAACAGAGGAGCAGAACTGATGAGATCGCGAACCGCATTCCGTCTTCACATGGCCATTCTCCTGGGCTTGAGCGTATCCGGCATCGTGCCGGTGGACGCCCGAGCTGCCGACTGCGCCTCGCTGGCCCGCATCGAGCTTGCGAACACTACCGTCACCGCCGCCGCGGCGGTTCCCGCGGGGACCTTTACGCCACCGCAAGGACCGCCGATTCGCAATCTGCCCGCCTTCTGCCGGGTAACGGGTGTCATCATCGCGGCGAGCGACTCCAATATCCAGTTCGAAGTGTGGATGCCAAGCCCGGGCTGGAACGGAAAGTTTCAGGGTGTGGGGAACGGTGGCTTCGCGGGAACCATCGGCTGGGGCGAGATGGCCGCCGCAGTGGCTCAGGGTTACGCTGCCGCCGGCACCGATACCGGGCACCAGGGGGGAGCCGTGGATGCCAGTTGGGCCCTGGGACACCCGCAAAAGGTGATCGATTTCGGGTATCGGGCGATTCACGAGACGGCCGCGAAAGCCAAGGCTCTGGTCGCGGCGTTTTATGGCGAGAGCCCCAAGCACTCCTATTTCAGCGCCTGCTCGAACGGGGGACGCCAAGCCCTCATGGAGGCACAGCGCTACCCCGCCGATTACGACGGCATCATCGCCGGCGCGCCCGCCAACTATTGGACCCATCTCCTTACCGGCGCCCTCTGGGACCAGGAGGCGCTCCTGCTGGACTCCGCCAGCTACATCCCCGCTAATAAATTGCCGGCGGTGGAAGCTGCGACGCTGGCCGCCTGCGATGCGCTCGATGGCGTCAAGGACGGGGTGATCGACGACCCGACGCAATGCCATTTCGATCCCTCGGTGCTCCTGTGCAAGGGGCCCGAAACCGACACCTGTCTCACGGAGCCGCAAGTCACGGCGCTGCGGAAAATCTATTCCGGCCCGCGGAACTCTAAGGGAGCGCCGGTATTTCCCGGTTATTCCCCGGGCGGCGAGATCGGCGGCGGCGGGTGGACGCTCTGGATTACCGGCGCCAGCCGGGAGAAGAGCCTCGGGTATGGTTTCGGCACACAGTTCTTCATCAACATGCTCTACGAAAACGCCGCATGGGACTATCGGACGTTCAACGTGGATCGCGACATGAAAGCCGCCGACGACAAGCTGGGGCGCACCATGAATGCCACGGACGCGGACCTGAAGCGCTTCCAGGCGCGCGGCGGAAAGCTGATCGTGTACCACGGCTGGAGCGATGCCGCGATCCCGCCGCTCAACGCCATCGACTACTACAAGAGCGTGGTTGCCAAGATGGGTGCGAAGGAGAGCGATCGGTTCCTCCGGCTGTACATGGTCCCGGGCATGCAACATTGCGGCGGTGGTCCCGGCCCGAACAGCTTCGGGGCTCTCTCCGTGTCCTCGGGCGACGCGCAGCACGATATGGCGCGGGCCTTGGAGCGCTGGGTGGAGGAGGGCACGGCTCCGGACCAGATCGTCGCCACCAAGTATAAGACCGGCGCCAATCCCGCAAGCGGTGTGGCTCGCACGCGCCCGCTCTGTCCGTATCCCCAGGCGGCCCATTGGAAGGGGACCGGCAGCACGGATGACGCGGCCAATTTTGTGTGTGCGAAGTAAAACCGGGGTGGTCAAGGAGGGCGCGACCAGGGGGTCGTCCCCAGAGGGGGCCCCAGGACGGGGGCGTCCGCCCCACTTTTTTCGTGAGACAGACGGCACAAACCGATCGTCTGTTCTACCGGGGCCGTTGGGTCCAGTAGATCTTGGTTTCTTCTTCGGAGGCGATTTTCCAGGCGTCCCCAGCCTTCACGAACGTTAGCTGTTCCTGCACTTCGCCCGCGAACATCCTGGAGCCGCCGGTTTGCCAGTGCTTGCGGAAAGAAGTCATTGCACGTTCGTCGGAAAGTGGAGTCAGGGTCAAGTCCGAGATGCGCAGGATGGCGGGTTTACCATACCGTGCCACGGATTGAGCGGCGGCCCGGCGTACCTCGGCGCTGGAGGAGTTTCGCTGGCTGAAGTAGCGGTCCAGTTGGGAAGCGTAGCAAGCCACCACGAGGTCGGGATCTCCCGAGCGCAGGGCGCGCAGCCAATTGCCAAGGGCCTCGCGGACGCCCTGTTCCATCTCCAGTGAGACGGCGGGTGGCGGAAGAACTTCCGCGGCGTTCGGAGCCGCTGTGCCGGGGGTTGATACGGACACCGGATTCGACGCGGGCGTGCGGGGGACGGAAGGCGCGTCCGAGACAGCCGTCTTCGAAGCAGCGGTCGAGGTTGCTCCCCCGTTCCTGGGCCCCACGGAGCGGTACCCCAGGACGGCTCCTGCAAGGGTCAGCGCTACCAACGCGGCTACCCACGTCCAGTTCCGGCCAGCGGGTTCTTCGGATTGTTCCGGTTCCCGCTTTTGGGGATGCGTATCCCGGCCATTTGTGCCTGTGTTGAGTGGAGTGACACGGGCATCCTTGCCTGTGTTGGGTGACTGGGCAAAACTCACACGGGCAGGAATGCTCGTGTCACTGCTCGGGAACAACATCGGGTGTCCGGCGGCGTGCAGGCTCGATTCGGCGAATACGAAGAGTTCCGCGGTGATGGCTGGCGTCCGGACGGGCTTCAGCAAAAGGAACAACGATCCGGAATCGGGAAAGAAACGGCGCATCAATTCGTTGTCCCGATCGCCGACGGAGGAGTCCGGGCCGGTCTGACTGCGGTAGAAACCTAACACCTGGAGATCGCCCGCATGGGTAGTTCGAAACCACTGGACGGATTCTTCGAGACCCAGCAAGTCCTCGTCGGATAGAACATAGGAGGGTCCGAAGCGGTGCTCGCACAGGACGGGCTCGAAGTCCTCAACCAGGATCCGGTCGCCCGAACGGCTTCCGAGGAGTATGCCGCCGGTTTCCGCACCGCCCGACGACACTCCTTGGAACGCCGTGAGAACCTCCCGCGAGATGCCGCCGGTCACTCGACCTTCGAAACTCACGATTGGCTCGCTCCCAACCTGTTCGGGCATTGCCGCCGAAGAGTCTGGCATATCTTCTTCCAAAAAGGACCCCGGTTACCTGGACAAATTGTGAAACTCGAAACGAACCAGCATGCCGCTCTCGACCGGCTCGCCGTTCTGCCGCGCGGGCTCGAACCGCCATCGCAGGAGCGCATCCGAGGAGGCGCCGGCCAGTTGGTGGTTGCCTTCCACAACCTTGACATTCACCACGTTGCCGCGCCGGTCGACTTTAGCCAGCAACTGCACGCTGGTTCCTTTTTCTAACCGGACAGGCTTGGGAGGCAGGGAGGGAAGCGGCTGTTCGACGGGGTTCGCTGGAACAAATCCTTCACCCGATTTGGGTGCTGTCAGGCCCAAGATCACCGGGACCTTTTGAAACGCGTGCCGGATGGAAGAGGGCGGCGCAGGTTTGACGTATGCAACCACACCCCCCGCGGGCAGGCCGGTGGCGGGAGCGGGGGGAGGAACAAACGGTGTGAGTCGCGGCAGTGAAGGCGCCGAATTGTGTGGCGCTATGGCCGGCGGATCGGGGAGCAGGGGAATGTTTCGTTCAGGTGTGACGTCGGGGCGCGGGACATGCCCCTCGACCGGGACCAGAGCCTTGGCGCCGGATTCGGAGCGATCCCGGGAATCCGATGCCGGGGTGCGTCGCCCTTGTACCGGCGGAGGAGCCACGGCCTGCCCCGTTGGGGATACCGGTAGAGGGGCAGCGGCCAGCAATTGCGGGGGTTGTTCGGAGGCCGGGGCCACCTCGCGATCCATCTGGCGTGACGGTAGCCCAATCGGCTCGGGCACGGGGCGGCCGTGCTCCACCTCTGCTCCGCGGACGCGGCGAACTGTAATCTCGCGGGCGGCATAGAACGAAAGCAAGGGCAACGCGACGGTCAGCAGCAGCTTTGCCGCTCTGCCCCGGGCCAAGCCAGAACTTAGCAGTACCTCCGCCGCTGTACCGGCAAGAAACGAATCGCCTCGGGTGACGGCAAGCTGCGGCAGAGCCCGCTGGTCCGGCGCCGAGGGGGTGGCAAACTTAGCCGGCAGGACATGGGCCCGCTCCGCGCGTGGCTTTTCCACCGCTCTGGCGGCAAGAAACGAATCGCCTCGGGTGACGGCAAGCTGCGGGAGAGCCCGCTGGTCCGGCTTCGGGGGGCTAGCAAGCTCAGACGGCAGGACGTGGGCCCGCTCCGTCAGCGGCGTTTCCACCGGTCCCGTGAGCGGATCCTCTACCGGCGGCCCCGCGAGCGGTCCATCCAGAGGAAACTCCAGGTAGCTGGCGTGCCGGCGAATGTCATCTTCTTCCCAAACGAAGACCGCTGCTTTGGCGCCATCGGCATCCTCGCTCCGCACCAGAAGGAACACGGACGCGGGATGACGGAAGTCGTTCTTAAAGAGATCGAAGTCCCGCTGGTCAAGATAGAGCCCGCGCCGCTGGTGGCTGCGGCAGAAGCCGACCGGAACGCCATGGCGACGCAGGCGTTTGAGTCGCCGCTCAAGGAGGTTGCGGTCACGATTGGACAGCCCATAATTTGGTCCGTAGCGGTGTTCAATCGGAAAGGGTTCGAAAGCGTCCACTCGTGTACGGAATCCATCTCCGTGACTTTCGATGCTGCCCACTAAAATGCCGCCGAATTCGGCCTCTGCCGGCTGGCCACCGAGGCCGGCCCGGAGTTCGCTGAGTACACTCCGAGAGATGACAACGCTGACACTTACTCCATCCACTTTCCAGAGGTAAGCGAGGTCGGCGCTGGGACTGATCACCTGTGGCAGTGCCTTTTCTCCGTCTGGACCGCGGCAGCGCGCCGCAGGGCCGTAAGCAACGGGTTGGCGTTGGATACCCGACAACCGGAGAGTGCGAAGATACAACCGAACAACGCACCGATATCCGGGAAGGTCAACCCTAGCTTTAGTTTATGACGTCGGAAGCCAGCGGAGCGTTGACCAGCCGACGATAAGGGAGCCCAGGAATGTACGAAATCATCCGTTCGAAGGCAATACAGGAGTCCCCCTACATTAAGTGCCGCGACATCGTGTACGGATCCTCACACTGGGTGCCTGGGGCGAGGCAGACCGGGAGTCCGGACCATAAGCGCGTATCACACGCCATTGGCGGTTAACATCAGCACGGCTGACCGGTAACTTCGACCCGCGTAACATGCTCAGAACGACAGGCGGAACGCGAACTGCATGCTCCGCGGGAAGTTCTGCTGCGCGATGGTGACCCGGCCGAAGCTGTTGGAGGTCAGGCCGGTGTCGGGACCCTGGTAGATCGGCGTGTTGAACGCGTTGAACGCCTCGGCGCGGAACTGGAACGACGTGCGCTCGGTGATCTTGAAATTCTTGAACATCGACATGTTCACCTGCGTCGCCCAGGGATTGCGCAGGTTGGGAAAGCGGTCGTCGTAGGTCCTCAGTTGGTACGAGTTGGTCATCTGGACCCACACGATCGGCTCGTCTGGAGAGGCGCAGTTCGCGCGTTGTCCGTTGGCGAGCAAGGTGCAGGTGTTGAACCAGCGGTTGTAGGTCTGCTGGCCGGAAGGCAACGCCGGATTGGCCACATTGAAAGCGTCGGGCCGGCCGGTCGGAGTGCCGGTCATATATTCGAGCGAGGTGTTGTACTCCCACCCCCCGACCACTTTCTCGACCACGCCGCTCGCGCCCGACAGCCAGCGTTTCCCCTTGCCGAATGGCAGGTCATATTGCAGCGTGAGGCCGACGTGGTGGGCGCGGTCGTAGTCGGCAAGGGTCCGATAGGGAGTGGTGTACTGGGCCTCGCGGAAGCCCCGCGTCATGATGATCTTTCCGAACGTGTAGGAGACGTTGGCCATCAGTCCGTGGCTGACACGCTTGTTGGCGCGAATTTCGAGCAGGTCCCCGGTCTGGTTTCCGATGGCCAGGCTGGCCTGCGTAACGCCGGTGAACTGCGGGTACGGCAGCATGGCCTGGTTGTTGGACATGGTGGCGTTGTAGAGGCTGGTGCCCACCAACTCGGGAGCTCCGGCAAACGGGTTCGTCACCGACTTGGTGCAGTAGGTCGTGTCGGCGAAGCACTGCAACCGGTTCTGCAGCGAGATGGCGTCCATGTTCTGACTGATGGTCAGGTGGCGTGTGCGGCTGCCGACATAAGAGGCCTCCAGCGTGGTCTTCCACCAGGGCAGTTCGTACTCGAAGCCAAAACTGAACTGGTGGACGTAAGGCACGGTGTAGTCGGGAGAGTCATAGGTCACGCCCGTGCCGAGCGTGGTCTTCACGCCGAGTGAGTTGCCGTAAGGCTGCAGGACCCCGGCGGGGAAGGGATTAGTCCAGGTGGAATTGCCGGGCAGGTTCGGGATGTACGAATTCACCCCGCCGCCGCTGGTGGCGACGTAGGAAGTACTCCGCGAGTAGCCGTTCTGCCGCACTGTGACCAGGCCGCCGGTGCCGCCGCCCAGGGGCACATACGTGATGCCGTAGGCGGCGCGCATCACCAGCCGTGGCTTGATCAGATAGGCCACGCCGAGGCGAGGCTGAAAACCGGTCTTTTTGGCGTCCCAACTGGTGCGGTGGCCGGGACCGGCGAAGAGCAGTCCGCCGGTAGCGGTGGAGTTGCCCAGCGCATATTTGCTGGTGGGGTCAAACCCGATTACCATGCGGTCGAAGCGCTCGGTGATGGGGGTTTGCAGATCCCAACGCAATCCCAGGTTCAGGCTGAGCCGCGAGGTGAGTTTCAAGTCGTCCTGCACGTACAAGCTGTAGGTGTGGAACCGGGCGGCGCTGGATGCGTTGACGTCGGTGTTGCCGCTGGCCACGGCGCCCAGCAGGAACGACGCGATGCTGTTGCCGGAAGTGCTGTCGGAAGTCTGGGGGTCACGGCGGGTGAAGCCGCCGTCGAAAGCGAAATTGCCGTAGGTCCAGCCAGAGGTGTAGCGGTTGGGACGGGTGTCGCTGACCTGCGTTCCGACCTTGAGGAAGTGTTTCCCGAGGGTCTTGGAGACCGTGCCGCTCAACGAATAGGCCTGATCGGGCCAGAAGATCCGGTTGGCCGTGTAGCCGCCGGTGCCCATGGTGAGATAGCCGGAATACGCGAGCTGCGGAAAGTGGATGGTAGGGGAGGAGCCGATGGGGACCTTCCAGCCGAGCGACGACCCGTCGAACACGTCGGCCACCTCCTGGGCGCTGTAGTTGATGTAGCGCTGCCAGGCGGCACGGATGTCCACAACCGTAGTGGAATTGACGGTCCAGACGTGGTCCAGGGAGGAACCGTAGTTGATGCGCCGCAGAGGATCGTTGCCGGATTTGGCGGGGCTGTTCTGAATGCCGTTCGAAGCGCGGTACTCGAAGCCCCAATCCTGGCTGACGCTGCCGGTGGTGCGCTGGTTCTGGTTCCACACGTAATCGAACTTCGAATACCAGGCGTTGTACCCGTACTTGCCGATGTTCGGCGAGGAGACCCAGTTGTTGACCCGCGTGTAGGGATTGCCGGGCGCATTGGAGTGCGGGAAGAACTGCATGATGTTCTGCGAAATCGGGCTCTGTAGAGAGCCGGGGATTTTGTTTCCGGTGAAAGGTGTGCGCGCGAAACCGCTGCCCGATGCCACGGTGCTCATGGGATCGTAGATCACGATCAACTGGCCGGAGGCGTTGCGCGTATCCGAGAAATCGCCCGCGCGCTCCAGTTCGCTGGGCACGGTCTGGGTGACGGGGAAGGGGACGCGCTCGCGGAATCCCTCGTACCAGCCGGAGAAGAAGAGCTTGTTGCGGCGGATGGGGCCCGTCACCAGTCCCGAGAAGTCGTTCCACTGGTGTTGCGTGGCCCGGATAGGAGACTGGTTGGTCTGCGTCGCCACGGCGTCGAAAATGTTGTTGCGGATGTACTCGGAAGCCGTACCGTGGAACTGGTTGGTGCCGCTCTTCATGGTCATGTTCATGACGCCGCCGCCGGAGAGCCCGAGCGACGCGTCGGAGGACGGAGTCGAGACCTTGAACTCCTGGATGCCGTCCACCAGCGGAGCGAACTTCCACTCGCCGGTGCCGGCGTTGATGGAGGCGCCGTCCAGGGCGAATTGGTTGGTAGTGACCGCGCCGCCCTGCATGGTCAGGCTGCCGTTGGTGTCCCAGGCGCGCGTGCCGGAGAAGCCGCTGGCGCCGAATTGCTGTTGTGTGAAAATCGTGCCGTTGGAAAGCTGAGCCAGCATGAAGACCTGGCGCCCGTTGAGGGGCAGTTCGCTGAGGCTCTTGTTGTCCATCAACTGGCTCAGGACCGAGTGGTCGGTATCGATGGCGGCCACCTCGGCCGTCACCGTCACGCTCTCGGTCTGGGTACCCAGTTCCAGCGCGATATTAATGGTCACACGGTCGCCTACATCCAGGATCACGCCGCTGCGCAGGGTTTTCTTGAAACCCGCCGCTTCGCAGGAGACCGTATAGCTGCCGGAGGGGACTTGCGCGAGAACGTATCGTCCCTCGGCGCCGGTCCTGGTGGTGATCGTGATGTTGGTGGCAACGTTGGCCGCTACGACTGCGGCGTTTGCCACGGCGGCGCCCGAAGCATCCGTCACGAGGCCGGATATAGACGCCCGGAACTCTTGCGCGGGCGCGAGCGCAGCCACAGTTACAGCAAGAAAAACCAAACGGATTCGCATGATTGACCCCCGTGTCGGGATGCGGCCGCACCCCGCAGCACGCACACCACACCCGGCGGCGTGCAACTCACCCTTCAGATCCCTGACAAGTAAAGGGTACATCCCGGAATTACCGAATGCAAGGCGGTTTCGGACTTCCGCATGCGTTAAACCCGTTACCCGGTGTCGGCTCAGACAGGTGGGGCAGGCGTTCAGCCTGCGGAACCGCTTCAGCGGGTCCCGCCGGCCGGAAGGCCGGCTGCCCGATTTGGACCTAGTCCTAGCCGGCGGCAGAGAGGCGCCGGTGTGCCTGCTAACTAACTTTGGGGAGTATTTCTTTGCGGGGTTGCGGCTGTCAGACTCGTCGTCGGGGGTTCGGGACAATGCGACGTTCTCGACAGATCTGGATTCTATTCTCGATGCTCTTCGGATTGGAGGGCTTCCTCGCAGGTCAGGCGGCTGTGGAGTATGGGCTGGGTGTGGGCCGAGCCGCCACTAGCACGGCGCCCGCCAAGGGTCTGGGCAAAAGCGTCGGCGCAGTCATGGGCAACCTCGACAAGGCCCTTAAGGCGGGCCAGGAGACGTCAAACAGCGGATCTCCCGCGGCGACGCGCTTCGTGGGGCCTGTGGCGCCCGCCGCGGCGCGACCGAAAGATGCCGCCGCCGCTCCGACTGCGGCGCCGGTTGTCCCAGCCCCAACCTATGAAGATCCCAGGACGATTCAAGTGGGACTGGCCAGCGACGAGCTGATCCGCCGATTCGGTCCACCCTCCCTGGAGGTAACCGGCGCATCCAGCCGAAGGTTGCTGACCTACTCGGGAAAAGAGGGCGTCATCGAGCTCCAGTTACAGGATGGCAAGGTAATCCTCGTGGCTGCGACGAAGCCGCGTCAGAACGGTGTAATCCTGCCGCGATAGAACATCCTCTGCACCCGGGCCGGCGCCAGGGCGCGGTGTCAGACTATTCCACCGTGACGTGGGTGCCCTTTTGTTCCTCCGCGCGCGACAGGTGCGCGATCCGGTCGTCGAGGAGGCTCCGTAGCCCCTTCAGAAACTCGATGCGCGAGTTTCGGAAATGATCGCGCGTGGCTTCGGTCCAGCAGCGCTCAATCAACGGCAACGCCGTTGTGCAGAAGAAGCACCCGGGCTGATGTGCAGTTCCGGGGTTGTTGGTCTTCTCTTCCATTTCAGCTCTCTTTCATTTCCACGATTCTTATATCATACTACAAACAAAGCCTTTATACTACTAGCTTAGCTGAGCTAGGCTGAGCTGGGACCTCTAGGACCGGTGCCGCAGGCGCCCGATCGCCGCAGCCAACGAATCTCGCAACGCTTGCAATGCATCGAGTTGACTGTCTGTCAGATGGGGACGCTCCTTCTGGCTCTCCGCATAAATGCACCCCACCGCCTGGCGGGCCACCACCACCGGATAGAGAGCCAGATACCTACACCCGAAAAGCCGGCCGATTTTGTTCGCCTCGTGCTGCCCGGTATCCCCTACCACGGTGCGTTTGCACAACAATGCCAACGAGACGGGCCCGCCGCTCATCGACATCCGGAACTTGAATTTTTCAATGAGACGATCGACGTTGTCTCCCACGCCGATGCGGCCCTCTACAAAGGTTCGGTCCTGATTCAGGAAGGCGAAGATCACGCGGTCGAAACCTGCCCCTCGATAGATGGCCTCCAGCACCATCAGGATCATGGCATTCAGTTCAAAATCAGAAGGGGAATCCAGCAGCGAACAGGCTTCCTTCGCCAGCCGCTCCAGTGTCTCGCCCTCCCGCGGGCTGGACTCCGCCCGCTCTGTTGCCTTGCCGGCAGTGGCCTGGGCCATCGCCTCCACTGCGTTTCGAGTTTGCGTATCGAGGCGCAGTTCGTTGAGCCGAATGCCCATCGCGGCGAAGGACTCCTCTGTGTCGCTGAGCGCGCTCTTCAGGATGTCTGGTAATTCCTTCTCCGGCAACGGCAGCCAGGCGCCCAGCTCGCGTAAACAGATCTTCAGTTGATCGGCGCCCAGCTTCGGGTCCATTCGGTACACCGCTGTTGTAATCTGATGTCCGATCGAGACCGCTGTGTAGAGGAGGCTATCCGGGGAAGCCCTCAACCCCGCGCGCGCGACCTGGGGCCGCTGACAGGCGGCGATTTTATCCGGCATGGCCCAATACCTGCTAACGGCTTCACCGATGTCTTCAAAGGTGAATTGCAGGACTTCGAGCGAAGCGGCGGATATGCTTTGCTTCCGTTCCTCCATGCGCTTTAGGATTCTCGCGTAGGGCCCCGGGAGATAGTAGGCAATCAGCACCTCTCCAATGTTCCGAACCATCCCGCAGAGGTAGGCTTCCTCCGGCCTGAGTGCCGGAATATGCCTCGCGATTTCCCGCACATGGTTGGCGCTCAGCATGGAGAGCATCATCAATTCCCGCACGCCGGTAGGCTTGTTACAGAAGTGCTCGAAGATCAGCAAGCTGCTGGCGAGATTTCGAACTCCTTCCGTGCCGATCATGCTCACGGCATGGGTGACGCTCAGAATCTGCCGCCCGGAGAGGTTGTAAAGGTTGGCAGTGTGCAGGAGCCTGAGGCTCAGGCTGTAGTCGCGAATGATGAGACCGGTCAACTCCTGCATACTTGCGTCGTCATCATCGACAGCAGCGAGGACCTTCTGAATCTGCCGGGAGAATGCTGGAAAATCGGGCTTGCTTGTCAACGAATGCACGCAACGGGCAACCAGCTCTTCTCGTGACGTTACCTTCATAAGCGAACTATGCACACGCCATGCTTCCTCCCACTACATCAATCGACAGTCCGCTGCGTAACTTTAGGGGATGCGCACCAGGTATTGGCGCCACTCAGTACTTCCGGGACGGTCTTCAGCAGAATCCCAAAGTGAAGACTCTAAGACCGCCTCCGCGCACACTCGAGATCCAGCCTGCGGCG
The DNA here is from genome assembly GCA_020073365.1 of Terriglobia bacterium. Classification (GTDB taxonomy): domain Bacteria; phylum Acidobacteriota; class Terriglobia; order Bryobacterales; family Bryobacteraceae; genus JAIQFL01. Next base: position 8,501 of record JAIQFL010000050.1, on the reverse strand, counting down.
ATCCTCGGGCGTCAGTCGATTGCGGCCCGACACCTGCCAAAATCCCGCCACACCGGGCTTCGCGCGCAGAATCTCCCCTGGCATCCGGACCATAGATCCGCTGCGATTCCGGCCGGGTCACCGGGCGGGACCCTACCAGTGACATCTCGCCCAGCAGTACGTGGAACAACTGCGGAAGCTCGTCTATCGAATGCCGCCTGCAGAATCGCGCAAGATGGCTGGCGGCTCTGTGATCGTCAGGGCCCTTCAACTCCGGCCCAGCCTCATCGTCAATCCGCTCCAGCCAGGCGATGTCGCGCATCGGGTCCAAGCGGGCTCGATACCGCCACATCGTTCTGAACTTGATCAACCACAACTCCGATCCATATTGGCCAACCCGCCGGTGTTCGCGATCAGCGGAGACGTGCCGGCAAGCGCCAGGATCATGATCCCGATTCCCGCGAGCAACGGGCTCAGCAGGACAAGCAATACCGCTGACGCCATCCGCTCGCAGGTATCGATACATCCCAAATCGGATCTTGTTCGAATGGAGCGGAACCAGGAACCGGAATCGACGACAATTCTGCTCTACCCCTCCAGTCCATGTTAGCCGGGAAAACCCAGATGCCGATGTGAGTTTGCTAATGCTTCGAGACGGGGAAACACAATTTTACATTTACCCTACTTACTCCATTGCCAATCGTTCGCCAGAATCCAGTGAACTGGGTGTGAGTCCCACTAAGTCGGCTCTGTTCGTTCGGAACCGTACTATGGTTGGCGGGCAACTTGCATCGCGGAAGAAACCCGGTGCTCCGACTGTCTGTCTAATTCGACGGAAACGTTCGTATCTTGCGCCCGGGCGGACTTGTAGTTGTTAACGGCGACGAGTTACTGCGGCTTACTGAGGCCGGGAATCCGTTTCCTGGTCTTCCCGCGCCGCACAACCCGTGATCGGTCGTACAGGATGGTACAGAATGCAAGGTGTTACATGGGTGAGCCCGGGCAATCTCATCGGCGGCGAGCCGGGGATTTCCGCGGCAGTGCGCAGGGTCGTGCGCGAGCGGGGCATGGACGCCCTGGCTGCCGGTACGGCGCTATGCGCAGCCCCGTTGTCGATCGCCGTGAGCGAGTCGTTCCTCGCGCTTGCGCTCATGGCCCGTATCGCCGGAATTGCCCGTCATCGCGCCGCTCTCCATCTGCCCGGAGTCTTCTGGTTCTGGTTCGGATGGGCTTGGCTGGAGACTCTCAGTTGGTTGCACGCTCAGCGGACCGGCGGCGGGGCGAGTGAGATACGACACCTGTTACTGCTGGGCGCTCTCTTTCTGATTCTGCCCGTACTGAATCGCCCCGAAGATATGCTGACCATCTGGCGAGGGATCTTCCTGACCTCGTCAGCCGGCTGCGCCGTCGTGGTGCTGGGTTTCTTTTCTCATCTGCTCCGGTACCGCCACGAGCTGTCCATTGGCGGTGATCCGGCCTTCTACCTTCGCGATGGCGGTCTGCTGCACCATTGGATGATCTACGCAACGGTAGAGGTTCTCGTGTTCGGAGCGTTGTTAGAGTTCCGAGCTTCTTATCCCGAAGAGCGGCGATGGGCGTCGCCGGCACTTGGAGTCCATTGCCTGGCAATCGTTCTTAGTCTCACGCGCATGCTTTGGCTCGCACGCCTTTTGCTGCTGGGGTTGCACCTGGTCTGGCGGCGATCGAAGCAAATCTGGGTACTCCCGGCCATTCCGGCGCTGATATTCCTGCTCGCTCCCGGACCTCTACGTCATCGCGTGGCGCAATCGTTTCAGCCGGACTACTATTCGAATGCGGAAAGAGTTCAAATGTGGCACGTGGGCTGGAAGATGATTCGGGAACAGCCGGTCTTCGGTGTGGGCCCCGGCCGTATCGACCAGCTATATCCGCGCTACTTAGCGCAAGGCGAGCCTGTGCCCGCCTATCATGGACACCTGCATAACAACGCTCTTCAACTGGCGGCTCAGTTTGGGATCCCAATTCTGATCGCAGCCATGCTGTGTCTTGCTGTTCTGCTCCGGGACGTGTTACGAGCGTGCCGGCGTGCATATGACCGTGAATGCCTGTTCCTGTGTCGCAGTTCTCTTCTGGGGATATTCGGGTTTCTGACCGTCGGCATGACGGACTACACGTATGGTCACTCTTTGGGGTTGATTCTGCTTAGCTTCGCCGCCCTGTCGCCTTTGCTCGTCCAAGACGCTTCCAGGCCGGCCTTCCGGGGTTCCGCCCGGTTCTCCAACGGCCCCGCTACCTGACGCTCGAACCGCCCTGCGGCCCGGCTGTCTCGAAGAGTGCAATCGGGGGCACGGGATTCATCGTAAGGGGCTCAATCGCAATCTGGCCACTTCGCTGGCGGAGGTATCCGGAGTCTGACGCCCCCCCGTCAGCGATCAAATCGGGAATCCCCTGAGCTGCGGCATCGGAATGTTTACTCCGGCAAACTCGCCGCTTCAGAATTTTGCGGTGTTGGCCAACAGCGCCATCGTCGAGACCTACGGATTCAACGATCTGAGCGGCAATATCACCGGCGGGCTATCGGGCAAGTGACGCGGCCGGGGGAGCCGGAATTCCGCAACTCGCATGAGCCCGCAGGTGTTGGAGCAAAGCATCCTTGGCTCGTTTCCGGTTGCCCGCCGCTTCTCGCAACAGCCGATGGACCCGAGTCCGCTCGGGATCGTCCAGCGGATCCGCTTCCGATTGTTCCGCCTGGAGGGCAACCATCTCGCTGACGGCCGAAACAAATAACTGAAAGAGTCGATCCCACTCGGCGCAACCCGCCGACGCCTTAGTTGGACTCCACACAATGGTCGGCAGGATGTCGGGCCCGGGCATGTTCTGCCCCCATCTCAGAGCAATAAGCCCGCCAGAGTTCGAAACCAGACTACGTTCACTCCGGCCCGGGGCAACCCTAATGCTCGCGAGGCAACGGCAATCCGTCGCGTAATATCGGCCCATTCGGGGTGATTCCTGCCTATCTCAGGGGCGCGCGCCTTCGGGGGCTCCGCCTGTAACTTCTTCCACTCCTCCGGTGTCAAAACCCGCCGGACGGCCCAGAGCATCCGCGAATTTGCCTTTTCCGACTCAGCGCGGGCCGGCGACACACGATTGATTTGCCGCAGGATCGAACGCGACTCGTAGTCCCGAGTTTTGACTGTCCAGCCAACTGAGAGAGGCCGGCATATTTCAATCGAGTCGCTGATGGGTTTGGTCATCCGGGCGAAGGTAGGCGCGTCCGCTCTTCTTGTCGTGCCACGGGTGGTAGGTGGTGCAAAGCTCCAAGGCTAAGCCTGGATCAATGTCGCCACGTACACGTCGTAAGCTTGTTTCCCGTACAACACGAAGATCGCCTGCTGCACCCGCACCTCCCGCTTTTCGAGGTGCGCCTTCACCTCTCGAATCGCAATTTCCGCCGCTTCCTCGATCGGATACCCGTACACTCCCGTGCTGATGGCCGGAAAACTGATGGTCTTCACCTCGCGCTCCTCGGCCAGTTCCAGGCACTTCCGATAGCACGAGGCCAGCAATTCCGGCTCGCCGCGCCGGCCGTCCCGGTACACCGGCCCCACGGCGTGGAAGACATGCTTCGCGGGCAGTCGCCCGGCGCCCGTGACCACCGCGCTTCCCGTGGGACAGTGGCCTATCCGGCGCCGCATGCCATCCAGTTCGCGCATGATCTCCGGCCCCCCGGCGCGGTGAATCGCGCCATCCACGCCGCCGCCTCCGGCCAGCGCCGAATTGGCGGCGTTCACGATGGCATCCGCCGGAACCCGGGTGATGTCGCCTTCCAGCAACACGATTTTCTTTCCAGAGCCGCTCATCCACTCCATACCTATCTATTACAATCGATTTATGACAAGGCGTGAACTTCTGGCAGCGGGAGCGGCCTGCGCATCCACCCTGTGGGCGCGAAGCCACATGGACAAAACGCGCATCAGCGCCATCACCGACGAGATCGGCCTCACTACGAACGAATCCATCGCGTTCGCTCATCAGTACGGGATGCAGTTTGTAGAGATCCGCAATCCCCCGAAGAGTGAGAGCACCGCGAAGAAGGAGTACTTCGCCCTGACCGAGCCGGAGATCAAGGCGGATGCCGTGCGGTTCGCCAATGAGGGGCTCAAGGTTTCATTCATCAATACCAGCCTGCTGAAGTTTGGCTGGCCGGGCAGCGAACCCGTCCGCCGGAGGCAGGAGGATTCCGCCGCGCGCGACAAGCGCCTGGCGTCCGAGAAGGCTCGCTGGGACAACCGTCTCGAGGACCTGAAGAAGGCCATCCGCTGCGCCCAGATCATGGGATGCGACAAGCTGCGGGTCTTCACCGGGTCGCGTGTCGCAGACCCCAAGACCATGTACTCGCGCGTCGCCGAGACCATCGGCGGCGAAATGGCGGCCGTGGCCGAAAAGGAGAAGGTCTACCTGCTGATCGAAAACGAGGGCTCCCAGAATGTCGCCACTTCCGCCGAGCTGGCCGACATTCTGAAGCTGATTCCCTCCAAGTGGGTGGGCATGAACTGGGATCCGCACAACGCCTACGGTAAGGAGACGTCCTACCCGGACGGATATGCCCTGCTGCCCAAGAAACGGATCCTGAACGTCCAGGTGAAGGGCAAGGGCGTGATGCCCGCCAGCCCCGAAAAGGAGGACTGGAAGGCCATCCTGCTGGCGCTCGACAAGGATGGCTATAAGGGCAAGATCGGTCTGGAAACCCACTTGTTCGATGGCACCCTTATCGCCGCGGCGCACACCTCCATGGAGGAGATCATGCGCATCGTCGGTGAGATCTGAACATGAGGAACCAGTTTGCGGCCGCGTTTGCGATCGGCCTCGCCTGCATCGGCCTGGTTGTGGCCGGTGTTCTGTTCATGCAGCGCGGGGCGCGTATCGGGTTGACCGGCAGCATTCTCAAGGTCCGCACCGCCCCGCTCGACGAGAACAGCTCGGTGGTAGTCCTCGACTTCCGCTTCTCCAACCCCGGAAACGTGACGTTTGTGGTTCGCACCGTCACCGTGCTGATGGAGGAAAAGGACGGCAAACAGTACGAGGGCCGAACCGTCGCCGAGATGGATGCCAAGCGGCTCTTCGAAGGCATCCCCTTGCTGGGCCAAAAGTTCACCGATACCCTCGTGACTCAAGAGAAAATCCCGGGACACACGTTCCAGGACCGCATGGTAGCCGCCCGGTTCGACGCACCGGAATCGAGGCTGGAATCGCGCAAGCGTTTTCTGGTGCGGATTGAGGACGTCGATGGCCCGATTTCTGAGATCTCTGAGAAGTAGTGTCGTAGCGGCGCTGCTGCTGCCAGTGCCCGTGTTGGCGTTGGACGTGCCGGTGGGTACGGAGATTCAGGTCCGTCTCAAGACCAAAGTCTCCACGCAGAATGCGAGAGGCCAGGATCCCGTGGAGGCCGTTGTCATCGCGCCGGTCATGGAGGGCAGTCAGTACCTCATCCCGGCGGGCGCTATGGTACGCGGCATCGTGGAGAAGGCCACGCAGTCCGCCAAGGCGGAGGAGCGTTCGGTGCTGGTTCTCAGTTTCACGGAGATCGAGATCGACGGCGCGAAGCTGAAACTGGCCGTCCAGGTGGCCGCCGTGGAAAACGCGCGAGAGAAACTGGATGACAAGGGTCAGATCAACGGCATCCTGGCCTCCGAGACGCTCACGGGCCAGTTGGACGCGGGCATCAACAAGCTTGCCGGGAAGTATTCCGGGTTCGCCGGCGTCCTCAACGCGGCCAAGAGCGCAGTGCTCAAGCCTGCGGAAGGCGATATCACTTACGACGCCGGCGTGGAGATGGCCCTGAAGCTCACCTCGCCGCTCTCGTTGAAGGGCCCGGCCGGCCCCGGTCCGGCGGCGAAACTGCAGCCGATTCCGAACCGTGCGGCCCTGGCGGACCTGGTGGCGCAGGAGCCGTTCCAGACCATGGCGGAGCGGCCTTCCAAACCGTCCGATATCACCAACCTGATGCTGATCGGCACCCAGGAGCAGGTGAAGCAGGCGTTTGCCGCCGCGGGATGGACCAGTGCCGCGGGCTTGAATCCCCTTGCCAAGTTCGAAACCATTCGCGCGCTGGCCGAAGACCGCGGTTACAATGAGGCGCCCGTGTCGGTGCTCCTGCTGGATGGGAAACCGCCCGACCTGGTGTTCGAAAAGCTCAACAACACGTTTGCCCGGCGGCACCATCTGCGCGTCTGGGTGCGGCCCATGACTTTTCAGGACAAGCCCGTCTGGGCGATCGCCGCGACTCACGATGTGGGAATCAACTTTTCGGAAGAGAACCGGACCTTTATCCACCGCATCGATTCCCAGATCGACCGTGAGCGGGCCAAGGTGGTGAACGATCTGCTCTTCACCGGACTCGTGCAATCGCTGGAGTTCGTGGAGCGTCCCAACGTGCCGCAGAAAGCCCAGAACGCCACCGGCGACAATCTGGAAACCGATGCCCGGATCGCGGTGCTGCTGCTGAATTAGAGCGCCCCGGCCATTCTTGCATTGAAGAGTGGCCGGACGTCGCCGTGGCCGCCGCGCGCGAGGATCCGTCACTTTCCCAATCCTCACCCGTAGGGAGCCGGATCGGTAAACGCTGGGTGACAAGGGAGGACCCATTGCCACTGAACGAGCTTTCGATGTTGGCGTTGGTCGGCACTGACAAGGGGATTTTGCGACACCTAAGGCATCGCGCAGAAATAAGTTGGACATTTGGACTGCGCAGCCACACGGATAGCATAAAATGTTTCGGGCCGGGTGTCCAGCTTATTTTGCCGCGGCTCCTAATGGTCGCCCCTGGGGCGCAGTTCCCTGGTCGCGCTCTTACTGGCCGCCCAGACTCTGCCAGCCGGCAAACACCGCTTGCAACGCCAGGGCTACCGCCGCAGCAGGCCGTGGTGCGGGTCCAGCGCGACCTTCACAGGCGCTTGTTTCAGCGGCACCGTAAACGTGACCGGATTGTTTGCGGAAGGTACCCACTGGGTGATGTTGCGCCCGCGCGCTACCTGAATCTCCACCGGGATGAGCGCGCTGAAGTCGCCGTCCACGTCCGACTGCGTCAGCGTACCTACCAGCTTGAGAGCCGGCGCTTTGCCTTTGATGGTGTACGTCAGCTTTAAAGTGGGGATGCCGGTACCATAGACCCACTGGTCGAAGAACGTCTCCAGCTTGGGGTCGTTCGACTTGGGAGGCAGAAACTCGGCGGCCAGCCCGCGAAACGCTTCCGTGGTGATGGCTTTCCGGTCGTAACGCTTGAGTAGCTCGGCCAGCATCGCAAAGAAGCGCTCGTCGCCAATGCGCCCGCGCAGCATTTGAATGATCCAGGAGCCTTTCCCGTACGTGATGGCGCGCCAGGCCCGCGGCTCCTGCGAGTTTTCCAGGCGCGTGCCCAAGACGATGGGCCCGTTGGAGTCCACGGTCTGGCCGCTATCGCCCTTCACCAGCAGCGCGGCGCGGTAGCTGTCCAGAATCTTTTCCACTTCACGCGCGCCCTTGCTCTTCTCGATGTACAGCAGCGCGGAATAATTGGCCAGGGCCTCCATGAGCCAGGAGTCCCGGTATGAGCCCACGGTGACGCGGTTGCCCCACCACTGGTGGGCCGTCTCGTGCGCCTGCAAAACGTCCTGGAAGAAGAGTTCCTGCGATTCACCGCCCGCGTACGGGGGACCCGGCACATTCTTCAGGTACGACAGCGTGGAGAGATAGATCAGGCCCGGGAAGCCTTGGCCGAAGGTCCCGGGAATGGGCGAAACGGCGAGGTGCCGCAGGGTCGGAGGTCCGAACTTGGAAGCCATGAACTCGAGGGCCGAAGCCACTTCGGATGCCAGGCTCTGCAGCCTGGCCATGGGGTCCATTGCGGGAGGCGTCACCTGCGTCTCGGCCAGGGGATCGGGCAGCCGGCGCGACCGAATTCCGAGCGGCGGAATCGCAGTGACCGTCTGCGGGCGGGGCAGCAGCGCGCGCTCCAGCGCGCGGTTCGCGCAAACGTCCACTACGTACCCGCCACGCTCCAGACGGGCATGTTCGTAGTTGCCCAGGTTGAAAGCGGCAATGCGAATTGCCGTTGCGGTGTGGCGCCGCGTGATGCGCCAGTCGCCGTCGGTACGATCTTCCACCAGGTCTCCGGGGGTCACCAGGTCCAGGTCCTTGGGATAGCGGAAGAGCAGGTCGTAGTCCGAGAACTGGAGGCCGTGCAAGGGATACCAGGCGCCGCGCGCGCTGACGTATAGCACGCGGTCTCCCGCGTCGTAAATCACCGTGCCGGAGTGGTGAAACTCAAATTCGTACTCCCGTCCCGCGCGCAGCGGCTCGGGAGGCGCCACCAGGAACAGATTGTTGTCGCGTGTCAGGTTGAGCCGTAGCGAGTCGCGCTGTAGCACCTCGGCGGCGCGACCGTCCACCGTCACTTCGCTGACTTGCATTTGAGGAGAGATGTCGAACGTCACAACGGTTGCGCCGTCCACCGCCGGCCTCACTTTCACTCGCGTGACCACGCTCATGGACAGGTCGGGGTTGAC
>JAIQFL010000049.1 GCA_020073365.1 Terriglobia bacterium | reverse complement strand
ACCCCCAACCCCCAACCCCCAACCCCCAACCCCCAACCCCCAACCCCCAACCCCCAACCCCCAACCCCCTGCCTTTCAACCGCGTTTTCCCCGTTCCCACCTCCTGACCCCGCACCCGCGCGTTACAATGGCTCATCTTCGTACGATTCCAGCTTTCAATGCTTTAATCACGGTAGCATCGAAGGGATAGGGCCGCAGCATCGCTCAGGTATTTTGGGCCATAGGCGCCAACCTCGCTGTGGTCGCCCGGCCCAGCGCGGCCCTGGACGAGCTGGCTCGCGGCCTGGGGTCCAGCAGCACGCAAAGCCTCGAGGTGATTCCAGCCGATCTGACCGAACCGGACGCCCCCTCCGCTATCGTGGAGTGCCTGCGCCGGAAATGGGACCACCTGGACGCGCTCGTCAACAACGCCGCGGTGCTCGGCCCCATCGGTCCGAGCTGGGAAAACGACTGGCGGCGCTGGCAGCAGACCGTGCAGGTGAACCTGATGGCGCCCGTGGCACTGTGCCGCCTCGCGATCCCGTGGATGACGCGCGGCGGCGCCATTGTGAACCTCTCGGGAGGCGGCGCCACCGGACCGCGGCCGAACTTCAGCGCATACGGCACCGCCAAGGCAGGCCTGGTGCGGTTCACCGAAACGCTGGCGCTGGAAGTCGCCGATCTCGGGATCCGGGTCAACGCCATTGCGCCTGGCGCCATGAATACCGAAATGCTGGAAGCTGTTCTGCGCTCCGGAGCCCAAGCGGGCAAGGAGTACCACCGCGCGGTGGAACAGAAGCACGCGGGAGGCACGCCTCCGCAAACCCCTGCCAGGCTGGTGTGGTACCTGGCGTCGCCCGCCAGCGAGGGCATCACCGGGCGTCTCATCAGCGCCGTCTGGGACCCATGGCAGGACCTCGCCGCGCACGCCGAAGAACTGCGTGGATCCGACATCTACACTTTACGCCGCATCACGCCGGAGGACCGCGGAAAGAGCTGGTAGGGCAAGCTAACGCATGCCCCACCGCGGGCGCAAACAGGACATGATACGAGCAGCCATCGTCGGATGCGGTTTGATCGGAGCCAAACGGGCGAAAACGCCGCCGAAATCGTCAGCCGACATCCAAATCGTCGCGGTCTGCGACGTGGATGAGTCTCGCGCCCAGGCCCTGGCACGCCAACTTCCCGCCGCGGACGCCTCCACCGACTGGAGGACCACCGTGGGGCGCTCCGATGTCGACCTGGTTTTCGTGGCCACTGTGCACGATATGCTGGCTCCCATTGCCGCCGAGGCGGCCGGCGCGGGCAAGCACGTCCTGATCGAGAAGCCGGGTGCCCGCTCGAAAGCCGAGCTCGCGCCAGTCCGGGAAGCCGCCCGTCGAACTGGCGCCCTGGTGAGAGTGGGTTTCAACCACCGCTATCACCGCGCCTTCCGCAAAGCGCGGGAGGTCTTCGAATCGGGCGTATTAGGCGAGATGATGTTCATCCGCGGCCGATATGGCCACGGCGGGCGGCCGGGCTACGACAAGGAGTGGCGAGCGGTTCGCGAGAAGTCCGGCGGCGGGGAACTGGTGGACCAGGGCATGCACCTGATCGACCTGGCGCGTTGGTTCCTGGGAGACTTCAGCGAAGTCAAAGCCTTTACGGGAACTTACTTCTGGGATATGCCGGTGGAAGACAATGCGTTTCTCCTGTTGCGAACGCCGCGCGGCCAGGTGGCCTCGTTGCACGCCACATGGACGGAATGGAAGAACCTGTTTTCGTTCGAGATCTCCGGGCGCAATGCCAAGCTCGAAATCTCGGGCTTGGGCGGAAGTTATGGAACCGAGCGGCTGGCGCTCTACCGGATGCTGCCCGAAATGGGACCGCCGGAAACCACCATCTGGGAATACCCCATGGCCGACGATTCGTGGCAGCAGGAAGTCGCGGAGTTCGTCACGGACATCCGCCTGAACCGCCAGCCGTCGCCGGGACTCGCGGAGGCCGAAGCCGCGTTGGATATCGTGGAAACCATCTATCGGGAGTCGCTTCGTGATCATCACCAGTAGCCCGCTACGCATCTCTTTGGGAGGCGGTGGGACCGACCTGCCGTCCTACTATCGCGAACACACGGGTTTCGTGATCTCGGCCGCGATCAACAAATACGTCTACATCACTCTGCACGAGACCTTCGGGGAGAAGATCATCGTGAAATACTCGAAAATGGAGGAGGTGCAAACGCCCGCCGAGATCAAGCATCCCATCGTGCGGGAAGCGCTCGAGCTGGTGGGGATCGACGCGCACCCGCACCTGGAAATCACCAGCATGTCGGACATCCCGGCCGGCACGGGGTTAGGCTCCTCGGGCAGTTTCACCACGGCGCTGTTGCGCGCGCTGCACTGTCTGAAAAAGAACTCGGTGCCGGCCCGCGACCTGGCGGAGCAGGCCTGCCATATCGAGCTCGAACGGTTGGGAGAGCCCATCGGCAAGCAGGACCAGTATATTGCGGCCATCGGCGGCATCACATGCTTCACGTTTCATCCCGGCGGCCACGTGGATGTAGCCCCGCTGCGTCTTTCCCCGGAAACGCTGCACACCCTGGAAGACAATCTGATCCTGTTCTTTACGGGATTCACGCGTAGCGCGTCGGGTATTCTCAAGGACCAGGATTCGCGCAGCCGGCAGAAAGACTCGGGCATGCTCGACAATCTGCATTTCATCAAGCAGATTGCGTTTGACAGCAAGGCAGCCATGGAGAGCGGCGATCTGCGCGGGTTGGCGGAATTGATGCACATCCACTGGGAGCATAAGAAGAAACGCACGGAAGGCATGAGCAATCCCCAGATCGATTCGTACTATGAGTTGGGGCGGGCCAATGGCGCGCTGGGCGGCAAACTGATTGGCGCCGGGGGCGGCGGTTTCCTGATGTTCTACACCGAAGACAAAACGCGCCTGCGGCATGTCATGACCGGGAAAGGTTTGCAGGAGGTGCGGTTCCGGTTCGATTTTGCCGGGAGCCAGGTCATCGTGCAGTCTTAGGGTCCGATCGTTCATGCTCCCAGTTGCCATTCTCGCCGGAGGGCTGGCCACCCGCTTGAGGCCCGTAACGGAGAAGATCCCGAAATCCCTGATGGAAATCAACGGGGAGCCATTCCTGGCGCACCAGCTTCGCCTGTTGGCGTCGCGCGGCATCCGGCGCGTCACGCTGTGCGTGGGTTACCTGGGCGAGCTGGTGGAGGCGTACGCCGGAGATGGCAGCCGCTTTGGGGTGGCTCTGACCTATTCCGCGGACGGGCCCCAACTGCGCGGCACCGCGGGCGCCACTGCGCAGGCCCTTCCGATCCTCGGCGAAAGTTTTTTCTTGCTATACGGCGACTCCTATCTGCCGTGCGACTACGCCGCCGTGGAACGGGCCTTTGTGGAAAGCGGCCAACCGGCGCTCATGACCGTGTACCACAACCGCGACCAATGGGACGCCAGCAACGTGCATTTTGAGGGTGGACGCATTCTCACCTACAATAAGAAGCGCCGCACGCCCGAGATGCGCCACATCGACTACGGGCTGGGTGTCTTCCACAGCACCGCTCTGGGTGGTGTGCCGGACCATGGTGCGTACGATCTGGCGGATTTGTATCAGGGCCTTTTGACCAAGGGAGAACTGGCGGGTTATGAAGTGAGCCAGCGTTTTTACGAGACCGGATCGTTTGCGGGAATTCAGGAGCTTTCTCGTTATCTGGCGGAGAATAAGGCAGCCACCAAATGAGTTTGTCGCGTGAGTGGGCAGGAAACAAGGCATCGGCAAAATGAGTTTCGCGCAGCAGTTTCTTTCCGAAGCTAAGGACATTATCGACCGCCTGGATCTGGAGCAGATCGAGCGCATGGCCGCGCTGCTGGCCGCCACGCGCGCGGGCGGGGGCCGGTTGTTCATCCTGGGGGTGGGCGGAAGCGCCGCCAATGCCTCGCACGCGGTAAACGATTTCCGCAAGATCGCCGGCATGGAAGCCTATGCGCCCACCGATAATGTCTCCGAGCTCACCGCCCGCACCAACGACGAAGGCTGGGCCACCGTGTTTGAAAGCTGGTTGCGCGGCAGCCGCTTGCGGCCCCAGGACGCCGTGCTGGTGTTCTCCGTGGGCGGAGGCAACCGGGAGAAGAACGTGAGCCCGAACCTGGTCGCGGCGCTCGAATATGCCAAGAGCGTGGGCGCCAGGATTCTGGGCGTGGTGGGCCGCGATGGCGGGTTCACCGCGCAGGCAGCGGATGCCTGTGTGATCGTCCCCACGGTAAACGCCGTGCACACCACGCCGCATGCCGAAGCCTTTCAAGCCGTGGTTTGGCATCTGCTGGTGTCGCATCCGGACGTGAAGCAATCGGAAACCAAATGGGAATCGGTTCGCTGAAGAGGGCCGTCTTTCTGGACCGCGATGGCGTGTTGAACGAATCCGTCATACGAGACGGCAAGCCCTATCCGCCTCAGTCGGAAGCCGAGGTGGAGATTGTCGCCGGCGCAGTTGCCGCATTGGGCCGGCTGAAAGCGCTGGGGCTGCCGCTGATCGTGGTCACCAATCAGCCGGACGTGGCGCGTGGGAAGCAAAACGTCGAGGCCGTCGAGGCGATTCACCGCCGCCTTGGCCGGGAATTGCCGCTCGACGAGTTTCTTTGCTGTTATCATGATGACCGCGACGGATGCGCGTGCCGCAAGCCGAAACCGGGGCTGATTCTGGATGGCGCCGCGCGCTGCGGCGCCGATCTTGCGCGTAGTTTCCTGATCGGCGACCGTTGGCGCGATGTGGATGCGGGGCAGGCTGCCGGTTGCCGCACTATCTGGATCGATCGCGGATATCGCGAGCGCGGACCGGCGCACGCGCCAGATGCCCGCGTTGGTTCATTAGAGGAAGCCGTCGAGTGGATCGTCGAACAGATCAATTCGGAAGAAAATGGAAACCATTAAACGGGTGAAGGTCGGCTTGGTCGGAGCCGGATATGTCAGCGCGTACCACGCCCGGGCGTTGCGCAGTCTGCCTTTTGTCGAGATGGTCGGCATCGCCGATCCGGATGAGATCCGCGCGCAGGCCCTGGCGACGCGCTTTGGCATCCCCAGCGCCTATCCGAGCCTCGAGGCAATGGCCGAGGCCCAACCTCACGTCATCCACGTTCTGACTCCTCCTTCGACACACGCCGCCTTGGCTCTGCAGGCCTTGGACATGGGTTGCCACGTGTTTGTGGAGAAGCCCATGGCCGAGACCGTGGCCGACTGCGACCGCATGATCCAGCGCGCCCGTCAGAGGGGCCTGGTCCTATCCGTGAACCACTCGGCCCGCATGGACCCCATCGTATTGAAGGCCCTGAAGTTGGTGTGGAACGGAGCTTTGGGCGAGATTACCGCCGCCGATTTCTTTCGCAGCTCCGATTACCCGCCGTATGCCGGAGGTCCCGCGTATCCGGCGCACTTTCGCGCCGGCTCCTATCCGTTCCAGGATTTAGGCGTGCACGGATTGTATCTGCTGGAAGCGTTTCTCGGCCCCATCCGGCACGCGGATGTCCGCTACTACAACAGTGGCCTCGGCGACCCCAACCTGGTGTTCGACGAGTGGCGGGCGCTGGTGGAGACCGATCACGGGACCGGGCAGATGTACATCTCCTGGAATGTGCGGCCCATGCAAAACGAGATCGTGGTGCATGGGACGCGCGGAGTGATGCTGGTGGACTGCTACCTGCAGACCATCTCCCTCCGCAAGACGTACCCCGCTCCCAAGCCCGTGCAGCGAATCCTCGGCGCCGGCCTCAATTCGCTGGGCATGCTCTTCAAGGTGACCGCCAACACCATCCGCTTCGCCACCAAACGTCTGCTGCCCTCTCCCGGCATCCACGTTTCGGTGGTGAAGTTTCATGAGGCGCTGCGGAAGAACGAGCCGCCGCCTGTCCCCGCGGAGGAGGGCCGGCGCATCATCGCCTTGCTGGAGGGAGTTTCCCAGAGAGCCGACGAGGATAAGCGCCGCTACCTTTACGAACCCCCACCCGTGCAGAGACCGCGCATCCTGGTGACCGGCGCCAACGGATTCTTAGGACGGGCTCTGGTCCGCCGCCTGCGCGAAGCAGGGGAGCCTTTGCGTCTGCTGGTGCGCCGGCCTCTGCCGACGCCGCCGGTCAATGACCTGCACATGGTTTATGGCGATCTGGGGAGCCCCGCGGTGGTCGACCAGGCCGTCGAAGGCATGGAAATCGTTTTCCACGTCGGCGCCGCCATGAAGGGTGGCCCGATCGAATTTCAAAGCGGCACGATCTGGGGCACGCGCAATATCGTGGAAGCCTGTGAGCGGCACGGGGTTCGCAAGCTGGTGTACGTCAGCTCGATGACCGTTCTGGACCATGCGGGACATGAAGCCGGGGTCCCGGTCAACGAGAACACCCCCTACGAACCGAACGCGGGCCAGCGCGGCCTTTATACCCAGACCAAACTGGAAGCCGAAATGACCGTGCTCGCCGCCGCCGCGCAAGGCCGCATCCACGCGCTGATTCTACGCCCCGGGCAGATCTACGGCCCGGGTACGGAAATGACCCCGCCCGGAGGCACCATAGCCATCGGCGGCCGCTGGCTGGTGGTAGGGTCCGGAAATCACCACGTCCCGTTCGTATACGTGGAGAATGTAGTGGACGCGCTGATGCTCGCGGCGCGATCCGAATTGCCCAATGGCGCCATCTTCCAATTAGTGGACCGCGAGGGCATCCGGCAGAAAGCCTATATCGAGTGGGTGCGACGGTCGGGACGCCCGGTGCGCGTGTCCTACGTCCCCCCGTGGTTTCTGCTGTGCGCTGGCTGGGGAGTCGAGTTGATCGGGAAAATCCTGAGGCGTTCGATGCCGCTGAACCGGTATCGGGTCCGGTCCATCACGCCGCTCTGGCCATGCGATTGCGCTACCGCGTACAGCCACCTGGGCTGGAAGCCCCAGTACAGCATCCAGGAAGGCCTCGCCATCACGTTCCCGCCAAAGGAAACTCAAGGCCCACCGCCCGCCAAACCGTAGTGTGTGCGTCGCGCACGCACTATTGCCTGCCGCGCCGACCCAGACTGAGACTAGACTGACTCGTCCCGGCGCTGGGCGCCCCGCTGCTTCTGCCATACTGGCCTTTGCCGCTCTATCGCGCCTCATGCTGCCTGGCGTTTGCCTCGGCCGTGACCATTCTGCTGTCCATCACGGCATCCGAGACTCTGCTCGGCCTCTCTTTGGTCGCGCTCGTAGCATCGCGCGCCAAGCTGAGGCTGCCGCGTATCTGGCTGCCGCTGGGCCTGTTCCTGGTGGGCACCCTTCTCTCGCTCGCGTTCTCGCCCAAGCCCATCGAGGGACTGCCGCAGTTGAAGAAGATCCTGGTGTACTCCATGTTGATGGTGGTCTATTCGACTGTTCCGGACGTGTTGACAGCGCGCCGCTTGTTTCAATCCTGGAGCGGCGTGGCCGCGATCGTGGCGTCGATCGGTGTGGTGCAGTTCGCCGAAAAGTGGCATGCGGCGCATGTCAGGCACCTCGATTTTTATCAGTTCTATGTGACCGATCGTCTTACCGGAACCATGCGGCACTGGATGACTTTCGCCGGCCAGGAGATGATCGTGCTGCTCATGCTGCTGGCCTTTCTACTCTTCGCGCCGGGTCTGACGAGGCGATCCCTCTGGATCTGGTCCGCCTGCGCCGCGCTCCTGGGAACGGCGTTGCTCCTGAATGAAACGCGGACGGTATGGTTGGGAACCGCCGTGGCGGGCGCCTGGCTATTGTGGTGGTGGAGGCGGTGGATGGCCGCTGCCGGCCCCCTCGTCGTCATCCTGCTGGTGTGGCTCCTGCCGGGCCCGGTGCATGACCGGGTCCTGTCGATTTTTCACCCCCAGCAGGACGTGGACTCGAATGAATTTCGCCGCATCGCATTCCGCACGGGCTTGCTCATGATCGAGGCGCATCCCTGGCTGGGCATCGGGCTGGATGAGACGAAATACCACTTCCTGGATTACCTGCCGCCCGATACGCCTCGGCCCCTGCCTTCCGGATTCTATCAGCACCTGCATAACTTCTATCTCCAGTTCGCCGCCGAACGCGGCATCCCGACCATGCTGATGATGATATGGATGCTGCTGACGATCCTCTATGATTTCTTTCACGCCCTTCAGAGACTTCCCGAGGGCCGCAGTGACGCGCGGTTTCTGCTGCATGGCGGGATCGCCGCAGTGATCGGAATCATGGTCAGCGGTGTATTTGAAGTGAACCTCAACGACAGCGCCGTGCTTACCGTGTTTCTGATCGTGGTGGCGTGCGGGTACGTCGCAGCGGGGCAGGGTCCCCACGTTCCAGGCTGGTACTTTCCGGCTCGTCGGACATAGTCAGGATATCGTCCTGGAACTCTCAGTACTGATATGAACTCTCAGTACTTATACGAAAATCTGATTCTCATAAACTTGTGAGATGAAGTCACAACTGCTCCTACTACCCTGACGGACCTATGCAGATCACCATTTACTACCCCTCCGGATTGGATGTGGAAGGCGTTGTCCTTTCCATCACCGAGACGAGGTTGCGGGTTGCGATGCGAGACTGGGATGACGCGGCCGAGTTCCGGTGGCTGCACGACCAATGGATCTCGGAGAATGGATATGCCGTTCAAATAGCTTGGCCCGAGTCCGGTGTGCGCGACACAACCGAGAGACTGTTCGATGGCGCCAGCCTGAGGTCCCCAGGTCCCGTCGTGGTGAATTGAGCACCGGTGGCACGGGCATTCTTGCCTGTGTGTCTTCTGGCAACACGCTCTACGTACCGTCGGCAAGTCGATTCCGGTCCGCTCTCCTTTTGGGTTCTTCTCCGCTTCATCGCGAAGGTTCCGCGTTGTAACACGGGCATTCGTGCCTGTGTGCCAGCGCCGTGAGCTCTCCGTTTTGAGAGCGGGCGCCACCTCTAAATGTGACACCTGGCGCAGAAGCATCAAACCGAAGACTACGCCTGTCAGCACGGAGAGGCCGAACGCGACGGCCACCACTCGGCCGTCGATGCCGGTACCCAACAATTGCAGGCCGAAGGCCCGGAAACCGGCGAGAAATCGCGTGGTCGCGAGCGCGATGGCCAGTCCCGCCGCGCCGCCCGCCAATGAGAGCAACAGCCCCTCGGTCAGCAGTTGCTGGAACAGCCGTGCCCCCAACGCCAGTCGCGCGCGGATTTCTCTCTGCCGCTTCACCGCTCTGGCCAGCATCAGGCTCGCCACGTTCGAGCAGGCGATCAGCAGGATTAGCGACACTACCGCCATCAGCATTGCCAGAAACGTGGTGACCGTATGTCGCTTTTCGGGCGGGAAGCGCGATTCATTCGCCGGAATCAGCAGGCCCCTCAGGTTATCCTTATTCAGCTTCTCGGCCCGCCAGATCGGTTTCAGACTCTCGGTGAGTTGTGCGAAATTCGCATCGGCTTGCGAGAATGTTACGCCCGGCTTCAGCCGCCCGGCGGCGGAGAGCCACTCATCGCCCGAGTAGTGCTGCAGATCCCACTCAAACCCAAACGGGATGACGACCGGGTACATCATGGTGGGGACCCACCGGCGCGGCCACCGATCATACTGACCAGATCCGCAGAAACGCGAAACCGGGAGACCAAAGAAAGGACGTATCTGGTCATGTGCTCGCTGCTTGTCGCTCTGGGTGTGACGGCCGCGGTCTCTGCAGCCTTCCTGCCGTGGTGCTTGTGGACGCACATCCAGGTGGAGATCAGCGCGCGGGCGCTGCCCGTCGTAGAAGGTGCCTTCACGATTGAGGTCCGGCGACAGGGGCCAACGGCCGTCTTCTGCGGCGCTGCAGAACGCCGATCTGGTGCTGGAGAGCCACGTTCCCCGTCCGCGCGACTGTGCAACATCAAAACCAGTGTGGCTAGCTAGGAGCGTCAACAGGATCGTGAGCATCGGGGGACACAGTCGGTGGACGAACTGCAAACCTCATCCTCTCGGACACATCGGGATTTCCGAGAGGCAGAAACTTCCAGAGGCCCTGAGCGGCCGCATGTCGGACGCCTGCCAACACTCGCGCTTACAGGTTCACTTTCCCCCTTCGCGCCCGCAGCCAAAGCAGAAAGGTCACGAAGGTGCCCGCGGCCGCCATGCACACCAGCATCGCCAGGATGGGAAACAGCCGGTGCCCGAAAGCCTTGTACATCCAGCCGATGATCTCTTCCTGGAAAATGGGGCCGATCGACCCTATCCCATTGATGATCCCGGCGGCCGCCAACGCGCCGCGCTTCGATCCAACGTCGATGGCCCCCACTCCCGAGAGCAACGCATCGGGGCCGAAGAGCATGAACCCCGCCAAACCCATCGAGACGGTAAAGAACACCACGCTGGTTGCACCCATGGTCGCCATGAGCACGAACGAGAGCGTCATCATGGCCAGCATGGCGAACGCAATAAACGCGCGGCGCCCGTGGAAGAGTTTGTCGGAAGCCACCCCGGAAGCGATCACCCCGAAGAATCCGCAGAGCTCGAATACGGTTGACAGGTAGCCCGCCCGGTCACCCGAGAGCCCGAAATTCTGCCGCAGGAAGAAAGGCGCCCAGCTCCACAGCGCGTATCGCAGGAACTTGATGGTGAAGTAAATGACCCCCATGGTCAGGACGCTGCCGATTACGTCGGGAGTCCAGCCGAGCCCCTCAGCCTTCTCCGCCTTGCCTGTGGGCGCGGCACTCTCCGCCTCGTCGCCCAACGGCGGCAGCCCCACGCTCTCCGGCCGGTTCGGGTGGAGAAGCAGCACCACGGCCCAGATCACCAGCAGCACCAGCGCGCTCCCGAAATAGGACCACCGCCATCCCGCGCGCCCCAGCATGTAAGCGGCAAATGAGGTCGAGACCAGCGAGCCCAGTTGGTAGCAGGTGGACCAGACCCCCAGGATGCTGCCCCGCTGCTCCCTGCGGAACCAGAACGCCAGGCTCCCGATGCAACCCGGCCAGCCCGTCCCCTGCGCCAGGCCGTTGATCGCCAGGAAAAGCATGAGCGTCCAGAAGCCGTTGGCGGCGCCGAAGACGAAATTGCAGGCGGCCGAAATCCCCATGCCCGCGATCAGCAGGAGTTTTGGCCCCAGCTTCTTCCCGAAGTAGGCGCTCGAAAACTGCCCGGCGGCGTAGGCGGCCAGGTAGGCAGTCCCCAGGTGGCCAAGCTGGATGGTAGACAAGCCGAGCGCGCCCGACATGTCGGCCTTGACCACGTAGAACGGCTTCCGGCAGAAGTAGTAGCCCGCGTAGGCGAGCCACGTGGCCGAGAAAATACGGATCTGCCACGGCCGATAAGCCCGGTCGAGGCTCTTCTCCTGCTCCATTCAGTTGGCCGTCCGCGTCCGCAGGTGGAAGCTCTTGGGGCGCGTCAGGTATTGAAACCCCAGGTGCGAGAGCGTGCAGCCATGTCCGCTGTCCTTAATGCCCACCCACGCCAGCTCCGGATCCAGGTAGTCGCAGCGGTTCACGTAGACCGTGCCGGCCGCCGTCCGGTGCGCCAGTTTCTCGCCCCGCGCCATATCTTCGGTCCAGATGGAACCTGTCAGGCCGTACGGGCTGTCGTTCATCAGCCGGATGGCTTCCTCCTCCGTGTCCACCGGCATGATTCCGATCACTGGCCCAAAGCTTTCCTCCATCATCACGCTCATGCTGTGATCGACATCCACCAGCACCGTGGGCTGGAAATAATACCCGGGACCGGGCAGCCGCCGGCCGCCCGTCAGCACCCTGGCGCCCCGGCTGACCGCCTGGCCCACCTGGAACTCCATGAAGTCCACCGCCTTGCGCTGCGCCAGCGGCCCCATGGTTGTCGATTCATCCTCCGGGTCTCCTACCTTGTACTTCTCCACTTCGGCCACATAGGCATCGACGAACCGCGAAAACAGGGGCCGCATCACGTAGATGCGCTCGATGGCGCAGCAACTCTGCCCGGCATTGTAGAAGGCGCCGTCCACCAGGTTGGCCGCCGCGAAGTCGAAATTCGCGTCCTCGCAAACCAGGGCGGGATCTTTGCCGCCGAGCTCGAGGCCCATGTCGAGCAACTGGGTGGATGCTTCCTGATATACCTGGCGGCCGCCCTCCACCGAGCCGGTGAACGAAATGAAATCCACCGCGCGCGTGTCAATCAGCTTGCGGATGGTGGGGTGGCTCACATGAATGGAAGCTATCAGGTCCGGCGGCAGGCTGGTCTTGCGGAAAGCTTCCGCGAACGCATCCCCGCACAACGGCGTCAGGCGCGCGTGCTTGATCAGCACCGCATTGCCTGCCAGAAGAGCGGGGACCACCACGTTCACCGCGATCAGCAGCGGGTAATTCCAGGCAGGAATGTCGAGCACGATCCCCAGCGGCTCGTGCCGGATGAACCGGTGGAATCCCTCCTTCGGCGGGAGCATGTCGTCCTGCAACGAACCAGGGGCCAGCCGCACCATGGTCTGGGCGCGGTCCAGCATGGTGTCTACCTCGTGGCGCGCCTGGCCCACGGGCTTTCCCATCTGGCGCGTGATGTCCAGGGCGACCGGCTCCTTCATGGACCGGAAGGCATCGATGAATTGGCGGCAGATGTCCGCTCGCTCCTCGACGGGGACCTCGCGCCACCGTTGCTGCGCGGCACGCATGCGGCGGAGTATCGATTCCAACTCCGCCTCCGGCGTTGGCTCGATGCTGCGAAAGACCGTCTCGTTGGCCGGATTGATCAGGTTGTAAACGGATGTTTCGCTCATACGTCTCTCCTCACCAGCTCTCCTCATAGAGCCGCAACAGATCGTCCTCGGTGCAGGGCCGGATATTGGTTCGGTGACAGGAATCCTCAAACGCCTTGGCGGAGAGCGGGCCGAGACTCTCCCGGGGCACCTTGTGGTTCCTCAGGCCGGGCGTGATTCCAATGCGCCCGATCATCGATTCGACCTCCGCCACCGACTTTGCCGCGGCATCGATCTCCATCATCTGGTGCGTGGGTACGCCGAACAGACCCGCCAGCCGGGCGTAGTGACTGGCCGCCGGCGCCAGGTTGAAGCGCATCACCGCGGGCAGGCACAAGGCATTGGCCAGTCCGTGATTCAGACCGAATTCCGTCGAGAGGGGGTGCGCCAGAGAGTGCGTCGCACCCAGGTCCTTCTGGAAGGCAATCGCTCCCATGGTCGCCGCCACCTGCATATTTCCCCGTGCCTCGATATCCTTGCCGTTGCGGGTGGCCCGCTCGAGGTAACGGATCGCCAGTTCCAGCCCGTGGATGGCGATGGCGTCGCACAGCGGATGGAATACCGGGCACGTCAGGCTCTCCAGGCAGTGAGTGAAGGCGTCCATGCCGGTCGCCGCCGTGAGGAATGGCGGCAGCCCTACGGTCAGTTCCGGGTCGAGAATGGCGCGCTTGGGCATCAGCCACGGGCTGAAGATGATGATCTTTCGCCCCAGCTTGTGCGAGGTGATCACAGAGGCTCGCCCCACCTCGCTGCCGGTTCCGGAGGTGGTCGGAATCGCGATGATGGGGTCGTACGGCCCGGTCATCCGCTCCAAGCCGCCGGCCTGCCATTCGAGTTCGGTCAGGGCGCCCTCATGCCGCGCCATGACCACCACCGCTTTGGAAACGTCCAGGGCGCTCCCGCCGCCCAGCCCGATGGCCCCGTCGCAACCGGCGGAGCGGTAGAGTCCGGCCGATTCGAGCACGTCCTCTTCGATGGGGTTGCCGTGCACGCCGCAGAAGACCTCGAATGGCAAACCGGCTTCCGCCAGCGCAGACGCGACGGCGGTGAACGCCGGGGTGGCGCGCACGCCCGGATCGGTGACAACCAGCGGCTTGTGAATCCCGGTTTCTTCGAGGCAGGCCGGAAGACGCCGCACAGCCCCGCATCCGAACAGAATTTTCGTGGGAAAGGAAAATGTGGTGATCTCGTCGAACATAGTCAACTACTTTCCTGCCGCCAGCGGCAGCACCAGTTTGTCGATCCAGCTACGGAACTCGATCTGGCGCACCTGGTCCGAAAGCACGTCGTCGTCAATGTCGAGCTGCCAGCGCAGATCTTTCCGCGCCGGATCGCGGGCCAGCGCTTCCAGCTTCTCTACGTACCCGACCAGGTCTTCGTGCGTCTCAAAGAAACCTTCCCGGATCAGTCTGGGCTCCCGCGCCATAATCAGGCGCGCCACCTCATGCAAATCGTACTCCGGATGATACTGGGTGGCCCAGAAAGTCCCCTTCTGGTGCTTCACCTCGAGAGCCTGGACATGCGTGAAATCGTTGGTGGCCAGCAGCGTGCCTCCCGGCGGGAGTTGCGTCACCTCGTCCAGATGGCTGATGAAGCCGGTATACACCGGAGGCTTCCCTTCCAGCATGGGATGGTGCAACCCCTCTTCAGTAAGCCGGATTTTGCGCGCGAGTCCCATCTCGCGCCCCCGCGGATTGGCCCGCACCTCGCCGCCCGCCGCCACGGCCGCCATTTGCAACCCCCAGCATGTGCCGAACCCCGGAGTGCCGGCCTCGTAGCTATTTTTGGCGTAGTCGATCTGGCGGGTCACGCAGGGATTGTCCAGATGGTAGATGGTAAGATTGCAGCCGGTCCAAAGGATCCCCTGGTAGTGTTCCGGTCCCAACCCGTCCGGAGGTATAGGGTTGTCGCTCGGCAGCCACAGGCAGTACTCCGCCTCGGGCAGATATTTGTTCAGCATCTCGGCGTACAGCAGCCAGGCGTGCTTCATCCCCACCACGTCGAAGTCGTCGCGGCTGGCTTTCGGGTAGCCGTCAATGATCAGAAACCGAAGTGTGGATGGCATAAGTGTCTCCATCGAGCGCCCCGATGATTTCAGGAAGTTGCGCAAAATTCCGGCACACGGCATCGGCGCGAGTGTGGGCGCTGCCGCGGTCAACGGCCGCCGTCATCAGCACCGCCCGCGCGCCCGCGTCTTTGGCGCCTGCAATATCGTTGTGTTCGCGGTCGCCGACGTGAACGATCTCTTCGGCACGGCACCCCGCCAGCTCCGCGGCGCGCAGGAACATCTCCGGGGCGGGTTTCGAGCGGCCAACCTCGTCGGAGAAGACGAAAGCCGAAAAGAGATCCATCAAGCCGTACCCCGCCAGCAGCTCGCGCAGGGCGCGGCCGGGCGAGAAAATGGCGTCCGACACCACCGCCAGAGTGTATCCCTGGTGGAGCAACCTAACGGCCTCCGCGGCTCCCGGTACGAGGTCGGGACGCACACCCAGTTCCATGTCCTCATGCATCCGTACCAGCTCCCGGAACTCGCCTTCCGGCAATTCGCGGTCCAAACCGGCCAGCACCATGCGCAGCCGCACCTCTACCGGCCATGTGACGTACTGGTTGTGCCATACCTGCCGGAAGGCCGCGTCGGCGGTGTCATAGGCGCAGTCCACCAGCGCCCGCTCCACCGGAGCATGACGAGCCAGAAAATGCTGTACCAGATCCCGGCGTTCGACCCTTTTGGGCGCAAGGCCCTGCCGGGATCGCTTGGGTTCGTCGGAGTCATCGATAAACACCGTGTCCCAGAGATCAAAGGAGACGACTCTAACTCGAGGCATCGCACCTTTCGGCCCGGCTGGGCTTTAGCAAGCGGAGCGCCATTGTAACACAGGAGGGTGTGGCGTATAGTTGATCTGAGCCATACCAGTTTCGATTTGCAACCGCGATTTAGGCGACAACGAAAGGGGTCAGTAACCATGCACAAACATTGGAGAATTGCAGCTTTGCTGCTAACGGCGCCCTTGTTGCTATCGGCGCAATCCACCTTCGGCACGATCTTGGGAACGGTAACGGATGCGAGCGGCGCGGTCGTGCCCCAGGCTAAAATCGTCATCACCAACCAGGGAGAGAACACCTCCCACAACGTCTCGACGGACCCGCAGGGGAACTTCGAGGCGCTGAACCTGAAGGCCGGCACCTACACGGTGACGGCCGAGGCAGGCGGATTCAAGACATTCAGAACCACTGGGCTGGAGTTGATGGCCCGACAGACGCTGCGCGTCAACATCGTCCTGGAACTGGGCCAGGTAACCGAAACCGTCAATGTCTCGGGGACAGCGGCCGTGGTCACTACGGACACGGCCACCATCGCGTCGTCATTGGGGACCCAGCAGGTGCTGGAATTGCCCATCAACTATCGCGGCAGGGGAAGCACCAGCCCGCTCAGCGTTCTGGCCTACCAGCCAGGCGTGCAGAGCGACAATGGCTACGGCTACGCGGTGCAGGGCGCCCTTCCTTCCCAAACGGAAGTCTCGCTGGACGGGATTTCCACCGTCAGTACCGCCTCCAACAGCCCTCTCAGCCACCTGTTTCCCTCGGCCGATGGGATTGCCGAGATGAAGGTGCAGGCGGTGGGCAACAACGCCGAATTCGCCCAGGTAGGAGATATCACCACTACCTCCCGCGGTGGCGCCAACGAGTTCCATGGCGCGCTATTTGAATATCTTCAGAACCGGGCATTCGATGCCACAGCGTTCGGAGCCACGTCCAAGCCGCAAAAGACCGCCAATGACTTTGGCGGCAACCTCGGCGGGCGCTTGATCCGAAACCGTACGTTCTTCTTCGTCACCTTCGAAGACATGCAGTACCGCACCGGCGCAAGTCTGCAACTCACCGTACCCACCGCGGCCCAGCGCGCCGGGGATTTCAGCAACGAGAAAGGCACGGTCAAGGACCCGACCACCGGCGTGGCGTACCCCAATAACCAGATCCCCACCTCGCAGCTCAATCCGGTAACCCAGAAGGTGCTGGCCTTCTATCCGGCGGTCAACTTCGGTCCCACCACGGTTCAGCAGTCCTCTAACTACCGGGCGAACGCCGCGAACCCGACCACTTCCTGGCAAACCGACGCCCGCATCGACGAGATCCTGACGAGCAAGCAGTCGATCTTCGGAAGGTTAAGCTGGAAGGACCAGAACACAACGTCTCCCCTGTCTTTCGCCCTGCCTCCGAGCACCTCCTATAACAACAGCCGCACCATGGTGATCTCGCACAATTACACCATCACCACCAACCTGCTGAACGAATTCCGGTTCGGCCTCAGCAACAGCAACAGCGCAACCTCTTACGGCTTTGACGGCAAGGCGATCACCGGAACCTTCGGCCTGCTCAACATGCCGCCGCTTACTTTCAACGGCCTCCCCTCGTTCAGCTTCGGCGGCGCGACCTCGAATTTCGGCTACGGCAAAGCTGGGTTCACCTTCTCCCACAATTACCAGTGGAATGACAACCTCACCTGGGTCAAGGGGCGGCACACGTTGAAATTCGGCGGCGACGCGCGCCGGTTGCGGGCGCAAACCGCCCTCAGTTTCACCGGCAGCGACAACTACGGCAATTTCGCCTTCGATGGCCGCTACTCCGGGTCGGATGTAGCCGACTTCCTGCTGGGTATCCCGTGGGACTCCTCGTACGCATCCGTGAAGCAGGATAACGACGGCATCGCCTGGCATTTCGGCTTCTTTGCCCAGGACAGCTTCAAAGTGAGTTCCAATCTGACCCTCGAATATGGGCTGCGCTGGGAAGTGCATCCGCCCTTCTGGGACACGGGGTCGGATATCACCAACTTCGACCGTTCGGTCCCGCTCACTGGCCGCGTCATCGTGCCCAACACCCAGCAGGCGCTGGATATTACCGCTCCCGGCTTTCTCCAGTCGATCAATGCGTGTCCCGGACCTTCCTGGAATGGCATCCCCTGCACACCCTTCCTGCAATCCGACAAGGCGGACTGGCCGAGAACGCTGCGTTTCACCCAATGGAAGGATTTCAATCCCCGTTTGGGATTCGCCTACCGTCCGTTTGGCGGCACCAAGACCGTCATTCGCGGCGGCTTCGGACGATTCACCATGACCATCTTGGGGGACGTGTTCTATTCGTTGACGGGCATCAGCAGTTCCGACGTGCGCGAGTTCCGCAACGATATCCAGAACGGCGTGCCCTTGTTCAGACTGCCGCAGGCCTCCACCAACGGCACGGGAGTTACCTCCACGCCGTACGGTCAGGCGTACTTCGGCACGGCCAACGATCCGTACTTCAAGGACCCCTACTCCCTGCAATGGAACATGAGCGTGGAACGCGACCTGGGATGGAACAGCGGGCTGCGGATCTCTTACATTGGGCTGCGCTCCGTGCAACTGCCCTGGGCGCCGGACCTCAACCAACCGCAGCCCTCCACCACGCCCTATGCGCAGCGTCCGCTCACGGACCGTCCCTTCCCGTATTGGGGGCGCATCTACACGCGGGACACCGGCGCCAACGCCATCTACAGCTCGATGCAGACCGAATTCCGGCACCAGACAAAGAGCGGGTTGACCATGAACAGCGCGTGGACCTGGGCCAAGGACCTCAGCGATGCCGGCGGACCCGCGCCTACCGGGTGGTCGGGCGACACCGGCGGCGGCCGAGTCACCAACTCGCTCAATCGTCGCCTCGACCGCGGAAACGTGGCTCAGGTGCGGCGTCAGCGGTGGGTCACTTCGCTGGTGTATGAATTGCCATTCGGGAGAGGACGTAGCATCGGCAACAGCATGAACGGCGTTGCCGATGCCATTGTGGGCGGTTGGCGCTTCAGCGGGATTGTGCTGATGCAGACCGGCACCTTCCTGACCCCGACCATGAGCGGCGGCGACCCATCCGGCACCGGCGGGGATTCCCGCGGAACTCAGCGACCCGACGCCGTCGGCACCAGCCCGCTCCTTTCGAACCCCACAGCCGACCTTTACTGGGATCGCACGGCCTTTGTCTGTCCGGGACGCACGCCCGGCGCCTCCAACCAGTACAGTTGCGCCACCGTCATCGGACGCTTCGGCAATGCCGGCGTGGGTACCCTGCTCGGTCCCGGAACTTTCAACCTGAACACCGCTTTGGCGAAGGAATTCCGGCTGGCCGAGAAGAAGAAGCTGAAATTCGAAGCCTCGTTCACCAACGTGTTGAACCACGTGAACCTGAACGATCCCAGCACAAACATCACCAGCATCAGCTTTGGCCGCACCACCACCGCGCGCGGCGCCGATAGCGGCGGCAACCGCGTGGGATCGTTCGCGCTACGATTTGAGTTCTGAGCGAATGCTCTCTCTCGATGACTTGCGCCAGTCGGTGGACGATGGGCGGATCGACACCGTTCTCCTGACGTTCACCGACCTGTACGGGCGTCCGTTAGGCAAGCGCCTGGACGCCCGCTTCTTTCTGGAAAACGCGCAGCAGGGTACGCATGCCTGTGACTACCTGCTGACCGTGGACATGAACATGAACCCCGTGCCCGGCTATCAACTCGCAAGCTGGGAACGCGGATACGGCGATTTCCATATGGTTCCCGACCTGGCCACCCTGCGCGCCGCAAGCTGGCTCGAAAAGACCGCGCTGGTGGTGTGCGACCTGACCCCGCGCGACGCGCCTGGGCTGCTCGCCCAAGCGCCGCGGTCCATCCTGCGCCGGCAGGTCGAACGCGCCTCCGCCATGGGGTTCCAGGCCATGGCTGGCTCGGAACTGGAGTACTACATCTTCAACCAGTCCTACCGGCAGGCGGCCGCGGCCGCATATGTCTCCCTGGAGCCTGCCGGATGGTACCTGGAGGATTACCACGTCCTACAGGGCACGCGCGAGGAAGCCCTGAACGGGGCCGTGCGTCGCCACCTCACCCAGTCGGGCATTCCCGTGGAATGTTCCAAGGGTGAATGGGGCAAAGGGCAGCACGAATTGAACCTGCGCTACAGCGATGCGCTCACCATGGCCGATCGCCACGTCATCTTCAAACAATGCCTCAAGGAAGTCGCCGACCGGTTGGGGATGAGCGTCACTTTCATGGCCAAATTCGATTCGCCCCAGGCCGGTTCGAGCTGCCACCTCCACCTGAGCCTGTGGAGGGATGGCCAAAGCATCATGGAAGGCCCAAACCCGCTTGGTCCCGTGAGGTGCAGCGAGGTCTTCCGGTGGTTTCTCGGTGGCTGGATCGCTCACGTCCCGGAGTTCATGGTGTTCTACGCGCCCACGGTGAATTCCTACAAGCGTTACCGCTCGGGATCGTGGGCGCCCACCCGTCTGGCCTGGAGCTATGACAATCGCACGGCCAGCTTCCGCGTGGTGGGCAAGGGCCCCAGCCTGCGCATCGAGTGCCGCATTCCGGGCGCCGACTGCAACCCGTATCTCTGCTTCGCGGCGTCCCTGGCTTCCGGCCTGGATGGGATCGCCCGGCGGACCGAGCCGCCGCCGATCTTCGAAGGCGACATGTACGCGGCCAAGGCCGTCCGGGCCATCCCGGCAACGCTCCGCGATGCTACCACCTGCTTCGAATCGTCCGAGTTCGTGCGCGAGGCGCTCGGCGCCGAGGTGGCCGCACATTATTCCCACTTCTTTCATACGGAGCAAGACGCTTATGACGCCGCGGTCACCGATTGGGAGCGCAAGCGCTACTTCGAACAGATCTGACAGGCAGGCTGAAGCCTGGCCGCCCACATCACCCCAGCCATTAGGGCGGCCAATCCTGGTTACAGCCGGCCTTCTCGCCGGCTTTCTCTGTTTCCACCTTTTGGCCGCCGACTACACCGCTCCCGCCGGCAATCGCTCCGCCCTCCGCCGGCCCGGCGCGGAGAGCGTCCTTCCGGGCGGCCGCTTCGTCGCTTCCCTGGGCCAGCAGTACACCACCGGGCCTGGACCGTTCGGCCTGGCTATCAGCCCTGGCGGCAACCTGGTGGTTTCAGCCAACGGAGGCCCCGACCGCTACTCACTGACCGTTCTCCGAAAAGAAAACGGCTCCTGGAACGTCCGCCAGTGGATCGCTCCGCAGAAACGGAGGGAACCGGCCACCGAGCCCGAAGAGGACGACTGGCACAGCGTCTTCATGGGGCTGGCCTTCAACGGCGAAGACGAGCTTTACGCCTCGGAAGGCGACTCCGGCCGCGTCCGCCTGATCGACCCGCGAAGCGGAGCCAGGAAGCACGTCTTCGATTTGAACCAGGGAGGATTCGCGGACAGCTACGCCGGAGACCTGGCGCTGGACCGCGCACGCGGCCTGCTTTATGTGGTGGACCAGGCCAACTTCCGCCTGGTGGCCATCGACACGCGCAAGCGCCACATTCTGGCATCGCTGCGGCTGGGCCGGCTGCCGTTCTCGATCGCCCTCTCGGCCGACGGACGGAAGGCCTATGTGACCAACATCGGGATGTTCGAGTATAAGCCGGTGCCCGGCGCCACTCGAAAAGGAGCGCTGGAGACCGGCCTGCCGTTCCCCGCTTTTGGCTTTCCCTCGCCCGAGGCGGCGGCGGGAGCGCGCCGCGATACCGAAAAGGGACCCGTCGATGTGCCCGGCCTGGGCGATCCCAACGTGCCCGAATCCAACTCCCTGGCGGTGATCGACCTGACCCGGCCGGCGGCGCCGAAGCTTCAAGCGCTCGTCCGTACCGGTCTGCCGTTTGGAGAGGACAGCCTGGGGGGCAGCAGCCCGTCAGGAGTCGCGGTGGCCGGCGAATACGTCTTCGTCAGCAACGGGCACAACGATTCCGTGACGGTGGTGGACGCGCGTACCAATCGTGTTCAAACCACCATCCCGATCAGGGTCCCCGGGCTGGACAAACTGCGCGGCGTCCTGCCCATCGGACTGACCTGGTACGCTCCCGCGAAGTGGCTGTTGGTGGCCGAGGCGGGCATCAACGCGGTCGGTGTCATCGACACCCGCGACATGCGCCTGATCGGTCATCTGCCAGTCGGCTGGTTCCCTACCCGCGCGGCGGTGGATGGCGGCACGGTGTACGTGGTCAATGCCAAGGGCCACGGCACCGGGCCCAACGGCGATCCGGCGATCCGGGACACCTTCCAGGGCAGTTTCCGCCGCGGCTCGATCTCGGTTTTCCCGCTCCCCAAGGCGGAGGAAATCAGCGCGCTCACCGATCGGGTCATGCGCAACGCCGGCTTCACGCCATCCCGGGAGGAGGCGCCGGCACTGCCCGTGGGCATCCGCCACGTTGTCCTCATCGTCAAGGAGAACCGCACCTTCGACGAAATGTTCGGCGATATTCCAAACGCCTCCAACGGACCTGTGGCGAGCGCCGCCGCCCTGGCGCGCTTCGGCCGCAACGCCACCGTGAACCCCGATCGCCGCTCGCAGCCACCGCCGCCCGTGCTGAAGAACGTCAACGTCAGCCCGAACCACCACGAACTGGCCAGCCGCTTCGCTTTCAGCGACAACTTCTATGCCGACTCTGAGGTCAGCGTGGATGGCCACCATTGGCTGGTCGGCTCCTACCCCAATGCCTGGACCGAAAGCTCGCTAATGGCCTCCTACGGAGGGGAGAAGGAATTCCGGTTCCCGACCAAGGCGCCCGGGCGCCTGTCCTTCGCCCAATCCAATTCGTCCGTGCATCCGGAGGAGCAGCTCGAGGCCGGCGCCATCTGGCATCACCTCGACCGGCACGGCATCTCCTTCCGCAACTATGGCGAGGGCTTCGAATTGGCGGGCGTGGAGGAGGAGCCCGGCATGAAGCCCACCGGGGCGCGCTATCTCACCAACGTGCCCATGCCCGAGCCGCTTTACCGCAACACTTCGCGCGAGTACCCGCAGTTCAACACCAACATCCCGGACCAGTACCGCGCCTCGCAATTCATCTCCGAGGTCCGGCAGAAGTATGTGGATGGCGTCGAGCCCTTCCCGCAATTCACTTACATTCACCTGCCCCAGGACCACACCGCCCGCGTGCGCGCCAAAGATGGGTATCCCTACATGGCGTCCTACATCGCCGATAACGACTACGCGCTGGGCCGCATCGTGGAGTTTCTCTCGCAAACCCCCTGGTGGCGTGAGATGGCCATTTTCGTCACGGAAGACGATGCACAGAGCGGCGTGGACCACGTCGATTCGCACCGCACCGTGCTGATGGTGGTGAGCCCCTACGCGCGCAAAAACTACGCGTCGCACGTGAATTCCAGCTTCCCCGGCCTGCTGAAGACGATCTTCCGCCTGCTGGGGCTGCCGCCGTTGAACCTGTTCGATGCGGCCGCTTCGGATCTGAGCGACTGCTTCGGCGGCGAGCCGGACTTCGCGCCTTACCGCGTGCTCCCCATCGATCCTGCCCTCTTCGACCCGGCTAAAGTGAAGGACCCGCTCGATCCGGCGCCCGACAGCCCGCGCATGGACGACCCACGCTTCCTCCGCGAACAACACGAAGCGCGCGGCAGGAAATAACCGCGGGCTGGGATTCTTTGCCCTCCCGTAACGTCGCGTCCAGCGCCGGTTTAATCCGACCACCTTAGCTTAGGCACCCCGCGGGTAACAGGCAAATGGGCGTACTTGGATCGGGCCGTGGACTCGGCCGGTGCCAGCATCGATTTTCTGCTCTCGGCCAAGCGCGATGCAGCAGCCGCCAAGCGGTTCTTTCAAAAGGCATTGTGTTCACCGAACCACCCACCGCCGCGGGTAAATCAACGTGGACCAGAATCCTTCCTACCCACCAGTCGTTGAATTGAAGCGCTGAAGTCAGAAGGCACACTGCGGCGTCGATGTCGACTGCGGCCGGTGCAATACCTTAATCACATCTTGGAGCAAGATCATCGGGCCATCAAGCGACGCGTGCGAGCGAGCCAAGGCTTCCGTTCGTTCTGGGGAGCCAACCGCACGATCCAAGGTTACGAAGCGGTGCACGCGATTCGGAAGGGGCAAGCGAGGTGGGTGGGCGCCGGTCAGATTGTTCGCCAACTCCATTTCATCGCTGGGCTGTTCCAGATTGCAATCTGATGCGACGCCGGCATCGTGCCTCTCTTGTGCCGCCGCTTGAAAGTTGCAACACTGCCATCTGGCTCGACTGTACGTAGAATAGCGGTGCGGCGAGGCCGTCGAAGCGCACTTCCGAGCCGGCCAACTGGTTGGGGAGCATCCCCGAATCGAACGTGCCGGCTACTGCGGAATCCGGCCCCAGGCCGTTCCGGAAAGGACCACGAACTCACCCGGGGCCAAAGGGCCCGGCCGCAGACTGGCCGCATTGGCCGGGGAAAGCGCGAGCGGATTTGCCACGGGGTCGGACATCCCCAGCGCTCCCGGCGCCAAACGGCGTACGCGGTCGTTGCCCGTGTCAGCGAAGTAGAGCGCGCCCAAGCCGTCCAGAAACAGGCCACCGGGAGAATAGAGGAGCGCCGCCGTCGCCGGCCCCCCATCGCCTTTGAAGCCGGCGGCGTCCTGGCCCGCGATGGTGTGGATCGCCCCGTCGGGAGTCACCTGCCGGATGCGATGGTTGGCAGTGTCGGCCAGGTAGATGTCGCCGCTGTCGTCCACCGCCACCCCGCGCGGCGCTTGAATCCGCGCCGCCGCCGCCGGGCCTTCGTCGCCCGAGAAGCCCGCATCGCCCTTGCCCGCCACGGTAGTGATGACTCCGGCTGGCGTCACCTTGCGGATGCGATGGTTCCAGGTGTCCGCGATGAACAGGTTGCCGAAGGAATCCAAGGCGCAGGCGCTGGGCTGGTTGAGTTGCGCCGCGCGAGCCGGCCCGCCGTCGCCCGTATCGCCCGGGAAACCGGTGCCTGCGACGCTCTCCACCAGGCCGCTCGAAGCCACCCGCAAGACCCGGTGATTGGAGGTGTCCACGACATACAGGACACCCGCCCGGTCGAGACAAACCGCCTGCGGCCCGCGTAACTGGGTCTGGGTGGGCGGCAGGCCGTCGGGGCCGATTCCCCCGTCCGATGTGCCCATTGCGGTGACCATGAGCCCGTCGGTGCCTACCTTCCGGATGCGGTGGTTATAGGTATCCGCAATGAATATGTTCCCTTGGGGATCTGCCGCCACGCCCATGGGAAGATTCAGGCCGGCGGATGCCGCGGGGATCTGCTCCAGGGCGATCCACCAAACCGGCTCCCCAACTCCAGCCAGTGTGGCGATGGTCCCCGAGGGGAGCACCTGTCGCACACGCTGGGTGCCTGTGTCTGCAATCAGGAGATTGCCCGCCTGGTCCAACGCAACTGCGGACGGCAGATGGAGCAGCGCGTCGGTGGCGCTGCCGCCATCCCCCACGGCGTGATAGTAGCCGTCACCCGCCACGGTCTGGATCTTGCCCTGGAGGTCCACCTTGCGGACGCGCACGTCGTCCGCCAGGAAGACGTTGCCGCTGAGGTCTCGGGCGAGATCGAGCACATTCGTGAGTTCGGCTTCCGCGGCCGGGCCGCCATCTCCCTGGAAACCTCGGAACCACCCACCCGCGAACAAGCTCGGTTTGCCGGCTGCCGGATAAGCGTAGACCACGGTGCCGGCACTGTCGGCGACGTAGATGGTTCCGAGGCTGTCCACCGCCACTGCGTGGGGGGTCGCCAAGCCGCCGGAGTCTCCGAGAACCGTGGTTATGATGCCGCCGGGGACGATTTTCCGCACCCGGTTGTTGTTGGAATCGGCCACATACAACGCGCCGAAGCCGTCCAGGGCCAGGCCCGCGGGAAAGTTCAGTTGGGCACCGGTGGCCGGTGCGCCGTCACCCTGGAATCCCGCGGCTCCTGTTCCGGCCGCGGTCGAGATGGTACCGTCCGGGGAGACCCGTCGTACTCGATGCCCCTCGAATTCCGAGATGTAGAGGTTGCCGGAGGCGTCCACCACCAGGTTGCGGGGCGTGGCCAGTTGCGCCGCCGCTGCCGGGCCGCCGTCGCCGGATGACCCCTTGGCACCCGTACCCGCCACGGTCATGATCGCACCACTCGGGTCGATGCGCCGTACGCGCTGGTTGCCCAGGTCGGCGACGTAAACCGACCCGCCCGGATCCACCGCCAACCCGTATGGCAGGTTGAGTTGGGCCGACGTGGCCGGCCCGCCGTCGCCGCTGAAGCCCGCCGCGCCCGTTCCCGCGACCGTCGTGATCACACCCGCGCTGCTTACTTTTCGGACGCGATGATGGTCGGTATCGGAGAGATAGAGATTGCCAAACCGGTCCAGCGCGATTCCCTGTATGGCGCCGATCTGGGCGATGGCGGCGGGTCCGCCATCGCCCATGCGGGCGCTTCCGGCCACGGTTTCGATGCGATAGGGGACGCGGCTATCGGTCGCTCCGCCAACAGTCGCGATCCACGACAGGATCGCCACCGTACACCAGAAGAGCTTCATCCCGGATAGAAATAAGGTGGCTCCAGCCTCAAGAAACTCTCAACTAGCTCGAAAAGGGTATTTGAGGACCGGATCGATGAAACTGGCGGCTGCAGGAATCGCATTGCTCCTGATCGGACAGAGCGGTTGGGCGCAGGGCGCCATACGGCTCAAGAATCGGACGGTGCGTCCACTTTCCCGGGCCGCACAACGGGCCGAAGCCCTGCCCGTTGGGTCGCACTATATCCTGCAGTTCAGTGCGTTCCCGGGGCCGGCCATCCGGAGTGAGCTGGCGCGCCGCCATATCCGCATCCTGGGATATGTTCCGGACTCGGCTCTGATGGTTTCGAGCGATGGTCCCGTCGACCTGGATGGACTGGACGTCACCTGGTCGGGCCGCCTGGAAGCAGCCGATAAGATCTCACCCGCCTTGGACGCAAGCACCGCGGGAGCCTACCTGGTGCTCTTCCATGCCGATGCGGACCCGCTCCAGGAGCGCGCCTTGGCGGTGGCACAGGGCTTCGATGTCCTGGCCAATCCGTACCTCCTTCCCGGCCAATTACTGCTGGCGGGGAACTATAGCGGCATCGCAGGGCTGGCGGCGTCGGACCTGGTGGCCTACATCTTACCCGCGTCGGCGGACCTGGTGGCGGGCAGTCCGGTGA
Source organism: Terriglobia bacterium (assembly GCA_020073365.1). Classification (GTDB taxonomy): domain Bacteria; phylum Acidobacteriota; class Terriglobia; order Bryobacterales; family Bryobacteraceae; genus JAIQFL01. The sequence continues at coordinate 18,113 of JAIQFL010000049.1, read as the reverse complement.
TGGGATGCGCTGGTCCGATCACCGAGGCAGGGCCGATCGCGCAATACGTGGAAGTCGGCCGGGGCTGGTCCAAGGATTCCTCCGGCAGCGTGCCGTTGCAGTACTTCTTTCAGTCCCTGACGGATAAGGTGGACCAGAGCGCCGTGAAGGGCGAGATCGAGCGCGCCTTCGGAGAGTGGCAAAAGTACGGCAACATCAGCTTGTCGCCTGGGAAGCAGTCGGACGCCGTGCGCACCATTGCCATTCTGTTCGCACGCGGCGCGCATGGCGACGCCTATCCCTTCGACGGGCCGGGCGGTGTCCTGGCCCACACGTTCTATCCCTCGCCGCCCAACGCCGAGCCAATCGCGGGCGACATGCACCTGGATGCGGACGAGGACTGGCACGCCGGCGCCAGCGTAGATCTGTTTTCGGTGGCCCTGCACGAAGCGGGACACGCACTGGGGTTGGGGCATTCCGACCATCCGGGCGCCGTAATGTATCCCTATTACCGGTTCTCGTCCGGATTGACCGACGATGACATCGCTGGAATCCGGGACCTCTATGGTGCCGCAGGTTCGCAGACGCCTACCCAGCCACCCGTCCAACCTCCCGTTCAGCCACCGGTGCAGCCGCCCGTCCAACCACCGGTGCAGCCGCCCGTCCAACCACCGGTGCAGCCCCCTGTCAAGCCACCCATTGCGGAAACCACCCCGCCATCGCTCCGTATCGTTTCACCGAGCACGACCATCGTCTCCACCACGTCGGCGTCCATCCGGATCATCGGGACGGCCAGCGACGACGTGGGAGTCACGGCAGTGAAGTGGACCACTTCCAATGGGGATTCAGGCAGCGCCTCCGGTACCACCACATGGTTTGCGGACGTGCCGCTGCTGGTAGGCAACACGGCAGTCACCATTCGGGCTTACGATGCCGCGGGAAACTCCGGATGGCGGTCGATCAACGTAGTAAGGCACTGAGACCGGAAGATTTTTGCAGTAGTACTCTAGTCTTTCCCAGCGCTCGGTCGATATATGCAATAGTTTTATGGATGGTAGGTCGGATAAACAGGCCTTAAACAAAAGGTTACGACCTTCCTGCAAGCCGGCCCTGGCGTGCGGCCAAGAACCCTGGCGCGCCTTGCTGAAGCCGGCGTCCAACCGCGCCGCCGCGCCCGGGGCGACGGCCTCAACCGAGTTCGCCATCGACGAGACCGAGGAGACTCTCTTCGCACTCGCTCTGGCAGTGGAGCAGCGCGACCGCCACACCGGCGGGCACTGCGAGCGGCTGGCTTTCATCGGCGTAGCGCTGGGGGTCGCCATGGGGCTGGCTCGCTCGCAATTGGTGGCGCTCTATCGCGGTGGTTATCTGCACGACGTGGGAAAGGTGGGTATCCCCGATTCAATCCTGTTCAAACCCGGATCATTGACCGCGGAGGAGTGGGTCACCATGCGAAGTCATACCGTCCGGGGAGAAGATATCTGCCGCCACATGAAATCGCTGGCGCCAGTGCTGCCGATCATCCGCCACCACCACGAGCGGTGGGATGGCTCCGGGTATCCGGATGGCCTCCGCGGCGAGCAGATCCCGCTGCTGGCCCGTATCCTGCAAATCGTCGATATCTATGATGCGCTTTCCAGCCCGCGCCCATATAAGCCTGCCTACCCGGTGGGTCAGACGCTCGCGATCATTCAGGAGGAGACCGACCGCGGCTGGCGCGATCCGCGAATCGTCCGGGCGTTCCTCGAATTGCATAAGGATGTGATCTCGAAGATCGCCCCGCACTGGACGTCCCCCGAACGCAGTGTGGATGGCATGCGGACTTCGCTCGCGAACCTGCAAAGCTTCCTGGCCGCCGACATGCTGCCCACGCTCCCGGCGTGAAACACCACGGATTGGCAGGCTTTCTTTCAACCCTGCTGCGAGCCGATCCGGTGCGTCGTCCTCTTCGACACACGAGATATGTCTTCGGGGGTACAATCAGCCAGCAATAGGGCCGAGGCCCAGACATGGTCACAACCGGGATCGATCCAAGGATTCTGATCGCATGGCGCGGACTGCTGCCGTGTTGGGATGCGTGGGTCTTTACCATTGTGCTTGCGGTCGTCGTTCCAACCCTGGGCTATATTCGATTTCGCCAACTGCTGGCTCGCGGCGATCAGGCTGTTCCGTTGCGAATGAAACTGACTCTTTACGGAAGAGTCGTCTCGGTGCAATGGCTTCTCTCAGCCGCGATGCTGCTCATCCTGCGACGCCACGGGCTTTCGGCGGGCGATGCGGGTGAACGTCTCGGAGACGCACACCTGACGTTGGACGTGACGTTTGCCCTCCTGATGGTCCTCGCCGTCGTGTCCCCGATCGTTCTGAGGCGTGTCCGGCTGGCAAAGGCAGCGACTCTCATTGCGGCAGTTGGCCGACTGAGGTGGTTGGCGCCACGCTGCGGCCTGGAAATGGCGGCCTTTGTGGCCGTGTGTCTGACAGCGGGAGTCTGCGAGGAAATGCTGTACCGCGGCTGGCTCGTGAACATCCTGCTGGCGGCAACCGGTTCGACTTGGGCCGCGGTCGTGGCCGGCGCGATTGTGTTCGGAGTGGGGCACGCATATCAGGGCGCCAAGGGGATGCTGCGCTCCGTTTTCGTAGGCCTCCAACTTGCGATCTTGTACGTCCTGGTGGGAAGCCTGCTGCCGGGGCAGGTACTGCATGCCGGCGTGGACCTCCTGGTTGGCGTGGCCGGTTCCCTGGCTGTCTCCCGGCTGAGGTCGGCGGAAGCGGAACAGCGTGCGGACCCTCGACCAACACCGTAGCCTCGGCATGACCGTGCCGCCGGCGATCACCTGTGGAGTCGGCCTGGCGACGTGCCAGAGGCTTGGTCCCCGTCCTGCCCCGCCCGGTCACTTTCTAGCCGGTGCCGCAGTTCCGCCTACGCTTCTGGATGGCCTATCGCGAAATCTCGTACTTCTTGATCTTCTCGTACAAGGTCGACCGGTCGATCCCCAGAACCGCGGCCGACTCCTTGATGTTCCCGTTGGTGCGCTGAATCGTCGCCACAATCAGCAGTTTCTCCATGTCGGCCAGCGTTATGCCGGCTGGTATGGCCGGACTCTTCGCCGCATTGCCATTCTGGGCCAGAAACGAAAAGTCCTCCTCCGTCAGCCCGCGGCTGCGGCAGGTCACCATGGCGCGCTCCACGGCGTTCTCCAACTCCCGCACGTTGCCCGGCCAGTTGTAGTCCATCAGAACCTTGAGCGCGCCCTCGGAAATGTCGCTGATGTCCTTGCCCAACTCGTGCGACAGTCGCTCCATGAAATGGCGCGCCAGCAGCGGAATGTCTTCCCGGCGCTCGCGCAGCGGCGGAATGCGGATTTCAATCACATTCAGGCGGTAGAACAGATCGTCCCGGAACTTGCCGTCGGCCACGGCCTGCTGCAGGTTCACGTGCGTGGCTGCGATCACCCGGACGTCCACGCGCACCTCCTCCGAGCCCCCCACGCGATAAAAGCAGCGCTCCTGCAAGACCCGCAGCAGATCCACCTGGACTTTGGGTGAGATGTCGCCGATCTCGTCCAAAAAAATGGTGCCGCCGCCGGCCATTTCGAATTTGCCGTGCTTCTGTTGAGTAGCCCCCGTGAACGCGCCCTTCTCGTGGCCGAACAGTTCCGACTCCAGCAGCGTCTCCGCCAGCGCCGCACACGAGACCGCCACGAAGGGCTTGGCCGCCCGCTCGCCCGAATTGTGGATGGCGCGTGCGACCATCTCCTTGCCCGTACCGCTTTCCCCCTGAATGAGCACCGTGCTCCGCAGACTCGAGATTTCGTGCGCCAGGTCCAGGATTTCGTGCATCTTCGGATTCTTGCTGATCACGTCGTGAACCGAGTATTGCCGCGTCAGCTTCTTGCGCAGGATGGTATTCTCCCGCTGCAGGTTCTTCACCTTGATGATGCGGCTGACCAGCAGCGAAATCTCCTCGGGATTGCACGGCTTGACGATATACTCCTGCGCGCCCTCCTTCATCGCCGTGATGGCCGTGTCCACCGTGGCGTACGCCGTAATGATGATGATCGAAGCTTCCGTATGAAGCCGGCGGATCTGCATCATGGTCTCGATGCCGTCCATGCCGCCCGGCATCTTCAGGTCCACGAAATAGATGGCGTAATCGCGCTCACGCGCCTTCTCCATCGCCTCGCGCCCCGAAGCGGCGGTGTCCACCAGGTATCCATCCTCGCGTAGCCAGGCCGCCAGCGACTCGCACATCACCTCTTCGTCATCCACTACCAATATCTGCCAGTGAGTTTTCATTTCTCTGACTCCCTTGGCCGGCGCTCGACTTGCACCTGCGCCGCGCACGAGGCGCAGAATGCGACTCGCTTCAAATCGATCTGCCGGATGTTCGTCCCCAGCGCCATGGCACAACTCCGGTCGGCGCAGTGCACCAGTCCGAAGGTGTGGCCGATTTCGTGCAGCGCCTCCTTGTACGCCCGGTCGAGAAAGACCTCCCGATTGGGCGCAAGCCCGTAAAACTCCTGGCGCAAACGCGCCAATGAAATCACCGCGGAACGTCCGCCCAACTGCGCGTGCCCGTACACGAAAGTCAGCACCGGAATAAACAGGTCGTGCTCCGTTACGGCCAGCAACTTCAAGGCGTCCGGCGGGCACACCCGGCCCAGCATCTCCAGCACCGGGATGGACCCGTACTGCTGGCGGCCCCGGTCGAAGGCAAACTCAATGGCGAAAAGTTCCAGGTCCCGCGCCGGCGCGCCGAATTCGGTGGCAACCCGCTCGCGGATCGCCGTGAGCGCTTCCCGATCGACTTCTGGCGTCGCGCCCACGTACAGGTACCTCATTCCTTTCGGGCCAGCTCCAGGAGCGGCGGCTCGCTCGGCTTGGCATGCTGCTCGAGCGGCAGGGTCACGGTGAACGTGGTGCCCTCGCCCACCTTGCTCTTCACCTCGATATCGCCGCCATGCGCCTGGATGATCCCGTATGAAACCGCCAGTCCCAATCCCACGCCTTTGCCTTCCGACTTGGTGGTGAAGAACGGATCGAAGATCCGGGCGAGGTTCTCTGGCCGGATGCCTTCGCCGTTGTCCGACACCGTCAGCAGTACTTCGCCCTCGCCCGCAGCCGTGTTTACCACCACACTCCGTTCGCTCCTGGCTTGGGTGGCCTCAGCGGCGTTCAGTAGCAGGTTCAGCACCACCTGCTGAATCTGAGAGGCGTCGCATTGCGCCGCGGGAAGATCGTCGGCGAGATGCGCCTCCACCGCTACATTGCTCAGCTTCATCTTGTGCTGGCTGAGCGAAAGCGTCATCTTCACGATCTTATTCAGGTCGGCCGGCACGCGCTGCGGCTTCGAACGTCTTGAAAAGGCCAGCAGGTCGGACACGATGCGCCCTACCCGCGCCGTCTCGTTGGTGACCTGCGAAAGATACTTCCGGAACTCCTCGATCCGCGCCGGCGGAACGCCGTCGTCCTTCAACATCCGCTGCAGCAGCATCGAGAGATTCAGCACGCCGGAGATGGGGTTGTTGATCTCGTGGGCCACACTGGCCGAGAGCTGGCCGAGCGAAGCCAGCCGGTCGTTGTGCACCAACTTCTTCTGCGCCGCCTTGAGCTGCTGGCTGCGCTCCTCGACCTTGGTTTCCAGGTTCTGGGTGAACTGATTGATCTCCGCGAGCGCCGTGCGCAGCCGGTCGCGCATCACGTCGAACGTGCGCGCCAGCTCGTCCAGTTCCTCGCTGCTGCCCACGATGTCGAGCGGCTTGTCCAGCTCCATCTGGCTGACCGCCTTGAAGCCTTCAATCAGCTTCTCGATGGGGCGGCCCAGGAACCGGCGCGTAAAGTAAATGATGAACAGGCTGATCAGCGTGATTTCCACGCCCGTCACCAGGAGCACGCGGAACTTCATGCTGGCGACTTCATGATCCACCGATTCCAGGTTTAGCGAGAGGTCCAACTCGCCCAGCACCCTCACGCTGGCAGGGTGCGCGTGGCATTCCGCCTGGCTGCAGGACTTCTCGTTGTAGATCGGGGTGAGCATCTCCAGCCGGCCGGGCCGGATGCGGACACGCGTGGAGAGGTCAAGCTGGGTCGGCGTCGAGGACTGGCGATCTTGTTCGTTGGTCGAGAACATCACCTGCCCCGCGCGGTTGAACATGCTGATGCGGTCGATTCCCTGCTTCAGGGCAATGGTTCGCATCACCTCGTACGCCGCCTCGCGGTGGTCGTCCAGCATGGCGTGCCAGGTGGCGCTGGTGATTCCCTTGGACAGTTGGTCCGCCCCGAGGATCATGGTGTTGAGCAGTTGCTGCTCTTCGGTTTTTACGTTGACTAACCCGGAAACCGCCGCCACGATGATGACGATCACCGTGATCGAAAGCATCAGCTTCCGGCCGAGACGTCTCGGCATAAAAAGTTATTAAGACCCTAAAATATTGTAGCATTTATCGACAGGATCGGGTTGCCGACACGGCTAGCACCCCTCCCTTAACACGGCATGGCGGACCACAACCTTCGGCACTGGAAGGTCACGGTTTCTTGATTTCTGTTTCACCGTGCCGAAAACACCACGATAAAGATTCTCCCGGACGGCGATAGACTGACCGTCCAAGGAACGATCACCGACCATGATGGGTTCGCTAGTATAGTAAGGTTGACTCGCTTCCGTCGCAATCCAAGCAGTTCTGCAATGTTCATGCTCGTCTGTTGGTAGGCACGTCTGTTGGTAGGCACGTATACCACAAACAAAGACATGTACATCGTTTTCAAGACGATGGCGGCTGAACGCATGCGTGGACAGCAGTGGGTTTCCGAAGGGACCAATGGAAGGTGATAACGCCGCGGACGGGCCTCTTTTCGGACTCGACCCGGCGCCGGACATGACGTCGGGGACCATCGACGTCACGTGCTTTCAGAGTCTAAGATGACTGGTTGGCCTGGGTGCGGTCTCGATGCATTGCGGTTCGAACGTATTGATTTCAGTCCGACTCAGTAGTTCGCGGGCGATGGGGCTGAGCGTTCGGAGCTTCGAGCTGAACTGCAGCAGCGAGCGGCGGGAACCAGCACACAACCGTAGCTGCCGATATCACCAGATAACGGGTTCATTGGAGCGGGCTTTTGTCTTCTGGACTGGCGTCCCAAGGAACCAGGCCGCCTTTCCAGCGTTCGCCGAGATGGCCCCTTTTTGGGATTACAGCGGGACACAGGTATCCGCCGGTTCCGCCAAAACGTGATGCTCGCGAATCAGTGGTCCGCGGCACGGAATTGAGTATCGCTCGGGGGAGGCGGAGCCGGGGCCGAGTCATAATAGATGGATGCTCTCCCGACGAACGTTCCTCGTCAGCGCAGCCGCGTGCGCCGTTGCCGGAGGGGCGCAGCCCGAGGATCGCCTCAGATTGCGAGAGTTCAGCTACCCGCAGATCACTTTGACAGAAGGCCCTCTGGCCGCTATGTACGAGCGCATGCGCGCGCACTTCCTTCAGTTGGATGTGGATCGTCTGTTGAAGGTCTACCGGCAACGTGCAGGGATACCTGCTCCGGGACGCGACATGGGCGGCTGGTATGACGCCGACGGTTTCGTGCCCGGCCATCTGATCGGCCAGTTCATCTCGGGGCTATCGCGGATCCACGCCGCTACCGGCGATTCCGAGGCGGCCGCTAAAGTGCGCCGGCTCGTGCTCGGATACGGCGCCACTTTCGAGAAGGACAACAATCCGTTCGCCAGCCCGAAGGCGATTGCCACATGGGCGTGCTACGTCCTCGACAAGTATGAAATCGGCCTGCTCGACGCCGCGACACTCGCGCGCGTGGACGAGGCGCGGGCGCTGCTGCCGCGCGTGATTCAGGGCGGTGTTCGTTTCATCCCGAACCACACCTTCGACCGAGTCGGAGTCCATCAACTGCCGTACGACGAGCCCTATGTTCTACCTGAGAATCTGTTCAAAACCTACGCGCTCACTGGCGACACGCGGTTTCTGGATATGGCCAAGCTCTACCTGCTGGACAGCTACTTCGAACCGCTCGCGAACGGAGAGAACGTTTTGCCGGGTAGGCACGGGTACAGCCATATGATCGCGCTGAGCTCCGCTGCGAAGGCGTACGAGGTGCTGGGCGACGAGAAGTACCTGCGCGCCATTCGCAACGCGTGGGACATGATCGAGCGGACGCAGCAGTACGCTTCGGGCGCGTGGGCCGCCGACGAGATGTTCGTCAAGCCGCGTTCAGGTGAATTGGCTGCTACGTTGACCACCACGCACAACCACTTCGAAACGCCGTGCTGCTTCTACGCACACGCCAAGCTTGCGCGGTATCTGACGGCATTCACGGGGGACGCGAAATACGGCGACGGGTTGGAGCGCGTGCTGTACAACACGATTCTCGGCGCCCTCGACCCCGATGACGACGGCGGTTACTTCTACTACTCCGACTACCAGGCAAAGGCGCGAAAAAGCTACTACAAATCGAAATGGCCGTGTTGCGCGGGCACGCTGCTGCAGTCCGTAGCCGATTTTCCACTCAACCTGTACTTCCAAGACCGTCTGGGTGTGTACGTCAATCTGTATGCCGGGAGCGAGTTGCGCTGGAAGCCCCACGGCGTGCCAGTGAAACTTACGCAGAAAACAACCTACCCGGAGTCGGAACAGATCGAGTTTCGCGTGGAGCCGGAGTCGCCGGTGGAGATCGCAGTGCGGCTGCGTATTCCAGCGTGGCTGGAGAAGCCGGCCCGGATCGCCGTAAACGGCAAGGCAGAACGCGTGAAAGCGGAGCGCGGCGGCTTCGCCGTACTGACGCGCCGGTGGCGCAAGGGCGACACCATCGAATTGGAGCTGCCCTTCTCCACGCGCACTGTAGCGATCGAGGAGCGCGCACCGAATACGGTCGCGACGATGCGGGGACCGGTGATGCTAGTGGCGGTCAATCCTCCCGAAGATTTGGCGGCCTCGGCGGCGGCGTTGGCGAAAATGCAGCCTATGTCCGGAAAGCCGCTGGAATTCGACTGCGCCACAACCGCGGGTACGGTCAGGATGCGACCGTTCTACCAGGTGCAGCGAGAAGGTTACAGCACCTATTTTCATCGGGCGCGTGATTGATGTCTGAGGTCCGCGGTCCGAACAAGAGTGTGGCCGAAGCGCCTGCGCGTATGGGTGAAATCGATGTGGCGCGAGCGGCCGGAACGATGATCGCGAATAATGCGCAGATTGCGAGCGCGCCGGAGGCAAGGGCGAGCGCGGCCGGGTCCCAATGAGAAACACCATACAACTCCGGCGAGACCAGGCGACCGGCTCCGATCGCCAGGGGGATCCCCAATGGCAGCCCAAATCAAAACCCGACTGGACGCGCCCGCATGAGCCAGCGCCGCCATGTAGACGCCAGTTGTCGGGACATCGAGCCAGCGCACCCACCTACACCGCGGGCAGGGTCCACGGCGACCGGTAGCGCTTGGCCATCATAGCCTGCGCCCGGGCGTCGCCGGGGAAGGTCTGCGCCTGGGCGTCCCACTTCACCTTGCGGCCCAACCGGTAGGCGATGGTGCCCACGTGGCAGGCGGAAACGGAGCGGTAGCCGGTCTCCACGTCGGCCACGGGACGCTGGCGCGAGCGCACGCAATCGAGGAAATTCTGGATGTGCGCTTCCTGGCAGGCGGGGTCGATCTTGAGACCGGTCTCCTGCATCGCCTCGCAGCGCGGCCTGGCCGGGACTTTGACGTTACGGTCAAAGCCGGCGGGCCAGGCGACGTTGCCGCCCTTGAGCCAGGCCTCCACGCGGTCGAAATCGTTGGGGAAGCGTGCGGCATTTTCCGGGACCACTTCCCAACTGCCGCGGTCCACAATTAGCGTGCCGTTGGTTCCGTAGAACGCGATGCCGTTGGGTCGCCCTTCCAGACGGCGCGAATTGCCCTGGCGCACGCTGTAGCGCACGGCAAAGCCCGGATACTCGAAGACGGTCATGAGCGTGTCGGGCGTCTGGCAGTTGTCTTTGAGGCAATAGCGGCCGCCCACGGCGCTGGCGGAAGACGGCCCATCCACTTTCATGGCCCACTGAATGATGTCCATGTGGTGCGTACCCCAATCTGTCATCATGCCTCCGGAGTAGTCCCAGAACCAGCGATAGTGCCAGATGAAGCGATTGCGGTTGTAGGGGACTTTGGGCGCGGGGCCGAGGTAGAGGTCCCAATCCAGGCCCGTGGGCGGATCGCCATCAGGCGGATTGCCTGCGCCTTCGGGTGTATCGTTCTCCTCGTTCCACATTCGATGCTGGTGATTTTGCCGATGTGGCCGCTGTGGATGAGGCCGACGATTTTCTGAAAATGAATTGCGGAGCGCTGCTGACTGCCGGTCTGGACCACGCGATTGTGCTTGCGCGCGGCCGCGACTATCCGCTGGGCTTCGTGGATGGTGTGGCTGAGCGGCTTTTCGCAGAACACGTCCTTGCCGGCCTGGCACGCCAGGATGGTGATGGGCGCGTGCCAGTGGTCCGGTGTGGAGACGAAGACGGCATCGATGTCTTTGCGATCGAGGATGCGGCGGAAGTCCTGGTAGCCGGCCAGCGCGCCGGTGGAGGCTGTCACGGCTTTATCCACCAACGGCTGATAGGTGTCCGCCACCGCGACTACCTTAGCGCCTTTGGTGCGCTGGCAGATTTCCAGTTCGTATGCGCCGTGCGTGCCAAGACCAATCTGGCCGATGCGGACGCTTTCATTGGCGCCGAGCGCGCGGCCGAGGAACGGCGCGGACGCGGCGGCAGTCAGAAAGGCTCTGCGTTGCATCGTGTACTCCTACTCCAAGGGTTTGACATAGATGTTCCGGAAGGCGACCGGGCCGTGGTCGCCCTGCAGCACGATTGGGTTGGCGGCGGCCTGCGGGATCTCCATGTGGCCTAGCGTGGGTGCAGGAATGGTGACGTCCTCCTGCACCGGGACTTCGTTGAGCATGACGCGCAGCACTTTCGGCTTGGCCATCATCTTTCCCGCGGCGTCGAACTGCGGACTCTGGAACCAGACGCGCAGGCTCTGCCATTAGCCCGGTGGTCGGGCGGCATTGCGCGCGGGCGGGGAAAGTTCGTAGACTGCGCCGCAATCGCCCACGGTCGGAGCGCCGTTGTACCCGTAGCTATCGAAAATCTGGATTTCGTAGAGGCCGTGCAAAAACAGGCCGGAATAGGAGCCCTTGGCCAGCAGGAATTCCAGGTATAATTCGAAGCTGCCGAACCTCTCATCGCTGACGAGGTTCGCCGTTTTGCCCTCTTTGCCGTTGACGATGCGGTCGCCCGGACCGGCCTTAGCAGTGAGGTGCGTAGGCGAGAAGACGCGCTTCCACGTGACGCCCTGCGAAGTGAACCACTCGCTGGCCACGCTGGCATCCGCGTGCCATCCGGAGAGATCGCGGCCGTTCAGCAGAGGCCGCCATCCCGCCTCGGTAAGAAATGGCGGATCGCCGTGGCTTTTCGTCGTGATAGAGGTCGGGCAGAGTCTGCGACGCGGCGGCCCAGGGGGAGCCGTGCGCGGCTTCGATGCGCGCCTTTTCGTCTTCCGTGATTCTCAGAAAGCTGCCGTGCTTGGCGGACTCCGGCAACTGCATCTCGGTGGTAACCGATGTCCAGTGCTGCAAGTCGGAAGAGCGCACCGCTTGGTAGCGTTTGGGACCGCGGTAGTGATCGTAGTAGACCATGTAGTCGTTGCCCACCTGGATGGCGGACGGCCCTTCGGACCACGATTCGGTGATCTCGCCGCTGATATTCTTCCACGGCCCTTCCAGCGACGCTCCTTCGGCGATGCGGATCCACTTGTGCAGAGGTTCGAGGCGCTCGTCCTTGAAGACGAGGTAATACTTGCCGCGCGTCTGCAGAATGGTGGCGTCAATCACGACGTAGCCGGGATCGAAGAAGATCTCGGGCGGGCTGAAGGTTTTGAAGTCTGCGGTGAGCGAACTGAAGATGCGGTTGCCTTCGTGGCGGCCGGCAACCGTGCTGCTCCAGATGACGAGCCATTTGGATTTGGCCGCGTCCCAGTAGATTTCCGGAGCCCAGGTGTTGGTGGTCCCGGGGGTGCCAACGTGGATCTTTCGATGTTGAAGAATTTCCACGTGACGGAAAAAATATTCGCGCAGTTCCGTTTTGAAGCATTTAACGCGTTCAACCGGCCGGAGTTCGCGGCGCCCAATGTGAGCCCCACTTCGAACTCTTTCGGGACCATCACAGGGCAGGCGAATACGTCACGGCAGATTCAAATGGGATTAAAGCTCAAGTTTTAGAAAGAAACCAGAGACTTGCGTATTCGCGGACTGCTTTGTCCCATGGATGATCCCTATTCGAATAGCCAGTCGAGGTCCGGCCGCTGCTTCGTATCCGCTTCTGAAAAGAAACCATGCGAGGTTCCGGCTGGGCCTCTTTCTTGATGAAGCCGAGCACCACATAGGCGCCGCGGCCGAAATCGAGCTCGTTCCTGCCCTTGGGCAGCGCGTGCGACCAAACGGTGAATACCGGCTGGCCGGGCGCCAACAGCGCGTTGCGGAGAATCGGCTCCCACTCATCCTTGGGAGGCGCGGCTGCCGCGCCCTTCCTTTCGCTGCGGAAGAAGCCCACCAGCACCTGCGCCGCCTCCGGCAGGTCAAACTGCAGATTGCACGCCGGTCATGGCGGCTTCGTCCTGCGCGATGCGGATGCCCGTTAGCCCGCGCAACTTCGGGGCGATCTGTGCGATGGCGATTTGCTTATCGGCATAAAGCCTGGCGCCGGGCTCGACGTGGAAGCTTTCGCCGGGGCCAGTCAGTTTTGCGGAAATTCCGGGGAGCGCCGGGCGGTCGAGGTGTTGCGTCCGAGGTCCCGAGCCTTCCAGCACCTTCAGATTGCGCCGGAAATTCGCCAGTTCGCGCTCATAGGGTGGCAGGCAGTCGCGCCAGTGGGTATAGCGGCCGGGAGCGCCGAGGAAGGGAATCCGGCGTGAGGAACTGTGCACGCTCGGCCCTTCGCGATAGGTCTTGTCCGTGAGGGCGATCAGGTGACGGAAATGGTCCAGGCTCTCTTCCAGCAGCGACCGCGGAGTTGCTCATCTGCGACTGTTTCCTGGGCAATGGCGGTCATTTCGGTTCCGGGGATGCCGCGCCGGAGCAAGGGTCGACTTCGAATTCGTCTTGGTACCGCTCGTGCGGAAGTGGAAGTGGCGAATGTGGAGCGACAACGGAGTCGAGTTCTTCATTCATCCGGCGATGCAGGCAACTCCGGAATTGGGATTTCCGGAGTTCTTTCGGCAGGATCGGACGGGCAATCGCGTGGCGTAATTACTTCGTTGGCCGGGCACTTCCGGTGTGGGCGCGGCCGGAGCGGCTCCTCGCAACAGTGCCTTTCGAACGAGCGACCAAGCGGCACAGGTGCTGTTCGTGCCAACTGCCGTTTTACTCGAAAATGCCCGCTTTTACTTGCCGATCATCAGAATTGTAAACGAACCTGGCACCACTGTGCCTTGCGGCCCGCGGCCTCCGCCAGGGGGTGGCGGCGGCGCCGGCCCACGCTCCTGGCTCATCGTAAAGATGTGGTCCGTTTTACTATCGAACGTGATCGTGCGGGCGCCATTCATCGTCTGAAGATTCTGCTCGACCTCGAAACTCGTCGGGCTATTCTCCTTAATGACGGTCAACGTGCCGTTGCCATGCGTGCTGAAGGCTTCCATCGTCTTGGGGTTAAAGGCGGCGCCGTCAGACCCGCCGGCCAGCGGCAGACTGGTCAAGATCTTGCCATCCTTGGCGCTCAGAATCACCATCATCGGCTGCGCGGGCTGCGCCGGCGGGTTGCCGGATCGGCCGCACGCAGCGAAGAGCACTTGGTTCTTCACATCCAACGCAAGTCCGTTACATCCGCCCTTGTCGACGAACGAATAGTGCCCGGTCGCCTTCATCGTCTTGACGTCAACGGCAGTAACGCTGCCGACCGCATCCTGCATGACGACATAGAGCATGCCCTTGCCGTCGGCCACGCCCTGCTCCGGCACGCCGCCCAGATCGATCGTGCCGAGCACGGTGCCGTCCTTCGAATCGATGACGGTCGCGTCCTTCGTCGGGTGACTGAAGACGTAGACCCTGTCGTTGAAGGCATCGAAGTAAATGCCGTCCGGCCGTGCGGCGCCCACGTCAATGCTCTTGATCAGGGTCATCGTCTTGGTGTCGAACATCGACACTTTCGGATGGTCGCTGGTGAAGCCGTGGCCGGACTTCGGATCGACCGCGGTACCATTCCCCCCGACGCCCGCGATCTCACCGATCGGCTCGAGCGTGTCGAGATTGAAGATCGTCAACCGTGCCGGGACCGCCGGAACCGCGGGCGCTGCGTCGGTCGCCGCAACCTCGCGTGTCGCGCCGCGCGGAATATACAGTCGGCGACCTGCGGCGTCGGCATAGATGTAGTCCCAGCCACCTTCTCCGCCTACCCTGGCTGTCTTGAGCACCTTGTACGGGCCGACCTGTAGAGCCAGACAGATTGGCGCAATCGTCACGACCGCAGCCGCAAGCACTGAGCAAGAATGTCGCATTCGATTTCTCCCGAACTTCAGTATATTCCAGGCAAGGCGCATCGAAGCGGCTTCACCAGATCGGTACGGTGTTCGCCAGCCTCTGGCCTTTCTGGCCGTCAACTAGCTTGAAATCTCACTCAGCCCGACAAATATCGTAGGAACGGCCCGTGCCTGCATCCTTTCGCTGGATGTCCTCGCCACTCTGAGGTAATGCCCACATGGCTACCGATATCGCCCATTAAGAGGACCGAAATGACTGATTTGATTGTTGTTCCGCAGACCAACGAATGGCACAGGCTGGAGGCTCTGGTCCTGGACAGCGTTTCCTTCCCAATCACCCGGCGAGTCTACAATCTGGGGCTGAACGAGTTCATCACGTGGTACGGCCAAGAGCCACGGCCCGGCTTTACGAAGGCAGCGGTGAACGCCTGGCGGGCTACGCTTGAGGCTCACGGCCTCGGGTCGATTTCGATCATTGTCCGGATCACCGCCGTCCGGAAGCTCGCGGTCGAAGCGGTCGACAACGGCTTGCTGGCGCCGGAGCTGGCCGCCGGCGTCACGCGCGTCAAGGGCGTGAGAATGAAAGGCGTCCGCTTGGGGAATTGGCTCTCGGTTCAGCAGGCGCGACACTGCTGAGTGCGCCGGATGCCGTCACGAAGAAGGGCCTCCGCGACCGCGCCATCCTTGCCATCCTTGCCATCCTGCTGGGCTGCGGTCTGCGACGGTCTGAAGTTGCAGCGCCCACGCTCAAACACACGCCGCAAAGGACAAACGTTGGTGCATCGTGGACCTCGTCGGGAAGCCCGGGCGTGTTCGAACCGTTCCGATGCCGACTTGGGTCAAGAAGGCGATCGATACCTGGACCTCGGTGGCTGGCGTAACCGATGGCCAGGTGTTTCGCGCGGTGGACCGAGCAGACCACGTTCGGACCGCGGCGCTGAGCGAGAAGGTCGTATGGCAACAGCTCCAGCCGTACGCCCAGGCTGCCGGTGTGCCCGGAATCGCGCCCCACAACTTGAGGAGAACATGCGCGGTGGAAGCGCGCACGCTCCGTGGCCAGTTGATGGCCTCATGAACCACGCGCTTGCGACCCGCGGCATCCACCAGCCACACCTTGTGTGTCCGCGCCTCGGTGAGGTAGTCACCGTCAGGTGATGCGTTGGATCCCCTCTGCGATGACCGACTCTGTGTCGGCGCTTGAGCAGGCGACGATCCTCTTCCGGTCGTGCTGGCCGGCGTACAAACGGCCATCGGGTCCGAACGCGATACCGTGGGCCCCGTTGCTGCCTTCCTTCCATGTGCTGACTTTACCCTCAAGATCAATCTTGAGAATCCGGTTCTTTCGCGCATCCGTGAAGTAGACGTTCCCTTGGTGGTCCACAGCGGAATCGGCGGTGAGTTGGTATCCCTGCCCGAGCAGGTTCCAACCCTTGCCGGGCGCCAGAATTTCAGACTCGCCACGATTGTTGGTCTTTTTCGAGTTGCTTGACTGCCGCTGGGAATCGAAGGCCGGGACGTCCTGTACGTGCATCGACCAGGCTGCGAGAGTCGCCTGGTATGCCAATGAAAAAACGCGATGCATGCAATTATTCTACGCAAATGTCATCAAGGTTCAGCGATCCCGCAAGGCGGCCGGTTCTCGCGCCATTAGCCCCCCATATTCGTCGAGCTACGTTTTGACCTGCGTTCACATTGGCATCTACTGGAACAACAACTACTACCTGTTCCAGACCACATGCCACTTGAGCGCCAAAAGATCCCAAAGCGTTCGCCAGCGCCGACTTTGCCAGCCCCATTGAATTCGGGATTTCCTCTGGAACCCATTCGACGTGTCAATCCATCGTCTGGAGATTGGCCAAACAGCAGGCCGACAAACGAGTTAGCATGACTCTTGGCCAATACGATCCCGCCTGAGACCAGAATCCGCGCGGCCCGTCCTGCCGAGGGATGGCGCTGGGCGGTGGTTCTGATACCCGGCGCTCTCCTCTACTTTCTTCCCCTCCCCGGGTTGAACCACGACCAGAGCCGCCTGGCCGGTATATTCGTGGCCACCATTATCGCGCTCGTCGCGCAGCCGGTGCGGATGGGCGTAAGCGTTTTGGTCGCCATGACCGTGCTTGCGCTGACTCGAACCCTGCCACCAGCGAAAGTTCTTTCCGGGTTCAGCGACGTGACGGTCTGGCTGGTCTTCACCGCATTTCTGTTCGCGAAGGCAGTCACCGCCACGGGGTTCGGGACGCGGATCGGTTACCTCTTCATCCAACGCTTTGCGCGGACCCCGCTGAGCCTGGGCTACTCCATCGCAGCCGCGGATTTGGTGCTGGCGCCGTTCATTCCGTCCGACACCGCGCGCGGCGGAGGAGTGGTCTTCCCTATCGCCCGCAGCGTCGCATCGGCATTCGGTTCGGAGCCCGGTCCCACCGCGAAGCGGATCGGCTCCTTCCTGGTGCTGGTGTCCTTCCACACCACATACGTGGCTTCGGCCATGTTTCTAACCGGCATGGCCTCCAATCCGCTGATCGCCGCATTCGCTTTCAAGATCGGCCACGTGGAACTCACCTGGCTGCGATGGTTTTCCGGCTCCGTGGCGCCCGGGTTGTTGACGTTGACCGTGGTTCCCTGGCTGCTTCACCGATGGGTGAAGCCGGAGCTCCGCGACACCGCTCCGGCGCGCGAACTGGCGCGGGCCGAACTCGCCCGCATGGGTCCGCTCAGCCGCGGAGAAAGGTGGCTGGTCGGCATCATGATCGGCGTCATGGCGGGATGGGTGACCTCTCCCTGGCACGGCATACCCAACACGTTTGTGGCCCTGGCCGGATTGTCGTTGATCCTGCTGGCCAGGGTCTTGACGTGGGACGATCTGCTGGCCGAACGGCCGGCGTGGGACGCGCTGATCTGGTTCGGCCCCCTGGTGATGATGGCGGTCCAATTGAACGAGATTGGCGTGATCAGGATCCTCGCCGGAAAACTGTTCGGTCTCATGATCGGTTGGCCCTGGGGACTGGTGCTCGTGGCGTTGGTCGCGTCCTACTGCTATATCCACTACAGCTTCGCCAGCATGACCGCGCATGTGGCGGCCCTCTATCCCGGGTTTCTGGGCGCCGCTCTGGCCGCGGGGGTGCCGCCCATGCTGGCGGCGCTTCCCCTGGCGTATTTCTCCAGTCTGAACGCCGCCATGACACACTACGGCACTGGTTCCGCACCGGTCTACTTCGGCGCTGGCTACGTGCGCCAGGGCGACTGGTGGCGCCTGGGATTCCGGATCTCCGTGATCAACCTGATTATCTGGATGGGAGCAGGCTCGGTCTGGTGGAAGATTGTCGGGATCTGGTGAGAGCGGCGCCGCGACCGTGTTTCACGCGCAGAATGCGTCAGTCGTTCACGCGTGGTACCCGCCCCCGTCCCTGTTGGCTTGCCCTAGCCTGAATTTTCGCGCCAAGTAGTCAGCTAACGTTCTGGGCGCCATCTACCGGAACCTCAAGGCCAGGGGGCGTCCGTCCCACCAGGGAATCGGCGTGGTGCCCTGACCGAAGCCGGCCGCGAGCAACAAGGGATTATGGGCGCGCTTGGGTAGGGTAACTTCGACGCGTTTGTCGGTGATCTCGACTTCGGCCGGGGTATTCAGGAAATGGCGGAA
>JAIQFL010000448.1 GCA_020073365.1 Terriglobia bacterium | reverse complement strand
GGTGCGCTGATCGTCCGCATCGACAACTTCCAGTCGCTGCGTCAGCAATCCCAGATGCTCGAGGATGTTGGTGTCGCCATCCATCCCCTCCAGGATAACGGAAATCGATTTTAATTAGCAACAATTATTTAACTTACCAAACTATAGGCAAAGGATTCTATCTTAAGGGTTTTTACGAAAAGCCCCAAACGCACTATAGGAGTTCTGAGACTAGGCCCTATAGTCCGTGCCCGCGCTGGGATTTGGCATCCGTCATGTCCTATTCTGTGAAAGGGCCTTGCAGTTTTGATGGCCTGAAGCCGATAAGAAGAGACGGGAGTAAAATGTCAACGCCCACAACGATCCTCGGTGAGACCGAATTCGTACTGCCGCCGCTGATTCTGCATCCATTCACCGAGCGGGTGCCGCCTTCCACTCTTCTGGAAAACTCCAAAGCCGCCCTGATGCTATCGGGACTGATTCCCAGCGACGGTTCGGACCAGGAAGAGCTGAAGCGCCGCCTTCTCGCCGGCCGGTACGTCGAAATTCGTATGCTGTTTTTCCTCGGGAAGGACGTCCTCCGTTGGATCGACCAGTGCATCGAATGGGCGGATCGCATCCCCACATTGAACGAAGCCGAAGTCCGCGGGCAAAGTTTCGCCGGGCTCCTCACCGCCAATGCGCCGGAGCCCGTCAAAGAGAAACTGACCCGGTGGGGCGTATTGGACTATGTCTCCATCTTTTCCCGTGCCATCGGGCTGAACGCCATGTTTGCCGAACCTCCTGCCTTCGAATCCCTGGCGGAAGAGTTCCTGCGCAACTATCACCGCTATGCAGACTTCCTTTACCGGTGCTACATGGAGTCCCAAGCGCACTGCAAGATTGTGTCCAAGAATTTCCGCTTCGAGCTCTATGCCTCAGGCGAGTACTCCCGGATACTGGAGTCCGAGTGGGGAGCGAGCTAGGGGGAGGGGCCGGGTGATGTTGGCGCCAGCCGGAAACCACTCCCTCACGGTCGTGGCTCCGATCGGAGCCGGGTTCCAGACCGGAAGCACTGGATCTCGCGGTCGGGCATCAACACAGGCCGCTAAAACAGCTCCACTTGCCGCAACGCCATGGGCCAAGTGCGCACCGGAAACGGCGCCAGCCGAATCTCATCGGACAGCCAGAGCTGGCCGCGTCTTTGGGCCCATGTCCGGCGGGTCATGGCAATCCGCTGTGTGGTGTCGTTCTTGGAGTGACAACTGGGGCACAGCACGGCCAGAAAACGCTGGTCCGCAGGGTCGTGAGTCAGGTGTGCCACGTTCAGAAGCCGGTGAGGCTTTTGGCATCGCTCGCACACATTGCCGGCGGCTTCGAGCATGGCCAGCCGGAACTTGCGCCAGCGCGCATCGTAGAATTTGCGGTTGTCCATGCGAATGGGCATGCCTTATCTCTGAGAATAGCCTAACTGGAAGCTGAATCTTCGCCGCTCACCTGGGTAAAATGGGAAGCGCCATGCCATTCCCTCGCCTGCTGCTCGTCCGCCAGAAGTTTCCAGACCGCCGCATCCACGATCCTGCCGCTGAAGTGCGCACCCGGCTGGCAGATTCGGGCTTCGCCGCGCGGCTGAAGCCCGGTTCGCGCGTAGCCATCGGCGTCGGCAGCCGCGGCATTCACAATATCGCCACCATCGTTCGAGGCGTGGTGGAGTACTGGAAAAACCAGGGGATGCGCCCGTTTCTCTTTCCCGCCATGGGGAGCCACGGCGCCGCCTCGGCTGCGGGACAGGCCGACGTGCTGGCGCACTATGGCATCACGGAATCCGCCATGGGTTGCCCCCTGGTGAGCCAACTCGAGGTGGTCTCGCTCGGCAAGACCGACGACGGCATCGAGGCCTTCATGGACCGCATGGCCTACGAGTCCGACGGCGTGATGCTGGTGGGCCGCGTCAAGTGGCACACCGATTTCGCCGGAAAGATCGAGAGCGGGCTCTTCAAGATGATGGCCATCGGACTCGGCAAGTTCGCCGGGGCGCAGCGCTACCACGCCTACGCTTATCGCCTCGGGCTGGAACACGTGATCCGCAGCGTCGGCCGGCAGGTGTTGCGGTCCAACAAGATCCTGGGCGGGCTGGCGATCCTGGAAGATGCCCATCACAACACGGCGCGCCTGGATGCCGTGCCGGTGGAAGCGATGGAGCAGCGCGAGGAGGAGAACCTGGCGCTGGCGAAGTCCTGGATGGCCAAGATCCCCGTGGATCTCGACATTCTCGTCCTGGACGAAATTGGCAAGAACATCAGCGGCGCCGGCATGGACACCAAGGTGGTGAACCGCGGCGTCAACGGCGAGTACAATCCGTGGCCCGGCACCCCCAGGATCGAGCGCGTTTTCGTGCGGGATTTGAGCGAGCTGACCTACAACAGCGCCGTGGGCTTGGGCATGGCCGACGTGGTGACAGACCGTCTGGTGAACCGTACGAATTGGGAGCCGACCATCATCAACTCGTTGACCGCCAACACGCCCGCAGCCATCCGCATCCCCGTGCATTTCCCCACAGACCGCGAATGCCTCGAGCGCTTCACCCCTACCGTGGGCAAAATCGACCTCTCCGCGGTGACCTACGGCTGGATTCACAACACCATGGAGTTGGGCCGCATCGCGCTGAGCGATAACCTGCGCGGCCAGATCGAAGGCAACCCGCAACTGGAGATAGAAGGCGTAATCGACTTCGATTTCGACGGAGCGGGCAACCTGATCAGCCCGTTCGTGCCCATGGAGGAGACGGTGGGCGCGCACTAAATGCCGCGCTGGATCAACCTGGCCAACCTGTTCACGCTCACGCGGCTGATCCTGGTCCCATTTGTCATTCAAGCTATTTTGGAAGGACGCCATATCCTGGCGTTGCTGCTGTTTACCACCGCCGCAGCAACCGACGCGATAGACGGCGCCGCGGCCCGCTATTTCGACGTCATCACGCCAACCGGCTCGTATCTCGATCCGATTGCCGATAAGTGCCTCCTGAGCGGCGTTTTTCTCGCCTTGGCGGTGGCTGGGATCGTGCCGTGGTGGTTTGTGGCCGTCATCTTCAGCCGCGATGTTTACATCCTGATGGCCGTCGCGGCACTGCTGCTGGCGACTCCCGTGCGGAAGTTTCCCCCCAGCGTGTGGGGGAAGGTGTCTACCTTGGTACAGATCCTGACGGCCGTCACCTGGATGGCCCGGGATATTCTGGAAGTTCGAGTATTGAATTCACTCTCGACCGTAATGCTCTGGCCCTGCTTGGCTTTTACCCTCTGGAGCGGAATCCACTACACTTGGCGGGGAGTGCAACTTGCACGTGCTCATTGACGGAGTCCCGTCGCGGGAGTAGTCTTAAGGTGAGACAGGGTTCATGACTCGCTACCTACCTGCGCGGCACTACCTATGGTTTGGAATCTCCGCGGTAGTGTTGGCCGGTCTCTCCACCTGGTTGGGAGGGACCTTCCCGGCGGCATACATCCCGGCCGGGTTATTCCTCCTTGCGGCCGGGTTGCTGTTCGTGATGGCATTTCGTCCCGCCATCGAGATCCATGAGGGCTACCTTTCCATCGGCCGGCGGATCGTTCCCTGGATGGACATCCGGCGCCTGGACCGCACGACCGGATGGGTTGCGCCGCTCATTCTTCGAGTTACCCTATTCGACGATTCCCGGCTCGTGCTGTTCTATCCGGGCGATCTGGATTCCTGCAACAGTCTGCTTCGCCACCTCCGCCGGCTCTCGCGGGACGCCCTCATCGATGGCATTCCGTACCGCCAGTATTGGGGAGAAGTGCTGGCCCCTGGTAACGAACGCAAACCGGCGCAGGCACCCATGCCCCGGTATCGGATCCTGCGGCCGGAAGATGAGGCGGAAGTCGAGCGTCTCTATCAGCGTCTGAAGACGGTCGGGAACCTGGATCAGAAGAATTTGGACGAGAAGTAGTCCGTGGTTCGCGGCGGGCTCCGGATTTCCTCAATCCTAAGTATTCTCCTGGCAGTTGGCGCCTGGATTTCCCATTCCCTTTGGCTTCCCGTGCTCGGGCACGCCCTGATTCGCGACGAAGGTCCAACTAAGGCGGAGATTGCCGTGGTCCTGGCTGGTGACGATACCGGCCACCGGATCGAGAAGGGGGCCGAACTGGTTCGTGCCGGTTATGTACCCGCAGTGCTGGTGAGCGGGCCGCCTTATTACGATGTTCACGAATGCGATCTGGCAATCGCATTTGCCGTCCGCAAAGGCTATCCGGCCGGGTGGTTCATTGCTCTTCCGAATCCCACCCTCTCCACCAGGCAGGAGGCCTGGTTCATCCTCCAGGAACTGCGCCGCCGTGCCATCCACAGCTTCCTTCTGGTGACCAGCGATTACCACACCGCCCGTGCGGCCCGGATCTACCGCGCCGTCGAGCGAGCCATGGGGGGAGGTCCGGATATGCGGGTGGTAGCCGCTCCCGACGAGTATTTCCGCGAAGCGTCCTGGTGGCGCAACCGCGAGGGCCAGAAGACGGTCTTCTTCGAGTGGTCCAAGACGCTGGCTACCGCCCTGGGCATGTAAAATATGCGGGAATCGTTTCGCACTCTCCGCAAGTACCTCTGGCGCTACCGCTGGGGAATGGCCCTGGGATTCGTCTGCCTGGTCCTGAAGGATGTCGCTCAAGCGGGTCAACCCCTCATGATCCGCAGTGTCATCGACACGCTCACCGGGATGGTGCGCGGCGGGCCTGCCACCTCCGGCTTCGTTCGGTTCGCCGGGTACCTGGTAGGCCTGGGACTGTTCAAAGCCGTCTTTCAATACTGGATGCGGGTGACCATCATCGGGATTTCGCGCGACATCGAATACGATCTCCGCAACGACCTGTTCCGGCACCTGATCGATCTTTCCGCGGACTACTATGGCCGCACGCGCACGGGCGACATCATGGCCCGCGCCACCAACGACCTTAACGCGGTGCGCATGATGCTGGGCCCGGCTGTTATGTACTGCTTCGAAACCGGCCTGACGTTCGTGCTGGCCATCGCCATCATGGTTTCTGTGGACTGGCGGCTGGCTCTGCTTTCGGTGGTGCCTGCACCGGTCGTCAGCCTGGTAGTGATCGTCTCCGGCCAAGCCATTCACACGCGCTTCGAGCGCATCCAGGAGATGTTTTCCGACATCTCCAGCCGGGTCCAGGAAAACCTCTCCGGCGTGCGCATGATCCGCGCTTTCGCCCAGGAACGGGCCGAAATGCGCCGCTTCGAGGAATTGAACCGGCAGTACATCGCGCAAAACCTCAAACTAGTCCGCATCGATGCGGTGTTCGAGCCGCTGATGGAGGTTCTGATCGGCCTGACCTTTTTGATGGTCCTGTGGGTGGGCGGGCACCAGGTTCTGGAGGGCCATCTCTCCATCGGCGGTTTCGTGATGTTCAACGCCTTCATGGGGACGCTGGTCTGGCCTATGATCGCGCTCGGCTGGGTGGTCAATCTGATGCAGCGGGGCACGGCTTCGCTGGCACGCATCAACCAGATCCTGGCGGAGACCCCCACCATCCGCGCGCCGCGGAATCCGGCGTATCTGGCGGGACTGCGGGGCGAAATCGAATTCCGGGGCGTCTCGATGAGTTATGGCAGCGGCCCCGCGCTCGACGGGGTGGACCTGGAGATTCCCGCGGGCTCGACCACCGCGCTGGTGGGGCACACAGGCTCCGGAAAGACCACCCTCGTCAGCCTGATCCCGCGACTGATGGACCCCACCGCCGGCACGATTACGTTGGACGGCATCGACCTCCGCGATCTGGACCCTGCCGATCTCCGCCGCCACATTGGCTTCGTCCCGCAGGAGACCTTCCTGTTCAGCGCAACCATTGCCGAGAATATCGCTTTTGGGGTGGATACGGCCACCGCGGAAGAGATTCGCCGGGCGGCCGAAATCGCCGGGTTGTCAGCCGATATTGAGGGCTTCCCGGCGGGTTACCAGACCATGGTGGGCGAGCGCGGAATCACGCTCTCGGGCGGCCAGAAGCAACGCACGGCCATCGCCCGGGCCGTGCTGCGCAACCCGCGCATTCTGATTCTGGATGACGCCCTATCCAGCGTGGATACGCTGACCGAGGAGCGTATCCTTACGCATCTGGCTGGCGTGATGCGCGGCCGTACGGTGATTCTGATCTCCCACCGCGTCTCGACGGTGCGTCAGGCCGATCGCATCGTGGTGCTCGAAAAGGGCCGGATCGTAGAACACGGCACCCATGAGGAATTGGTCGAATCGGGTGGGTACTACGCGGACCTGTCGCAAAAGCAGATGCTCGAAGAAGAGCTCGAAGCGATTTAGGCTAGTGACACCCTCCTCTCGCCACCGGCGGCCTGATTTGTGGGTTGCGAGTTGGGCGAACGCCTCGGGCTTAAGGTGGCTGGCTTAAGGTGACCCTCATCGTCCAGCACCTGACAGACTCACGCCGCTGCAAGAATACACAGCTTCCACTGGCTGACCTGCCGCGCCTGACACGCGCGTGAAGGCATGACCCAGATTCGCGAAAGCCAGTGCGCAATCTCCCGCGTGTCCGCGTTCTCGCAATAACCCGTCTAGTGTTGACACTACTCCCTGTAACGGCGTTGGCTGGCGAACTTGCCTCCCGCTCCTCACCGCCGCACGATCGCTCGATCAACGTCATTCCGGCCACCCGGCATTACCGGTTACTACTCTATTACAAGCTTTATCTTCCGTCCACCACGATTGGCGTCAACTTGCGAATCTGATGGTTATTCAATTCTGCCACGTACAGACTACCCCATCGGTCAAAGGATAGGTCGGTGGGGTTCTTCAGCCCGTCCATCGTGGTACTAATGATCCCAGTTAGTGATATTTGACGGACCCGGTTGTTGCCCGCGTCCGCAACATAGATGTTTCCAACGGAATCAATTGCTATTCCGGCCGGGCGGTTGAGTCTTGCTGCGACTGCTGGCCCCCCATCACCACTGAAACCAACCTCTCCGATACCTGCAATTGTTGTGATATAGCCCCTCGCGTCAATCTTTCTGATGCAGACATTGTCAGAATCTGAAATGTAGATGGCCCCCGATGCATCCAGAGCTATGTGGG
This sequence comes from Terriglobia bacterium, assembly GCA_020073365.1. GTDB lineage: Bacteria > Acidobacteriota > Terriglobia > Bryobacterales > Bryobacteraceae > JAIQFL01. Next base: position 980 of record JAIQFL010000448.1, on the reverse strand, counting down.
ACGGGTGATTCAGCTTAGCCATTATGGCTGGTCCGCCGTCCCCGCTAAAGCCTGTCTCACCCGTACCGGCGATGACCCGGACGGCGCCGGTGGAAAGCACTTCCCTAATGACGTTGTTCTCTGGATCGGCGAGAATGAGATTGCCTGAGGGGGCCATCGCTACGGCCGTCGGCGCTCCTACACCCCCGTCTCCCGCGTAACCTGAGCTCCCATTTCCGGCCACAGTTTTGATAGTCCCGTCCGAGAAGACCTTTCGAACTCGGTTGTTGCCAACATCCGCGATATAGAGATTGCCGGAAGCGTCCACCGCAATCCCTGCTGGGCTGTTGAGGCCGGCGCTTGTGGCTGGTCCGCCGTCTCCCGCGTAACCTGAGCTCCCATTTCCGGCCACAGTTTTGATAGTCCCGTCCGAGAAGACCTTTCGAACTCGGTTGTTGCCAACATCCGAGATATAGAGATTGCCGGAAGCGTCCATCGCAATCCCTGCCGGGCTGTTGAGGCCGGCCCTTGTGGCCGGTCCGCCGTCCCCCGCGTAGCCCGAGATCCCATTTCCCGCAATTGTGCTGATCAGTATCCGTTCGGCGGCGGTATTCGACTTGAGTGACGGATCGCTCTGTCCTGGTTTAGGTGCTTGGTGAGTGTTCAAAGCAACCAGCAGAACTACTGCAGCAATGGCTCCGATGATTGGGTACCCGAAGACCTGATCGGGATAAAGTAGGCTACGCTGGAAGCTCTCTTTTATGATTCTCCAAGGGGTGTAGCTCTTTTGGATTTTGCGAGTCTCTGGGTGTGAGGGAGTTCGCGGGTGCGAAGGCCCAGTACGCCTGTCATTCCTTGCCGACGATTTTCAGCCTGCCGCGACGGCTAGTCCGGGATGAGGAAACTGTGGACGGAACGGTCCCAGGTACACGGTGATTGGCATAGTGCGAGGCGTGGTTTCGTTCGTATTCCTGTTGCTCGTGAAACTTCCAATAGGCATC
>JAIQFL010000048.1 GCA_020073365.1 Terriglobia bacterium | reverse complement strand
CAACGTCGCCACGCTCGACCTTCTCGGCAATGCGCTCTTGTAGTTCTGTACTGAGGGTGATGTTCATCGGCTGGGTCCCCTGTTGAGAGCCTTTACCTCTCGACTACGCCAGGCGGCAGTCCCTGTCACGGTGCGGGTGCGCCCTGGCGGTCCGGGGTTGCCCCCGGAACAGAACCCCCTCCGTTTCCCCCATCGCCTATTTCGGGCCCAGACTCACGTCCTAATCCCCGCCTGCTTCGGCCTCCATCTGGCCCTCGGCAGCGGGTCGACGCTGCCTGGCAGCGTCAGGGGTCCCATGCCATTGCGTGAACGATTCGCGCACAATGCGGTAGATGGAGTGCCGGTTTTGCGCGATCAGCTTCAACCAGCCCCATGCGCCATGGTGCGGGAAATAGATGCCGCGGAAGAATAGGCGCGACGCCAGGTGGTTGATCTTGTAGGGCACCGGTTCATCGGCGATGGAATCCAGCGCTTTCTCGGTTGCGGCCGGGCTGTAGGAATGGGTCCAGGCGTAGCGGACTTCGTCCTGCACCTCGGAAATGGTCATGTTCAGCGGTGTGTGGGCCATGTGGAACGGCGCGAACTCAAGCCAGTGTTTCGGCCGCGTCAGCCGGCCTTCCTTCGACAGGCGGTCGTACAAAGGCGTGGCGGGGAACGGCGTGATCTGGCCGAAGACGGGCAGCACCGGCGGCCACTTGCGGACCTCGGCCAGCGTCCGCTCCGCAACTCCCGGCTTGTCGTGGTCCAGGCCGAAGATGAAAGAGGTGATCGCGTAGACGTTGCGCCGCGCCAAACTCTCGAGGACACCGGCATATTCGCCGGGTTTGTTAAAGCTCTTCTTGACGCTGGCTAGGTTCGCCGGATCGAGCGACTCCATCCCGATGAAGATCCACTTGCCGCCGGATTCCGCGATCAGATCGATCAGCTCCTCATCCCGCAGCAGGTTGGCGCTGATCTGTGCCACCCAGGAGAGCTGGGCTCCTGCCGCAATGATATCCCGCAACAGTGACTTGGTGCGCTTCACATTGATGGCGAAGTTGTCATCCACGAAGAACACGGCGATCTGCCCGCGGCTGGCGCGGGCGCGCGCTTTCAGCCGCAACATCTCATCCACTATGCTCTGGTTCGAGCGGAAGCGGATGGAATCGCCGAAAAACCCCGTGACAGTACAGAATTCGCACCCGTAGGGGCAGCCTCGCCCGGATTCAATTGGAATAATATGAAAGGTTTCCCAGCTATACTTAAAGTGTTCCATGATGGGCCGGAAGAAACCGGGAATGCGGTTGAACTGCGCCATGTCCAGCGACTGCCAGGGAATGGCGGGGTAGTCCTGCAGGCTGGGCTTGCGTTCCTGGCCGAAGGCATCCACAGGGGTGTAGACTTCCTTCAATTCGCCACGAGCCGCATCTGCCACGATGCGCGGCCAAGTCTCATCCGCTTCACCCAGTGCGATGGCGTCGGCATGGCGCGGGCCGCCATCACGCCCCAACGCCTCGCCGGGCACCTCGGTCACGTGCGGTCCGCCCATCACCACCCGAATACCGGCGGCGCGCAGGGCGTCGGCCACCCGGTACGCTTTGGCGATCATGCGGGTCATGGCGCCGATCCCCACCAGCCCGATTTCGGACCGGAGGGCGAACTCCACCAGCTCGGGGTCGCTCATCGGCTGCGTGTTGCCGTCGATCAGGACCACCTGGTGGCCGGGAGGCGTGAGAGACTGCAAGAGAAACATCCAGAGGTGAGGCATGAAATTCTGCGTCACCCCGTTATCTGGGTTATATAAAAGGATTTTCAAGTGTTGCCGGCGACCAGCACTTTTTGCATGCTGGCGATTTCCTCTCTCCGGCAAGGCGTCCCGGACTTTGGATCGGATGCAAATCCGAGCCGTCCGAACAGGATTCGGTGTCGGGCAGTTGTGTCGTACTATACCACATTCGCCCGATAAAGTGGCACGGGCATTCTTGCCTGTGTTGGGTTCAGGGCAACCTCTCCGTGGCCACGATCGTGACCATGGAAAAAGCGGAAGTGGTTGAAAACAATCGATCGGACCACCGATCCGTGGCAGGCCACCGCGGCGGGACAGGTGCCGCCGCCGTTCCTTTGCGGATTTCCTTCCGCTTCACGGGGCTCGGTACGTAGCTCCCCTCCATCTGTTTGGCGCACGGAACTTGGGACCACGCTTTTAGACGGGTTTAACAGCACCACTGACGGATCGGCCTACTTCCGCTACCTGTGCTCATATCAAGTCTGCCACGAACGGCCGCATGAGCGCCAAGTTCCTCTCCCGTATGGCCCCGCACCACGGGCGGTTCGCTTTTAGCCGGCTTGGATCGGATGTGGCCGCCTGAAAGGCGGCTGCAAGCCAGGATTGGCTCCCCCACGACTCATGCAGCCCGTCCCACCAGCCGCCGGTGCGGGCCATATACTGGTAGTAGTCGGGGGTGGGGACCCGACGCGGCCGATGAAAGAATATCCCAGGCGTGGATTCATGGGTTTGCTATTGGCGATTCTGGCGAGCCCCGGGCTAGCCGGTGGGCGCGCGTCAGCCGCCGAGCCGGCTTCCCCGCCCCAGCCCGAATCCGGCCAGAGCGCCACGACACCGCGAATCCAGGTCCGGCGGTATCGGGCCGATGCGGCCATCTTGCTCCTGGGGATCACCATCTTCCGGCGCAGCGGAGTGGGAGGGGGCCAGGCTTCCGTAGAGGAGACCAGGGACGGCGTATCCACCCGGAAGACGCTGTTCTTCGCGGCGGGCTCCGATCCAAGCCGCGCCCACGGACTGAACCGGCTGGGTTGGATTCGGGAAATAGTTCGAGACTCTGCGTCGAGCCCCGCGGAAGTAACTTACTTCGGTGTGCTTACTTCTTCACCTGAGGAGAGCCTGGAACACGCGAAACGGTCGATCGCCACGCCGGCCTCGGGCCGCAGTCTCTACAGCGCGGTGAGCGGGCGCAATACCACCGGCCACAGCCGCAGCGCCATCACCCACTTCGATCTGCCTTCCAGCGCCAACTGGTCCGACCAGCGCCTCATCGAGGCGGCGCAGTCCACGTTTCAGGGCAACGTGACCTGGCGTGAGACATCCTGGCCCGGCATTCAAAACCAGATTCCGCCTACGTTCCTTCTGGAGTTGGCGACGCTGTTGAGTCTACGCGCGCCTCATGCGGCCGGCCGGTATGTTTACGCCGAGCAGGAGTATCTGCTGGAACTGGATGCGCCGCAGCGTAAGCCCGGAGCCAAGGCTGACCGGTTCCTGACGGTGCACGGCAAAATCCAAAACCGCCTTACGGGCCGCCAAACGACTTTTCTTTTATCCATGGAGGACACGCCCGGTTCCATCGTGCCGGTGCGCATCGAGTACCAGCCGCGCGCGTTCTTGCGCCTGGTCTTCGAAGCCGTGCCGGCTTGACGGGGCACCGCACCATCGGCGTTCATCCGCGTTTTTCTTCTGCGGCCCGCCAGGGTTCCTCTTGTTCACCGGCCGGACTAGTTCTGCGACAGGCGAAGGATCTGGGAGGTGATGTCATGCAGCGCGGCGGCAAGACCGTTATAAGTAACGTCGTAGTACCTCCCGGTGGTTTGCCCCGCCTGGAAAACGGGAAGGCCGGTTACCGAGTTCTTGTAGCTGGGATCGTTCGCCACGCGTGCCAACCAGTCGGCGTCGAGCGGCTCCTCTTTGGGGTACGCAGCCGTGTTGAAGTTGAGCCCGATCGCGTAAATGACGGGCTTATAGACATTGTCTTTGCGGATCGCCGTAGCCACATTGTCGGCATAGTTGAAAGCGGCGTAGCGAACGGCCGTGGCGCTGTTGGTGCTGGTTCCGCCGCCGCTGAAATATCCGGTGGTCGATGAAAACGTCGTCTGGCTCGGCACGTGGAGGCCAGTTGTGTGGTCGACTGGCCCAATCAGAGCGGGAATGGTTGAGATGTCCTGGCTGAATAACGCTCCGTTTTGATTTACAAAATAACTGCACCCGGCGCTATTGGTCACAAACGTTTTCGGCTCGCAGCCCGCGCTGCTGCAAGCAGGGGTGACGTTCAACACGCCGTTGGTGCCGCGGCTCGCCGGTGGGGGGAACTGCCACGGATTGCCGTCTCCCACCGGAGAATTGATGGCGCCTAGCTTATTGGACTTATCCGTGCAATGAGGGGCGGTGCTGGCGTCAAAAGTCCCGGTGACCGCGCTAGGACGGCCATCCGTGATCAGGAGGATGGCATTGAGGGCGCCCGTCTGATTGAGCTGCGCGAGCTGATACCAGGCCTGATACAACCCCTCGCCCGTATTGGTGCTGTTGCTGGTATCGAAAAAGATGTTGTTGATGGCGGTGGAAATATTCGGCGTGGCGGTCTGGAAGTTCGCGACCGGTGCGAAGTCGAGGTTGTAATTGCTGCCGTAGCTCAGCAAGCCCACCACATCCCGTCCATCGACAAAGATCGAGGTGGAGACGTCGGCGACAAAGCCCTGCAGGTCCTTGACAACGGTGGCGGGGCTGCCGGTTCTCTGTACCGATCCGGAGCGGTCCACAACGATCATCAAGTTGACGAACCGGATCTTGGCGGTAGCTTGGGCCGCCACCGTAGAAGTGTTGATGCGCAGCACCCGCATAAACATCATGGGAACCGAGTAGGTCGCCGTCACATAGATCGTGCGAACTTTGGTGACAGGATCCTGGGTGATGCTCGAAGAATAGTTGGTTTGGGTGGCGCTCCACGGCACCGGTGTCATGTTCGCGTTGAAGAAGCGTAGAACTGCGTCCTTGAGAAGGGCGTTTTGCACGGGATCGGTGACGTCTGTGCTGCGTTGCACCATGCTTCCGGCCCCGACGGCGCCGGCATCGCATGCCTGTTGAAGGCGCCCCTTCACGCAGTACAGCACGCTGAAATCTATCGCCAACCCCGCCACTGGGATCAGCGTCAACATCGTGAAAACCATGTATATGGTTACGAAGCCTTGGCGGGATTTACCGCGCTTTCCATTCGCTTTCATACCTGTCTCCGGCGCTGCATTTGGACTGACTTAGAAAATGGCCCTGGCATATACTTGTGGGCTCCCGGAGAACCCGGGGATATTCAAGGCGGGGGTGGCCGTGATCATTTCAGCTACATATGCGAATTCTCCGGCCTTGAGCGTCATGACCGGCGTAAACGCCGCGGCCGCCGACTGCGAATTAGCCTGGTTGGTCGAACTCACGGTGCAGTCGGCCTTCAGCGGTGGCGTCCCAAAGGCGCTCCTGGCCCTTACCCCGTTGATCGCCAGGCTCGTATTGCCGATCATTAGCTGCTCCGTGAATACCGGGCTATTCAGATTGGTGCAAGCCACACCCGGGCTGGCAGGGTTAGCGGCATCGCAGTCCGACTGCTGAAGGATTCTGATCTGCGAAAGTACGATCAGGCTCTGGCCGCCTGGGGACAAGTCAAAACTCTGGGCCAGGGTCCGTGCGTTCTGCTGAGGCCCGGGGTTCCGGAAGTTCACGCCGCGGATATACATATGGCCGAGATCGCGGACAATCTGTTGCATCTGGAGGCTGCGCACCAGGCGGAACCCGAACACGAAAACGCCGAGCAGCAGGGGGATTAGAAACACCAGCGCGAACGTGAATTCGACGATAGCGACGCCGCGCCGGTGGTGCGGCGATTTGCGTAAAATCTTCATGCTGTCTTCTACTCCTTCGTGGTTATGCACGGGAGCGCTCCGGGGTACGGTTCCATTACGTCATAGGCCCGCGCCCAGATCATCGGAGCCCCCGTCCGCCGATACGAAGCCAGGGGGCCATACCGGTACCCCTCCACCGAGACCTGGATAATATTTCCGGGGGAATTGTCGACCGTCGAGCCGTCTACAGGGCTCATGAAGTGGACGTGGATGGTTGCCGTGGCGGCCGGGTTGTTAAGAAACCCCACCGCATTGTTTTTGACGACCGTTTTGATCGCATCGTCCTGGCATGAGCCGCTGATGGTGGCGCCGGTAATGCCATAGCGGACACCCTCGCGGACTGCGTGTTGAAACGTGCTGCGCAGGAAAATGGCCATCGAGACGTCGAGCGAAAGGAAAGTAAGCCCGAACAGGGGAACTACGATGAGGGCAACTTCAATGATCTGCGCCCCCCTCCGGCGCGAATTGCGCCCCTTGGTTAGCATGAACTCCCTCCGCGAAAACCACCCGCGCGCATCATGCATCTCCAGATGGTTGGGAAGTGAATATGACTGCCAGTGTCAGGCATGTAAAGATTATGCGGGGGTTACTGGCGAAGTGAAAGTCCGGGGCGTACCTGGATCGGTACAACGTGGTTTCGAGGGAAAAGTACGGGCGGTACGGGTACCGCGCCGTCCTCCTCTAGCCTGCCACGGCTCGCTGCCTGGCTGCATCCCACCGCATGTACTTCCGCTGGCGATACGAGAGGTTGCCCATCACCGTGGCCACCACGCCGTAATAGCCGAGGCTCGCATCGCAACGCAGCGGTTCGTTGCCGCGGATGGCGTTCAGCAGATTGCGATGGTGCAGATCCAACTCCTCGGCTCCGGTCTTCCGGTGCGTCACGGGCTGAACCTCCCTGGCATATGGACCTTGCGGCGCAATCTCGAACCCCGTGGGCGTGAATCGCAGGGTCGCCTTGTGCCCGCGAATCACGTGCTCGACCGGCGTGTCGTTGGCCATAGACGAGATGAGCTGCACGGTCAGGCCCTGCGGGTAATTGAGGAGCATGTTGAGCGTGTCGGGGATCTCGGCCTTGCTGTCGCGGAACGCGAACTTGCCGCCGGTAGCAACCACGCATTCGGGAAATGTGAGCCCCAGCGATTTGATCATGCGCGTGACGCGGTGCACGAACAGGTCGCTCGCGATGCCTCCGGAATAGTCCCAGTACCGCCGCCAACTGAAGAACCGGTCGGGATCGAACGGGCGCTTCCTGGCCGGTCCGAGAAAGGCGTTCCAGTCGAGATTGTCGCCGGGCCGCGCGTCGTCGTCCACGCGATTCTCCCAGAAGTCGCCCAGGTAGTTGCGGGAGTAATCGATCTGCGCCAGAACCACCGTTCCGAGCGCGCCCTCCTTGATGTAGCGGTTGGCGGTCTCGTAGGAATCGTCCGACATTCCCTGGACGCCCACCTGCATCTTGATCTTGGGCGCATTCGCGATGCGGTCCGCGACGCGGCGCGACTCTTCGATGGAATGCGTCATGGGCTTTTCGCAGTAGATGTGCTTGCCGGCGCTGATGGCGTCCATGGTCATCTGGTGGTGCCAGTGCTCGGGCGAGGCGATCAGGATGGTATCGATGTCCTTGTTATCGAGCAGGCGGCGATAGTCCTTCACGGCCTTGCCGCCGGTGAGTTGCGCCGCGGCCTCGGCGCGCTTCGTGTAGATATCGCAGACGTTCGGAATGTCGATGTTGTCCGTGTCGCGCATCCTCACGAGCGTGCGCATGTGCGCCGTGCCCTGCGCTCCGCATCCGATCACTCCGATGCGAATCCGCTCTCCGGCTCCCTGGACCTGCGCGTAAGCACGCGCCGTCGCGACCGTCGCCGCCGCGACGAAATCCCTGCGAGTGGGTTGTGACATCCGTAGACCATTCTATCCAACCCTGTACTACTATCCATCGGCTTCGGTCAGACTGCCGTATGCGCATTCCTCAGTGAAGATCCGCCGCTTGCAATCGGTGACGACCTCGGGATTAGCGCGGGAAAGCGATCCCGGCTCGGCCGGCAACGCTTTTGCCCGTCGCAGTACTCCGGTCGGAGTGGTGCCCGAAACCCACCTCGTGACCTACCGGGCCGGAGGTCTGTCCGGCCACAGCGAGCTCACGCGGTCCTGGGCAGCACCTCACGTCGTACCGCATTGCCCAGTTGATCCTCCGCCACCTCTAACTCCCAGGAGGCCTGCATGTTCATCCAGAACCTGGGTGTCGTGCCGAAGTAGCATGACAGACGAAGGGCGGTGTCCGCTGTAATGCCGCGCTTCTCATTAACGATGTCGTTGATGCGTGTTGCGGGCACCCGCAGCGCTATAGCCAGCTCGTGCGCCGACATGCCAAGAGGAGACAGGAATTCTTCGCGGAGGATTTCTCCGGGATGAATGGGTGGAAGCCGATCCTTGTTAGCCATTCTCGTATATTCACCTCGCTAATGATAATCGACGATCTCAACGCCTTCTGCCGCACCTTCGCACCAGAGGAAGCAGATTCGCCATTGATCGTTGATCCGGATACTATGTTGACCCTTCCTGTCGCCGCCCAAAGCCTCAAGCCGGTTTCCTGGAACAGCCGACATGTCCTCCAGCTTCTCTGCGTCATCGAGCATCCGGAGCTTCCGCCGCGCCACCGTTCCTATGTTGCCGAATCTGCGACTCTGCTGGCGGTGAAAAAGCTTCTAGGTCTCCTTGCAGCGGAAGGATCGTATCACACGGGCAGTATATCACGGCGGCCGTTAAACGTAGCACCATAAACGGCAGATGTGGCGGATGGATGGTCCCTGACTCTGAATACCGGGGGCGAGCCCCTGGTCCGCGGCCGACGCCCTCGGCGGCCTCTTTGACTGTTGCGAAGACTGGTTCTCGCGGCGAAGAGGCCGGCCAAGCGCCGCCACCAGTGCCGGCCGACCCAGAGGGACCCCGGGCAAAAGTGCCTGCGCCACGAAGGGTGGGAGAATAAAGGGAACGACTAGCCTATGCGCCGCTTCGGGCCCCTTGTCCTGTTGATCGTGAGCATAGCCGCCCCCGTTCTGGGACGCCATGGGGTTTCCCTCTGTGGCACCAGCCGCGAGACTCCTCAGGAGACGCTGTTCCTTCATCGGCAGGCGTTGCGCGCACGCGGGCAAATCTCGGGGGGCGGGCTCAGACCCCTGGCTGCCACGGCCGCCTCCGGGAATCGCGATATCGGGAATATCGCCATCATCGAAGACACCGACGGCGTGGTGGCGCGGCAAAACGACTTCAACCTCGATCTGAAAACGCTCCAGTTCTCGCCCACCGCGCCCAATGCCACGCGTTACCGGTACGCCGTATCGGAGCAGGGCTACGACCAGGCCGCCGCTTCGGGCGGCACCCCGCTGGCGGCGCTCGACGACGACGACACCCGCCAGTTTACGCTGCCCTTCGCCTTTCCCTTTTTTGGCGCCACCTACACCCAAGTCTTCGTCAACTCCGACGGCAACCTCACCTTTACCGCCAGCGACTATGCCTCCACCAGCCGCTCGCTGGGCCGCATGACCGCGGGGCCTCCGCGCATCTCGCCGCTGTTCGACGATCTCAACCCGGCGCTGACCTCGGGCGGCGTGCGGATGCTCGCCGAAGCCACCCGCGTGGTAGTGAGTTGGGTCGCCGTGCCGGAATGGGAGGCCTCCGGAGTCGGCCCGCGGCAGACCTTCCAGGTGACGCTGTATCCGGATGGCCGCATCGAGTTCTCCTATTCCGGCATCAACGCCACCAGCGCAGTGGTGGGGATCGCCCCCGGCAACTTGCAAGGCTCCACCACCCTGGTCGACTTCCGCAACGACCCCACCGGCGACTATTCCGCCGCCGTCGCGGAGCGCTTCGGGAAGTCCCTCCAGATCGACGTGGTCACCGCCGCGCAGAAGTTCTACTTGACGCATGAGGATTCCTACGACTACCTGGTGATCTACAACAACATGGACATACCGGCGCTGGGGGAAGGCGTCCTGGCCTACGAGAGCACGGTTCGCAACAACAACGGATCCGGCTACGGCGTCGATGCCGGGGACACCGGCCGGCAGTATGGATCCGCCAGCCGCCTGCAATCCGTCCTGAACCTCGGGATGCTGAGCCAGTACCCCACCGGCACTACCGCGCTGGTGCCGGCTCGCGCACCGCAGGGAGATACGCCGCTCAGCATCATCGCGCATGAAACCGGACACCTGTTTCTGGCGTTCGCCAGCATCGCCGATCCGAACGACCCCACCGCACGCCCTATGCTGGGTTATCAGAACGCGCACTGGGGGTTCACCTTCAACTCCGAGGCGTCCGTGGTGGAGGGCGAGCGGATCGTCGATCAGGGGCCCAATGTATCGCCGGAGTTCCTCACCACCGATACGGTCCAGGGCTATGCACCACTCGATCAATACCTGATGGGTTTCCGCGCGCCCATCGAGGTGCCCGACACCTTCCTGGTCACCGGCGTTCCCTCGTATATGACGCAGTGGCATCCCCTCCGCGGGTTTGGGTTCGATGGTCAGCGCCAGAACATCAGTGTCAACGAGGTGATCCAGGCGATGGGACGCCGCACACCGGACTGGACGGTAGCGCAACGCCGCTTTCGTTTCGCGTTTGTCATGGTGGTGGCGCAAGGCTCTGAGCCCCCGGCGGCCAACCTGACCCAGATCGACACTTTCCGGCAGCAGTTCGAGACCTTCTACGCCAAGGCATCCAGCAATAATGCCAGCGCCGATACCTCGCTGAAGCGCAGTTTGAGACTCTCGCTGTTCCCTGCCGCGGGCGTGGTTGCGGGCGCTGCCGGCACCGCGACCCTCACGGTCCAAACGCCGCCTAAGGCCGATCTGACGGTGCAGTTCCAGGCGCCCAACGGGAACGCCGGGCTGCCGGCGACGGTCAAGATCCCGGCCGGAGCCACGGGCGCTACCTTCACGATCTCAGGCATACGGGCCGGCGTAGAGGAGGTCACTGCCGTCCCCGGCGACACGGCCTATGAGACCGCCTTCGCGCGCGTCCAGGTGGCGGATGCTTCGCTGCTGAAACTGGTGGCCGTCTCGGGGGACCACCAGATTTCCAATTCGGCCGCCGCTCTGCCGGACCCGATTGTGGTCGACCTCACCGACGTCAACAACCTGGCATATCCGGGCGCGCGCATCGTCGCTACGCCCTCGGCCGGCGGGAGCGTGACGCCGCAAGCCGCGGTCACCGATGCCCAGGGCCGCGCTTCCTTCCGCTGGACACCCGGCGCGAGCACTGCAAATCAGTTGCAACTGGCTGTGGATACGGCGCCCGGCGTCAGCCTGACACCCCCAGTCAGCCTGACGGTCACCGCTGGCAGCGCGGTACCGGTGGTTTCGGCGATCGGGAACGCCGCGTCTTTCGCCAGCGGCCTGGCGGCTGGGGCGCTCGAGGCGATTCGGGGCGTGAACCTCGCGCGGGGCCAGACCGCCACCTCCAACTATCCGTGGCCCGTTACGCTGGCCGGAGTGCAGGTGCTGCTCAACGGGTCGGCGTTGCCGCTTACGTATGTGAGTGACACCCAGATCAACCTCTACGTTCCGCCAGACGCGGCTCTAGGGACGGGCACCGTTACCGTGGTAACGCCCTCCGGCACTCGCGCAACTGCTACTGCGAACGTCACGTCACTGGCGCCGGGTATCTTCGCGGGCGGAGTGATCCACGCCGGGACCACGGAGAGCGCCCTCAGATCCCCGGTTCAGGCCGGCGACTACCTCGAAATCTACTGCACGGGCCTGGGCCCCACCGAACTCGTGGGCGGGCTTCAGCGGACCGTCCTGACGCCAACGGTTTTCATCGGCGCGGCGCCCGTGCGGCCGGCCTTTAGCGGCCTGACGCCCGGGCTCGCGGGACTGTACCAGGTTGACGTGCAGGTGCCCGGCGGGCTCGCACCGGGCTTGCAGGGGGTGCTTCTCTCCATCGGCGCGTCGCATAGCAACGAAGTCTCCGTTATGGTGAAATAATGTTCTCCTGGCTCTTTTCCAGTCCGCTCCCGGCCGGCACGCCCGCGCCGGATTTCTCGCTGCCCGACGATTCCGGCAGCATCGTCACTCTCTCGGCCTTGCGCGGCAAACGCGTGGTGCTGGTCTTTTACCCCGGCGACGACACACCCGGCTGCACCAAGCAGCTATGCCAGTTCCGCGACGATTGGAGCCAGGCGCGCGCCGCCGGTGTGGAGGTTTTTGGGGTGAACCCCGGCAGCGCGCGCAGCCACGTGAAGTTCCGGCAGAAATATCACTTCCCCTTCCCGCTCCTGGTGGACTCGGGCCAGAAGGTGGCCGAACTCTATCATGCGAACGGTTTGATCGTGAAGCGCACGGTCTACCTGATCGGGCCCGACGGCATCATTCGCTTTGCCCAACGGGGGATGCCCTCTCCTGCTGAGGTCCTGGCGGTGAAGGCGTAGCGTATCGTGGGACAGACGATCGCCTTCTGTCGTCTGTCGCAGTTTTCAGGGCGGATAAAATCAATATTTGGAGCCAGGAATAAGACCCGCACATACAACCGGGTCGGAATTTGAACGGACACGCGGCCAGCCTTCCAGAGTTGGACCGGGAGATGAGGGAAATGGCAGGGGCGCGGTAGAGGTAGGGGCCGGGCACGCCCGGCCCTCGGCCCCGACTACATCTTAACGTCTTCTACCGTGATGGTGTCCTTGTCCATCTTGCCGGTAATGGTTACTTTCTTGCCGGCGTGCGCTACAACCTTGTCCTGGTTGGCAACCTGATAGATCTTCCCATCGTCGGTCACCAATACGGCCGGCGAGCCACCCTTGATGCAGACCTGGGCGCATTGCTCGTTCCCCAGCATCTCTTTCTTGCTCGAGCATTTCTTGTCGACAATGTAACCGGTCCAATCGGCGGCCATCGCCGAAATGGCGGCGAACCCAAACACGACCAGCAGTTTCTTCAAGTGATACCTCCTCTGAGTTTTAGAATTCCCAGTTCACGAATGACTATACCCCAGTATACGGACGGCTCGCAAGTTCGGACGTGGCTGAAGTGTTTGCACTTGTAAACGGCAGGTGCTTAGCCGTACCGACTGCTCAACAGAAATCGGGCTGGAAGGTTGGGGCCAGCGATCCTACTGTAACAAAAGACCCCACGCTAATAGAATAGGTATTTGCGCCACTGGGCGTCGCCTTTGCCCAGCATGCGCATCAGATGACGGCTGGTATGCAGACTGAACGGACGAGGTTGCCGTGTCAGCTTCATGCCGGCCTCTTCGGGGGTGCGGTTCCCTTTGCGATTGTTGCAATGGTGGCAGCAGGCCACCAGATTCTCCCACGCCGATTCACCAGCGCGCGACCGCGGGATCACGTGGTCCAAGGTCAACTCTCCGGATGGCAGCGTGTGATGGCAATACTGGCAGGTATAGCGATCGCGCATCAGAATGTTCTTGCGCGAGAGTGCCCGTGTCTGGTGCGGAATCCGACGGTATTCGAGGAGGCGGATCACAGAAGGCAGCCGCACGGAGGCGCGCGCCGAATGGACCGAGCTCATGGATTCCTCTTCGGCCGACGCTACGCCCTTGAGCACCAAGACCAGCGCCCGCCGCGCCGCGCAAATGTTGATCGGCTCGTAGCTGGCATTGAGCACCAGCACGGGTCGCTGTAGTCTTTCGCTTGCCATTCAGGAAGTTCCCCCCGCCGTGGAATGAGCCGTCGCAGCGCGCGAATCGTCCATACGGCGGTCGACGCGGGCGACGGTCAGAAGCGCGACTCTCGCCGCGCCCGCCCGTTTGAGGGCCAGGGCGCACGAGCCCGCGGTAGAACCGGTTGTCATGACATCGTCAATGAGCAGAATGCGTTTGCCTGCGACGCACCTCGCCCAGCGGGCGCCTCGCCGGCACTGAAAGGCTTTGGCTACGTTGCGCCGGCGCCCGGTGTTGCTGAGGCCGGCCTGGGTGAGCGTGGATCGCACGCGCTTCAATGCATGGACGGCCGGAATGCCGCACCGCCGGGCGATCTCCCGCGCCAGCAAATCGGACTGGTTGAACCCTCTGTCCCACTGCCGGCGCCAGTGCAGCGGAACTGGCGTTACGGCTTCGAAACTCTCGTCGCGCGGCATGGCGGCCAGCAGCAGATCCGACAAGGGGCGCGCCAGCGTCTTGATTCGCCCGTACTTGTAGAGGTGAATCAATTCCCGAAGGACACCCTCGTAGGCCCCATAACAATAGGCCGCATCAAAGCCACGGAGCCCATTGCGGCACAGAGCGCAGCGCCCTTCGGCATCCAGTGGGAAGCCGTTTTGAAACGGGGTCCGGCAACTGTTGCAGAAGAATTCGGCGCTCAGAGGCTCGGGCGCGTGCAGGCAGAAACGGCAGACCGGAATGCGCGTGATCTCGTCGAGAGGCCGACCGCAAATGCGGCAATCGTCGGGGAAGAAGAGCGAAAAAAAGGCGTGAGAGGCGTTGCGGACTACCGAGGTACCGATGCTTGCGACTGCGGCTCGCCTGCTACTTGAGAAGACCCACCCCCGCTAACTTTCCATCATACCTCGATTTCCCGGTACGGTGCACACCAGTACGAAACAGACGAAACGGACGAAACGGCGGTCGAGTCCCAGTATTTTGTCGTTACTTTGAACCGCAGCCCCACTCCTTACCGTACTTGAGCCGGTCATTGGGTCTGCACCAGGCGCGCGTGGTAGCAGTACAATACTCTCCAAGGGCGGGGCTATGAACTGGCGGCGGACGGTCGGATTCGAAGTGGTCTTCGGTCTGTTGGCTATCCTGGCGCTACACGGACAGGTCGCGGTAATTCCTCGTCCCCAGCCCGCTCCTTCGGTGGAGGGGACGAAACCGCAGGCCAGTCTCCGGATCGATACCAACCTGGTGCTGGTTCCCGTCTCGGTGTGCGACCCGATGAATCGTCCGGTCACCGGTTTGGAGAAAGAGCACTTCAAGGTCTTCGACGACAAAGTGGAGCAGAGCATCACCCACTTCGCGATGGACGACGAGCCGGTCGCCGTGGGCCTGGTATTCGATATCAGCGGCAGTATGGGACCCAAACTGCGCCGTTCCCGGCAAGCAGCCGCGGCGTTCTTCAGAACTGCCAATCCGGAAGATGAGTTTTTCCTGGTGGAATTCAACGATCAGCCGAAGATGGTGGTGCCCCTGACGCGCCAGATCGAGGAGATTCAGAACCAGCTCACGTTTGCGCAGTCCAAAGGCCGCACCGCGCTGCTGGATGCGATCATGCTTGCGCTGCACGAGATGAAGAACTCGAAGAAGAACCGCAAAGCCCTGCTGATCATCTCCGACGGCGGCGACAACAGCAGCCGCTATACGGAACCCGAAGTCCGGAATATGGTCCGCGAGAGTGACGTCCTGATCTACGCGATCGGGGTTTACGAGCCTTACGGGTCGCGCGGGCGCACGCCGGAGGAGTCCTCCGGGCCGGGCCTGTTAGGCGATCTGGCGGAGCAGACCGGCGGGCGCCACTTCCCCGCGGACACCGCCGAGCTTCCCGACATCGCGGCCAAGATCGGCATCGAATTGCGCAACCGGTACGTGCTGGGATACTCGCCGACCGATCGCCAGCGTGACGGCCGTTATCATCGGGTGCAGGTCAAGATGGTGCCGCCGCACGGTCTTCCGCCGCTGAAGGCCTTCTGGCGCTTGGGATACTACGCGCCGGCTGAGTAAAGACAGGGCGGGCCACGCTACGCCGCAAGCTGGGATGGTGTCCCTACACGTGTTGATACTTCCCTTCCCCTTGTTGCACGTGGCTCCAGTTCAGTTGCGCCAGGTACAACAGGTTTCCGTCCGGATCCTCGAACGAAACGAACGAACCGGCCTTCCCCTCGTTAATCACAGACCCGTGAAACTTCACGCCTTTGGCTTCCACTGTACATTCACGTGTGAGGGACCCGTGGCGCAAGCACTCATGCGCGGGCACTCTGGGCCCGGACCTGGGGTCCGCCCCAGGGTCCGCCCCAAGGTTGAAGTAGGCGGCATTGGGCGCTTTCGACTCAGCATCCCGAGTTCGGTTAATTTAAGCACTCGACCGGCACGCCCGGGAGCCGGTCCTCCAGTCTTCAAGGCCTCGGCACTATACTGAGGACAACGGTGAAAACTCGATTCGCGCACCATCGCCGAACAGTTTGGGCTGTGGCACTGCTGTTCTCCGTGTTGCCCCGCGGCGCCTTCGCGCTGGATCCCCGCAAGAGCCTGACCCAATACTCCCGCCTGGTGTGGACCCAGCAGGACGGGCTGCCGCAGGATACCATCCGCGCCATCGCGCAAACTCCCGACGGATATCTCTGGCTGGGGACTGACGAAGGCCTGGCGCGTTTCGACGGTTATGAGTTCGTGGTCTTCGATAAATCCAACTGCGCCCTTCCCGGCAATTCCATTACGGCGCTGGCATCGGCGGGCAACGGGGCGTTGTGGATCGGGACCTCCAATGGACTGGCGGAGTATCGCGACCGGCAGTTTCACACCTATACCACCAAACAGGGTCTTCCCGACAACGCCATCTCCGGACTCTACGAAGATCATGGCGGAACGCTGTGGATCGTCGCGGGCGTTTACCTGAGCCGGTTCCAGGACGGAAAGTTCACGAATTTCGCGCCCGATGCCGATTTGCCGGTGACCTCGGTGCGCCAGATTCGCGAGGACCGGCATCACGATTTGTGGGTCGCGGGCTTCAGCCGCGTGGTGAAGATGTCCGGCAGCCAGTTTGTGACGATGATCGACCCGAAGATCCTGAACGGCGACATCGTCACCAGCATGGTGGCCGACCGCCACGACAATTTCTGGATTGGCGGAAGTGCGGGGATCCTCAAACGTTCTCCCACGGGCGAGATCCGCCGCTACGGCGCGCGCGACGGTTTGCCCGATCAGTTGGTTCGCGCGTTGTGGGAAGACCGCGACGGCAACATCTGGGCGGGCACCAACCTCGGAATTGCACGGTTGGACGGAGACCGCTTCGTCACCCCCCGTGATGGAGACAACCGCAATAGCGTGCGGTGCCTGTTCGAGGACCGCGAGGGCAACCTGTGGGTCGGCTCCAACAGCGGTCTCACGCGCTACCGGGACGACATTCTGACGGTCTATGGCAAGAGTGAAGGGCTGCCCAGCGATGAGCCCAACGCCGTCTTCCAGGATCATAGCGGGCGGATCTGGGTGGGGTTCCACGACAGCGGGCTGATGCTTTTTTCCGGCGGCGGGAACCGCGTGTTCACCACCCGCGACGGGCTTCCGAACAACGAGATCTTTTCGATTCGGGAAACCCGCGACGGCGATCTGCTCATCGGCGCCCGCGGCGGCCTGGTGCGAATGCACGGCACCCGTTTCACCACCTTTGTCCCTCCCGATCCGCTGGGCCGCGTCAACGTGTTCGACGCCATGGAGGAGTCCACCGGGCGGATCTGGCTGGCGACGCCGGGAGGTCTGGCCGAACTGCACGCCAACAAGATTCGCTTCGTAATTCCCGGCCCCCCGCTGCTGGTCAGTTCCATGGTGACCTTGGCGAACGGCCGCGATGGAGCGTTGTGGGCCGGCACGTATGGTAAGGGCCTGTGGCGCATAAAGGGCGATGACACGAAGCTTTTCACCACGGCGGACGGGCTGGCGAGCGACGAGATCCGTTCACTCTACCAGGACCCGGACGGCACGCTGTGGGTGGGAACCTTCGGCGGTGGTCTGAATGCGCTCCGCGAAGGGAAGTTCCTGAAGTTCACCGCGAAGGACGGATTGCTGAGCGACAACGTGAGCGATCTGGCGGACGACGGAGAATCGCTCTGGCTGAGCACCACCCGGGGCATCTGCCGGATCGCCAAGCGGCAACTGTGGGAGTTCGCCCAGCACCAGCGGCCACGGCTGGAACCGGTGAACTATGGCGTGGAGGACGGTCTGCGCAGCGCGCAGTGTTCGCCGAGTTTTCCCGTCGGGAGTGGAGGCTACCGTGCCGCCAACGGGCAGATCTGGTTTACCACCAGCCGCGGTTTGGCGGTGTTCGATCCGGGAGCGCGAAAGCCATCTCCCCTGGCTCCGTCCGTGCAACTGGTGGAAATCGCCGTAGACGGGGCCCTCGTGGATCTGGGACACGGCACGCGACTGGGGCCGAAGAGCGAACGGATTCAGATTCGGTACACAGGGATCCATCTCCGCGCGCCGGAGCGGGTGCGGTACTCTCACATGCTGGAAGGGCTGGACCCGGCATGGACGGAGGCCGGCAATCGGCGGGTGATCAACTACAACAGCCTGCGGCACGGCCACTATCGGTTTAGGGTCAAGGCCGAGGTTCCGGGAGCGCCGCCGAGCGAGCAATCGTACGCCTTCGAGGTGCTGCCGCAGTTTTACGAGAGGGCCTGGTTCCGCCTGCTCTGCGCGGCGATGCTGGCGGCGTGTGCGTGGGCCGTGTATCAACTGCGTTTGCGGCAGATCCGCTATCGGTTCGCCCTGGTATTGGAGGAGCGGGCGCGCCTGGCGCGGGAGATTCACGACACACTGGCGCAGGGTTTCGTCGGAATCTCGTCGCAGCTCGACGCCGTGGCCATGTGCCTGGCGGACCAGACCACGCCGGCGCGCACCTTTCTCGACCTGGCGCGGCGCATGGCGCGGCACAGCCTGACGGAAGCACGGCGCTCCGTGATGGACCTGAGGGCCTCGGCGCTGGAGGGTCAGGACCTGGCTGCAGCCCTGGAATCGGGGACGCGGATGTGGACCGCCGGCTCCGGCGTGGGCGTAGACGTGGACATCACGGGGACACCGGGCGCCCTTCCGCAGGAGATGGAGCAGCACCTGCTGCGGATCGCGCAGGAGGCCGTGGCCAACGCGTTGAAGCACGCCGGCGCCAGCAAGATCTCGGTCAAGCTCCACATGGAAGCGGGTAAGCTCTATTTGCGGATTCAGGACAACGGGCGCGGCTTCGAGGAGGACGGTGTGTTTGCCTCGCGGGGCGGCCACTTCGGGCTCATCGGCATGCGCGAGAGGGCCGAACGGCTGGGCGGCGAGCTGCAACTGTCGAGCCATCCGGGAGAAGGGACGGAGGTGGAAGTGAAGGTGCCATTGCCATGAGCGATGCCATACGAATTCTGGTCGCCGAAGACCACCTGGTGGCGCGGGTGGGGGTCAGCACCATCGTCAACATGCAGCCCGATATGACGGTGGTGGCGGAAGCCTCCAACGGACAGCAAGCCGTGGAATTGTTCCGAAAGCATCTGCCGGATGTGACTTTGCTGGACTTGCGCATGCCCGTCATGACCGGCGTGGAAGCCGCCACGGCGATCCGCCGCGAGTACCCCAACGCACGGATGATCGCACTGACCACCTACGGGGGGGATGAGGACATCCGCCGCGCGTTGGCCGCCGGTGTTCAGGCGTACTTGACCAAAGACGTTCTGCACGACGAACTTCTCAAAGCCATCCGCGCCGTGCATGCCGGCCAAACCTACCTGCCGCAGGCGGTGGCGGCGGCGCTGGCCGCGCAGATGCCCCGGCCGGACCTGAGCGCGCGCGAAGTCCAGGTGCTGGAACTGATCGTTCAGGGATTGGCGAACAAGCAGATCGCGTACTCGTTAAGCATCGCAGAGCACACCGTGAAGAACCACGTAAAAAGCATCCTCAGCAAGCTCGGCGTGCAGGACCGTACGCAAGCGGCTACAGTGGCGATCCAGAGGGGGATCATCCATTTGTAGCGAAGGCATCTTGTAGCAAAACTTCTGCCGGGCGACGGGACTCCTTAGATCGCCGCATCTATTCAAAAACTCCATCCCTGCCGATAGGATTCGTGTAGACGCTTTATGACTGAATACACTGCTCGTCCCCAAGCCCCCTGGGCCCTCCGGCTCCTGCCGCCGTTCCCGGCCATCGCCCACCGCATCCTCGCTCTTGTCAGCCAGGAGGATGGCAGCGCCCGCGAAGTCGCCGGCCTCATCAAGCTCGACCCCTCCTTCTCCGCGGAACTGCTCCGTTTCGCCAACTCGGCCCTCTTCGGCGTCTGCCGCGAAGTCACCAGCCTTTCCCAGTCCATCATGATCCTGGGCATGGACCACGTCAAATCCATGGCCACCTTCGTCGCCGTCCACAATATGGTGCGCTCGTCTGTCCGCCTGGAGGCCCTCCGCAAAGTGTGGGTACAGAGCCTCATCACCGCCCTCATCGCCGAGGAGGCCGCCCGCATAGTCCGCCTCGACAGCGAATCGGCTTACACCACCGGCCTGCTGCACAACGTCGGCACGCTGGGCCTGATGTCCGCTTATCCCGACGAGTACACCCGGATGCTCGAAGTCTCCAACGATTTCGGCTTCGACCTCCTGCAAACCGAGCGCGACCTCTTCGAGATAGACCACTGCGCCGCCGGAGTCTACCTCTCCCGGGACTGGAATTTCCCTGACACTCTCATTGCCGCCATCGCCAACCACCACGACGAACCCGTCCCCAACGAACCGAGCCTCAACAACATCATTAAGATCAGTTGGCGCCTCACGGACGCGCTCGGCCATGCGGCCTTCTCACCGGACCGGGACTGGGCCTACGAGGAACTCATCGCCTATCTTCCAAAGGCCCCCCACTCCTGGCTGTGCCAGTCTCCCGAGTCGGCCCAGGCCGAACTCGATACCCGCCTCGCCGCCGCCCCCATCTAGGCCACATCTAGGCCCTGTCCGGCCCGGTGGGACAGACGATCGTCTTCTGTCGTCTGTCAACGCCGCCACATTCCCCGAGGTGACCAGTTATTTCGTGGACCCTACAACAGGCGGAGTTCTCGGCGGTCATAACTGCCGGATGATCAGATACAATCGGGATGCGGCCCCACGGAACGCGAGACACCACGCCATGAAGCCGTACTGCTTACTATTCCTGGGCATGACGCTGTCGATGCCGCCTGCTTTTGCGGACACGTACCCGCGGCAACCCGGCGTGGATGCGCAACACTACATCTTTCGTCTGACCCTTCGTGACGACACCGACGAGATTTCGGGCGAGGCTACCGCCGTTCTTCTCTTCGTCAAGGAAGGGGTAACGCAATTCGCGCTCGACCTGGCGTCGCCTGTGAATGGGAAAGGCATGAACGTTTCGGAGGTGACATCGGGCGGCGGCTCACCGGTTCTCCACTCGCACACCGGCGACCGTCTGGTCATCTCCCCGGCCATCCCGCCGAAGGCCGGTGAGCGGCGGCAGTTCACGGTGCGGTATCACGGCGTGCCCAACAGCTTCACTCCCGCGGCCGGCCTGCGCATCGGGACGAACAAGTTCGGCGAGCGCACTTTTTTCAGCCTCAACTGGCCCGACCGCGCGCGCCAGTGGCTGCCGATCATCGATCATCCATACGACAAGGCGACCAGCGAGTTCTGGATTACCGCGCCGGCGAAATACCAGGTGGTCGCCAACGGCCTGCTCGAAGAAGAGACCGACTTGGGCGATGGAAACCGTCTCACCCACTGGAAACAATCCGTGCCCATTGCGTCGTGGCTGAATGCCATCGGGGTGGCGCAGTTCGCCTCGCGCCATTTCGGCACTGCCGCCGGCGTTCCTCTCGAAACCTGGGTGTTCCACCAGGACCGCGATCCGGGAATCGTCACTTTCGAAGTGCCCACCCGCCAGGCCATCGAATTCTACAGCGATCACGTCGGGCGATATCCTTATGAGAAGCTGGCGGCCGTCGAGGCGGCCGGGCTGGGCGGCGGTACCGAGCACGCCAGCGCGATCTTCTACGGGCAGGCGTCCGTCACGAACCGCCCCGCCACCGGCCTGGTGGCGCACGAAATCGCGCACCAGTGGTTCGGCGATTCCATCACCGAAAAGGACTGGGACGACGTGTGGCTCAGCGAAGGCTTCGCCACCTACTTCACCCTGCTTTCGACCGAGCAGTACGAGGGTCGCGATGCGTTTGTCGCGGGGCTGAAACGGAGCCGCGACAGGGTATTGGCGATCGAGAAGCAGAACCCCGGCATGGCGGTGCTCCACAACAATCTCTCGGACATGTCGAAGGTGCTGAACCAGATCGTTTATCAGAAGGGCGCATGGGTGTTGCACATGCTTCGGGCGGAGATCGGTACGGAGAAATTCTGGGCCGGGATTCGCGACTATTACCGGCGCTACCGCGACAGCAGCGCGTCCACCGCCGATTTTCGAGCGGTGATGGAAGAGGATTCGGGGATGGATTTGGGCTGGCTGTTCGACCAATGGCTGCGGCGTCCCGGCTCGCCTGTGGTCGAGGGCACATGGCGATACAATCCCGGCAGCCAGAAGGTCGAAGTGGATCTGGCGCAGACGCAACCCGGCGATGCGTACCGGTTACCTCTGGAGGTGGGCGTATCCGTGGACGGCGCTCGCCAGCCGAAGATCGAAAAACTCGTGCTGGCCGAGAAGCGCCGGCGTTTCGAGATCGCGGCCGGCAAGGAGCCGGAGGCTGTGGTGCTGGACCCCAACACCTGGGTGTTGATGACCGCGAAGTTTGATAAAAGGTAGGGCATGCTCTGCAATATGGTGACAGGGTTCGCTGTCCCAAGCCGTCTTTGCGGCGCGTGCCCTCTGGCCGGACAGCGTTGGCTGTCACCATATTTGCGTGCCCCGGACGATAGACCGCTATGAAACTCCCCAGTCTCTTCTTGTTTTTCTTTCTCACGGCCGCAGCTCTGGCGCAGCCCTCTCTTCCCCGCGCCCCGGGGGCCCGGATCGTCACCATCTCGCCGCCCAACAGCCGCGGGAACGAACCGGGCATCGCCGTCAATCCGAGAAACCCCAAACAGGTAGTGGCCGTGTATCAATCGGCCACGGTGGCCTATTCGACCGACGGCGGGGAAACCTTCGCCCTCGCGGAACTTCCGCCCGTGCCCGGCTGGCGAGGCGGCGGCGACGTCTCGACCACCTTTGACAACAAGGGACACGTGTACCTCTCCACGCTTCATTTCGACCGGCTCGGCACCGCCTCCTATTGGGCCCATAACGCCGGGCGCAATGGAATCTTCGTGCGGCGTTCGCTCGACGGCGGCAAGACGTGGGAAAAGGATGCCGCCACCGTGAAGGTCTTCCAGGGCAACGAACCCGAAATCCAATGGGAGGACATGCCCCGCATCTTCGCTGACACTGCGCCGAAGAGCCCCCACGCCGGGAACCTCTATTGCGGCTGGATCGAGTGGCAGCTCGACAAATCGATTATCCTGTTCGCACGCTCCACCGACCAGGGCAAAACCTTTTCCGCCCCCATACGCATCAGCACCCATGCGGGATTGCCGCGCGACGACAACGGCGGGCTGGTCGGTTTCGTCGGCGTGGTGGGAGCCGACGGCACGATCTACGCGATTTGGAACGACGGCAACACTATCACGTTCACCACCTCGCACGATGGCGGCAAAACCTTCGCGCCATCCAAGGCCGTCATCGATGTGGCGCCTCCCTACTTCGGCGGGGCGGGCGGCATTCCGGGCGTTTCGCGGGCCATGGGATTCCCGCAGATCGGCGTCGATGCGCGCGAAGGGAAGGCCGGCGGCACCCTCTACGTGGCGTGGAGCGACTTCCGCAACGGAGACGTGGACGTGTTCATTTCAACCTCCACGGACCACGGCAAAACCTGGTCGCAGGCGTTGCGCGTGAATAGCGATACCGTGCACGACGGCAAAGACCAGTTCTTCCAGTGGATGGCGGTGGACCCCATCACCGGCGTCGCATACGTACAGTTCTACGACCGGCGCGACGACCCGGCCAACCGCAAGACCTGGTTCACGCTGGCGCGCTCCACAGATGGCGGCAAAACGTTCACCAACTATGCGTGGACCGACACGCCATTCGAAAGCCAGCAGGCCTTCCTGGGCGATTACACCTGGCTAACGGCCTACGACAACAAGGTCTACGGCGTCTGGACCGAAACTCTCCCGCCGCCTCCTCCCGATCCCTCAGTTCCAGCGCGAGGCGGCCGAGGCGGTGCCGGCGGGACCGCTGTCCGCGTGGGCATGGCCGATTTTACCGGCCTGAAGTGATGGAGAGGTTGGCGTCAGCGATCGGGAGGCGGCCTGGGTGGAAGCCAGGAAGACCTTTCGCTGGGTGGACGGCTGGCGCCACTTTTTGGGGACCGGAACTGGGGCGGACCGGCGGACCCGCTGCCGGATCAGCTACGGACAAATTCGCTTGAACTGTAATCCTACAGTTCTTACACCTTGAGTGCCAAATGAGCGCACGACACCGCAGACGTTACGCGGGCTGATGTCGACTGCCCCGCCCTCCGGCTTGCTAGAATTGGAGGGTCCCTCCATGGCCTTAGACTCGATCGAAGGATCGCTGAAGGAGCGGGGCGTCCGCCTGACGCGCCAGCGCCAGATACTGCTCGAACTGATCGATAAGACCGGCGAACATCTCGATGCCGAGCGGCTATACCAGATGGCCAAGGAGAAAGATCCGAAACTGAACCGGGTCACAGTGTATCGCACCCTGAAAATGCTGAAGGCCGGCGGTCTGGTGGATGAGCTGGATCTCATGCACTATGTCGGCGACCAGCATTATTATGAGACGCGCCTCAAGCAGGAACATGCACACGTGATCTGTCTCCGTTGCGGTAAGGTGGAGGAGTTTTTCGGTGAGCCGTTGCAGCGCCTGCGGAAACAGATCGAGAGCCACTTTGGCTTTCAGATCCTGCTGGCTCGCACCGAGGTGGGCGGCTATTGTGCGCACTGCCAGACTCTGAGGGCGCGCGAAGTGGAAGAACTACGCAGCCATCCGGCGGAGCCCGACAGGCGGGATGCGGGACGCCCCTCGGCAAAGGCCGGGTCCTCGCGCGCGCGGCGCGCCTGAATGGAACCTACGGCTGCTCCTTCATCGACCGCCGAACCGGCGTCGCTCGTAGTGATCGACCCGAACGGCCATCGCACGCGAGTACCGGTGGAACCTATCCCGTTTCACATCGGGCGCCAGCCGGAGAGTCATCTCATCGTCCGGGACAGCCGCGTCTCGCGCGCACACGCGCGAATCCTGGTTGAAAACGGTGAGTATGTGCTGGAGGACTCCGGCAGCCGGCATGGTACGTTCGTCAACGGCAAGCGGATTCAGCGGCAGGAGCTGCACAACTCAGACAAGATCGAGTTTGGCGGACAGGATTCCTATCAGCTTATTTTTGCCCTGGACGGCGCCGAGCTGAAACGGCTGATGGAGCAGGTGAGCGCGTCCGAAAAGGCGGCTCCGACTCCCGGCGTGGGCGGCAACCTGGCCAAGTTGCGAGCCATTCTGGACCTGGCCCGTACTTTGCAGAGTTCGTTCTCCATTGACGACGTGCTGGCCTCGGTGGTGGATACGGCGCTTGCCATAACCGGCGCGGAGCGTGGCTTCCTGATGCTGCGCGGCGCCCACGGCCTGGATACCCGCATCGCCCGCCACCGGCATGGACACCACTTGCAGGATAGCGATCTGCGCGTCCCTCGCGAGGTAATCCATCGCGCGCTGCAACACCGTCGGGAGTTGCTCTACATGAACTTCGACCCCGTGGGCGCGGAAGAGACGCGGCCGCAGAACAGCATCGCCGACCTGGAACTGCGGAGTGCGATCTGCGTTCCGCTGGTCCACATTCGCACGGGGCACGGCGACGCCACCAGCGTACTCGCGACCGGAAGTGAAACTGTCGGTGTATTGTATATGGATTCGCGGGCGATCGCTGCGGATCTCGCCGGCGGAAACCGCGAACTGCTGCAGACCTTGGCCATCGAGGCATCCACCGTTCTCGAAAACGCCCGCTTGCTGGAGGAGGAGCGGGATAAACATCAGATGGAGGAGGAACTCCGTCTGGCGCGAAGCATCCAACAGAGCCTTCTGCCCGGCAAACTTCCCACGGAGGGATGGCTGCTGGCCTCGGGAAGCAGCGTGGCATCGCACGAAGTGGGTGGGGACTACTTCGACGTCACACCGGTGAGCCCAAACTGCTGGTCGGCGGTGGTAGCGGACGTTTCGGGAAAGGGTGTGAGTTCGGCGCTTCTGGCTTCGCTCTTGCAGGGCGCCCTGATCGCCGCCACGGACCTTCCACAGGCGCTGGGCCACCGCATGGAGCGGCTGAACAGGTTTCTGATCGATCGCACTGGCGGTGAGAAATATGCAACGGTGTTTTACTGCCTGGTGGATCGCGGCGGCCGGATCAGCTACACGAATGCCGCGCATTGCCCGCCGCTGCTGGTGCGCGCAAACGGCGAACAATGCTCGCTGGATGCGACCGGCATGCCAGTTGGCCTGATGGAATCAGCGGAGTTTCCAGTAGCCGAACAGCGGCTGTTTCCCGGAGACAAAGTGGTCATTTATAGCGATGGCGTAACGGAGGCGCAAAACACCGCCGCTGAATTCTTCGGCAAGAAGCGCTTGCGGGAGATAGTAGCATCGCACGCGAAGGAGTCCTCGACAGCCATCCACGACGCTATTCAGGAAGCCGTCGCGGCATTCACCGAAGGAGCCGCGCAGTCGGACGATGTAACCGTTCTGGTCCTCGAGTTTCGGGGCACTCCCTGACTTGAGGAACGCTCGACCACGCCCGCAAGGCTCGATAGGGAAGCCGCTGCGACAGAGTTCTCTTGGGTTACGGCCGTACTTCCTAGCTGGGCGAGTTTTTCAGGCAGGATTCTCCGCACGGTATCGATAAACGGGATCACCAGTACCGGCTGCTCGCAGCTTCCCTCGCGCTGTGTGATATTCAAGTAGTCGTTCTCCGGCAGATTGAGTCGCATCTGCCAGAATGCGCCGTTCTTGGCCCGTTCCGGCGCGGTGGCAAACCTGACGCCTCCCAAGCGTGCGGTCATATGACTGTAACCCAACGATCGAGCCGTATGCTCGACTGCGGACCAACACTGCTCGACGCTCGTGGCTGCCAGCAGGGAGCCTTCCAACAACTTGAGCTTGACGAGGGAACTCAGCATCGGACGGAGCCCAACCCACAAGAAAAGGCGCGCAGACTCAAACTCCACGTACTTCAGATAGTGGACTCCAATCCACGTGGCCACTCCAAACAGCACCAGCACCAGAAGGGTAAAGCGGCTTCGCATTACGCTCTGAAGAAGGGAAAGGGCGGCGCCGACGCCACAGGCCGCGTAGAGCAGAAGAGCTACCCGGCGGGGCGTGAATCCACGCTCCAGCAGGCGGTGGTGGATGTGGCCGCGATCTCCGCTGAAGATCGGCTCGTTCCGTAGAAACCTGCGAACAATGGAGAGGCCGACCTCGAGAAGCGGGAGTGCCAGCGCCATGGCTGGGGCGGCGAACCCCAGCATCGTGGCAGACTTCTGGCTCCAGATCACCCCGTATGACCCCAGTAGAAATCCGATCAGCAGGCTGCCCGAATCTCCCAGGAAGATGGAAGCGGGATTGAAGTTGTACCGCAAGAATCCGATGAGGCAACCGACGAGAGGCGCAGTGGCAAGAGCCAGCGTCGCGTCGCCGTTCAGGATTCCGGCGATCAACGTAGTCATAGTGGCGGTAAGGCCCACGCCCGTCGCCAAGCCATCGATTCCATCGATCAGGTTGAAGGCATTGGAGCACAGAATCAGCCAGGCGACCGTCACCAGAAAACTGCACCACGCCGGGATCGCGTGGCCGGCCACTCCGAGAATGCGCACCCCGGCTTCGTATGCCCAAATGGCGGCGGCCAGTTCGCCCAGTAACTTCTGCCAGGGCTTGAGGTTGAGCCAATCGTCGAGTAAGCCCGTGGCGAATACGAGTCCGACCGGCGGCAGAAGCCTCAGGATCATTCCAAAATTCTCTTCGATCAGACCGCTGGCATCGAGCGGCAACAACAGCAACAACGCGTACGCACCGGCATAAGAGACCAGGATGGGAACGCCCCCGGTACGCGGTGTCGCCGCGTTGTGAAGCTTCCGCTTGTGATCGGGGCGGTCCACCAGACCCAGACGGACCGACCAGTCGCGCATCAACGGTGTCAATAGAAGAGTGAGGAGACACGAAAGGATCGTAAGTAGGCCAAGTGAATACATGCCGTTCTCTATAGAAGGGATCGGCAAGAGAGTGCCGGATCTTTAGAGAGGATCGTTTCTTCCAAGGAGCGCCCTTGATTGAAGGACGCGTGACGCTTGGCCATGTCACTCATGGCTTGGCACCCCGGCACAAGACGGCCAAGCTCACGGCCGCACATCGGGGGTTGGCGCACTCTGAGGTATAGATGAAAGAAGTGCCGGCAGCCAACGGTCCAACTCAAAGATCCTGATTGCCTGCGCTGTTCGGCCGTTACGGCTGGTCGAAGCATCACCGTCGCACGCCGACCGCGCTCCTTGGTCCGCACCCGCACCATGGCAGCTTTCACAGCGGAGAGAGTTTTCATGGTGCTTTGTGCCGACTTCCGGTTGCCGAGTGTCAGATGAACGAGGCTGACCAGCGTCAACCCTATCACTGTGGCGAACGTATGCAAACGCAACGAGTGGTCTGCCCATTGGTGAGAAGGTCCCCAGGGCGCGATCCCGCCCTTTTTGGCGCGACGGAACAGTTCCTCCACATGCAGCGCCTTCTTGACCCGTGCTCCAGCACCTCGCGGTGCACAGCCGATGAGGACTGTCGTCCACGCGATTACGATCGCGAGGTTCAGCCACAACTCGCCGGCTGCCAACGGCCCTGGAAGAGTGTATTGGCGACAACTTCGAAACCACGGAGCCCAAAAGCAGAACGATCAGCAACGGCGATCCGGTGAAGTCTTTGCCGAACATGTGCATGACCTGCTGGCCCCCCAGCGAGAGAGCCGTCGCAAGGAGCAGCGCAAACCCGCGGGCCACGATGACAGAGCTGGAAAAAGCTCCACCCTGCGCGAAGACACTACCCAGAACCGTCCACAAGACACCGGACACCAGACGCGCTCTAGTCGAAGACGGGGCTCGGGAGCGGCCGGATTCGGGCGACTCTGGAGTGGCCTCCGGCGCGAGTCGCGAAACGGAGGCCATGCTGAGCGGTAGAGATCGCGCCGACATGGAGATCATGCCCTTTCGAGATGGTGTACCGGAGGTTCCATTAGTTGTCGGTCCCGACTTCGATGTTGTAGTTCTGGTAGTATTTTGGGTGGTAGTGATAGTAATAGTAGTTGTCGCTACTGTCTGCCCGGACATCGTTGAGGACCACGCCCACGACGTTGGCCCGGAGCCGCTTTAGGGTATTGAGGGCCGATCCCAGGGCTTTACGATTGGTGCGGCCGGCCAGCGCGACCATCAGCACCCCGTCCACGGATGCTGCCATCTGCAAGGGCTCGGGGAAACCAAGCGATGGCGGCGAGTCCAACACCACAAGGTCATACTCCCCACAGGCGTCTTCCAACAGCGTCGCCAGTCCGGCGCCGATCAGGTCCGCAGCACGTCGCGACGGCGGGCCGGCAGGCAGAATGTCCAGATTGGGAAGCCCTTCCTGGTGCGATAGAACGGTGCGCCAGGGCGTGGTGGACGTGAGAACATTGGACAGACCCGGAGTGCTGGGGATGTCGAAGCGGCGGTGGATACTGGGCCTTCGCAGGTCTCCGTCAATCAGCAGGGTCTTTCGGCCTTGTTGGGCGTGCGCCACGGCGAGGTGGGCGGCCGTGGTGGACTTGCCCTCCGAGGGTCCGGCGCTGGTGACCATCAGGCTGCGGATCCGGCGGTCAAAGTCGGTCAGCAGGATGGAATTCCGCAGCGTGCGGATGGCTTCCTGGAAGGAGCTTAAGCCCGAATCGCGCGGGGAACCGTGCGGTACCAGGGCGGTGGACGATTCACCCGCCAGAATCGTTCTCCCGCGCCATTCCTTCACCGCCGGCAGGGTGCCAATTACCTCCGTGGAAAGCGTCCGCGCCACCTGCTCGGGATCACGCACGGCATTGTTCAGGACGTCGGCAATCAGAGCGGTGGCCACCGCGAGCAGCACGGAGAACAGGAAAGCCAGCAGGACATTGAGTTTGATATTCGGAAAGACTGCTTCGAGCGCAGGGCGGGCAGCGTCCGCGATTCGGATGGCGCTGTTCTGAAAACCGGAATTGATGGTGGCCTCTTTGATCTTGCGCACCAACTCTTCATACAGCGTCTTGTCGGCTTCGGCTTCGCGCTTCAGCGCCTGGTATTCGAAGGACCGGGAGTTTAGCCGGTCAAACTCGGCCTTGGTCTCGGTCACGGTCTTGCGCAACATGGACTCACGGTCGAGCGCTTCGCGATATTCCACCTCAACGCGTTGTCCGATATTCTCCTTGCCGCTCTGCAATTGCCGCTGTAACTCCGCCACCTGCAGGGAGGCCTTCCGATACTCCGGGTGATTGGCGCCGTAGTGGGTCTTGACTTCCGCGAACTTCTGCTGCGCCTCATCCAACCGCTCCGAGAGCCGTTTGAGAGCATCGCCCTGCGTGGAGACCTGGGCGGCTTCCAACGAGCCTCCCGCGACCGACTTGTAGGCCGCCTCCTTGCGGACCCGATCGGCCTGGGCATTCGTATACTCGGTATTCAATTGCAGCAGGCGGGACGACAGAATGCTGGTCTTCTCCTCCGGGCTGATCACATTCAATTCGCGCTCGAACTGAGCCAGTGCCGCACTCGACCGCTCCATTTTGGCCTTGAGTTCCTCCAGTTGTTTTTCCATGAAGGCCGAGAGGCTGGCGGAGGACTTAAAACGGATGTTGTAAGTGTGTTCCAGGTAGGAGCGTGTCACCCCATTGGCGACATCTGCAGCCAGACGAGGATCGGCAGAGCGATAACTGATCAGCAGCAGGTAGGTATTGGGCGGCCGCGTAACCTTGAGATTCTTCAATAAAACGGGAGCGTCCTCAGCGGCGGCTGGTCTGGCCGTCACGTTCGGCCCTTCGGCCTCCAAGTCGCGAAGTTTGTACTGCAGCGCCACCGGCCGCAATACGGAGTCGGACTGAATCAGTTTGGCTTGCGTGGCCAGGAACTGATCGGAGTCGTTAGCCATCGTGCGCGTGGATTCCTGACCGATGATCCCGCTGGGCATCTGACGGTCCACATCGACGGTGGCGGTCGATTCATAAATCGGAACCAGCCGACTGGAGATCACCAGGGTGGCGGCGACCGTACAGCCGACGAACAACAGGATCCTCCACCAATGGCGCCTGAGGATCCACAGATAGTGCGATAGAGGGACGGAGGCGGGTGCGGCCTCGACCTCCGGGATGGGACTGTAGGCGCGATAAGCCTCCAGGGGAACCGGCAGATATCGACCGGGCATGTCCTCGGACGCCGCCGGCAAACTGGGAATGAGATTGTTGTCAGCCATTGGTTTAGTTTCCGACTTAGTCACCGGCCATAGATCAGAGCGGTTGCGCCTGCCGTGGAGCCAAACATCAGCAACTTCTCCAGGACAGCCAGCCCTAGTCTCCTGCCGTGGTTGTCCGGGATATATAGGACATCGTTCGCGAGCAGCGGCGTATCCGGCGCCTTCCGTTGCATGATTTTGCTCAGCTCAATGGGTATCTCGTGTTTCGTCCCGGACACCTCCCGGCGATAGATGAAAGCCTGCTTCCCGGCAAACGGCGCCAGTCCTTCGGCCAGTGCCAGCATTTTGAGAACACTCGTCTCGGCGCCATCCTGCACGGAAAATGCGCCAGGCCTCTTCACATTGCCAACCACAAATACCTTGCCGGCTTCTGGAACCCGCACCTCTTCACCGCCGGTCAGCTTCAGGTTCGCTTCCGGATCGGCGAAGTCGATCAGGGCCTTCACCGGGATCCGTTGAATCAGTGATGTCGGCTCACGATCGGGCCCGGGCTGAGATTTGCTGATGAGGATGTCCGAACCGGCCTCCGGGGTGAGCCCCCCGGCACGAGTCAGCGCCTCCAGAAGCGTTACAGGGGCGCTGGCCTGGAAGGTCAGGGGGGCTCTGACCGCTCCCGCAACGCTGATCGGCCGGCTGCTGTACTCGGCCACTGTGATGGTGACAAACGGACCGACGATAATGCTCTCTTCTTCGAGCGCTTTGGCCACGACTCCTTCCAACTCGGCAGGCATTAGACCCTCGGCTTTGATGCGTTGCGTAAGCATTGGCAAGCGGATCATGCCATCGTCGCCGACACGCACCGTGCGAGTCAGTTCCGGAGAGTCGTACACCTGGATGGCAATCAGGTCCCTTGGCCCGATTCTCTGGGCGGGGAGATTGGCCGTAGCATCCGAAAGGGGGATTGCACGCACCTGGCATTCGACCAGGGGCGCACACAACAGCAAAAGATGTAATAGTTTCATGACGTATTATCCGAAATTGAGTTCAATATCCATGCGCTGTTCGTGCGGGGCTTGCCGCACTCTCCATCAGTCGAACCGGGTGCCGCCCGGAATATCCCAGAACCGTCGTGCGACTCAGATGACAACTGGCGTCTCAGGCTCCAACCTAACTATCGGCGGCATGCCCGATTCCTGTAGGGGTGATAGCAGCTTTTTGCTGCCCGGGTTCTTCGATCCAGAAACTCCGTGGAAGCTGGGGCAACCTGCCCGTCAGAAGAGTTTCTACTCTGCTATTCTGGAGTTCATCGAAGAGGGACTTTTGCTCCGAACTGAGAGCCCGCGTTCCGGCGTCTCGGCAGTCCGTACGCTGCTCAGTTGTGGATTTCTCCTACTCCTGGTCCTTGGTGCGTACTGGGCGGCCCGCCTGGCCTGGGCGGATCATCTTTCCCGTAGCGATAAACTGGCGGATCGCCTTCGGGCCGTCGAATTATCTCCCGACGCCACCTTCTATGAGAGGCTTGCGGACAAGCGGGAGGAGTTGGGCGGCGTTCCTCTTCCCGATCTTCAACGGGCTGTCGCACGCGATCCTGCCAATGCGGTCAGGCTCCAGCGTTTAGGTGCCGGCGCGGAATTGGCAGGGAATTTCGAACTAGCCGAGGCCAGCTTTTTGCAGGCTGCCGCGCTGAGCCGGCAGTACCAACCGCGATATTCTCTGGCCCAGTATTATTTTCGGCGGCAAAATGCCGATGGGTTTTGGAGATGGTCACGCGCGGCGTTCGAATCGGCTTACGGCGACATCACACCGCTCCTGGATCTCGGTTGGCGCATGCGGCCGGATGCGGAGTGGCTTTCGCAACAGGCTCTATCCCAGCGCCCGGAGGTCGCGCGGCAGCAACTGGTGTTCCTGGTTCGGCATGGGCAATGGCGTGGAACCCGCAAGCTGGCGCTCGATCTCTCCAAGACCGCCCAAGCCGGGGACCTCCCGGCCCTTATGGAGTATTGCGACCAGTCCCTTTCGGAAGGAGCCGCACAGACCGCAATTGAGGTCTGGGACACTGTATGCCACAGAGGCCTATTGCCGTATCGGCCCCTGGAACCGGCTGCCGGCATTTCACTGACCAACAGCGGTTTCGAACATCCACCCCTGGGAATGGGCTTCGATTGGCGTTTCGTTCAGCCTTCTTGGTTGAGGTCTGTCCAGTCCAACGGCGGAATGCGCCTGACTTTTTCGGGGGACCAGCCGGAGAGTTGTCTCATTGCCTGGCAGTATGTGCCGGTTGTGCCGGGGGCACACTATCGGCTACATTTCGACGTGCGTGCCATCGATATGCCGTCTGCCGACGGTTTGGATTGGATGGTCTACGGTGCTCCGGGCAAGGCGGTCGCAATCGAGCGGAGCGCAGACCACTGGCTGTCCTTCT
This sequence comes from Terriglobia bacterium, assembly GCA_020073365.1. Taxonomy (GTDB): domain Bacteria; phylum Acidobacteriota; class Terriglobia; order Bryobacterales; family Bryobacteraceae; genus JAIQFL01. The sequence goes on along the minus strand of JAIQFL010000048.1, from coordinate 11,665 downwards.
CACCGCCGTCCGAAGTGATACGCCTGTCATTGATGTACCAAAGGCCGGTCGGCTCGCCACGTTTGTCCGGCACGATCGCGATCGCGGGGGTGCAGTTGAGGATGGCGCGATGAAACCAGCGGCGATGGCGCTCGCCGGGTTGCTGTTCTACGCCGTGCTGACCCTTTCGGTGGAGGAGCGCTGGGCCTGGAGTGCGTTTCAGATCGGAATCTTCGCCCTGGCCGGGTGGCGAGCGATGCAGCCGTATGGCTTTCGCGTCCCCGCCGCGCTCGCGCCCCTGGCCCTCGCGACGGCCTGGCCCCACATCCAACTCGCGCTGGGAACCAGTTTTTGCCGCGGCGAGACATGGAATGCAGCGTTGAACTGGGGCACATTCTTCCTGGTTTTTGCGCTCGCGGGCGAAATTCTCTCCGAATCCGGCACGCGCCGATGGTTCCTGGGCGCGATCTCGCTTTTCGGAATGCTGCTGGCGGCCGTCTCTACCCTGCAGAAATACTCCTCCGGTGGAAGGGTCTTTTGGATCTTCCCGAGCGGATTCAAGGACGATGTGCTCGGTCCGTTCGTGAACCGCAACCAGTACGCGGCATGGGTAGAGCTGCTGCTGCCGGTGGCGCTGTATCTGGCGGTGACGGACCGGCGCCTTCGCCCGCTTTTCGGCTCCGCAGCGGCTGTCATGTTTGGCTCTGTGATTGCGAGTGCGTCGCGAGCCGGGTTCGTGCTGGTTTGTGGCGAGGTCGTGGCCGTTATGGTGACGCTCGCGGCGCATCGTTCGGCTCCTCGAAAAGCGCTCGCATTAGCCGCGATCCAGTTCGTAGCGCTGGTCTTCATTGCAGTGGCGGTAGCGGGCTGGCAAGGATTGTTGATCCGATTGGAAGCCGGGCAACCCGAGATCGTCCGGGTGGATGCGCTCAGAGCCTCCGGATTGATGCTGCGAGACAGACCGTGGGTGGGAAGCGGGCTGGGCACCTGGTCGAGGATGTACCCGCGGTATGAAAGCTTCGACACCGGCGTGGTGGTGAACCAGGCGCATAACGACTGGGCGCAGTGGGCCGCGGAGGGTGGTCTCCCCTTTGTACTGTTGCTGGCAATTTTCGCGCTGCTCTTATGTAAACCGGCGGTTCAGTCGATATATGGGGTAGGCACCGTAGCGTTTCTGCTGCACGCCTTGGTTGACTATCCGATGCAGCAACGGCCTGCGGTGGCCGCATGGTTCTTTGCCGTGGCGGGCGCCACGTTGGCATGGCAGAGGGGCCGTAACCGTAACGTATGATGGACTACTACGAGGAGTTGGGCGTGGATCGGTCGGCTTCGCCCGAGGAAATCCGGCTAGCTTACAAACGCCTGGTGCGGCTGCTCCATCCAGACCATTGCAGCGATGAACAGGTGCGCCCCCTGGCCGACCTTCAGATGAAACGGCTGAACGGAGTCCTCAGAGTCCTGACGAATCCGGACGAACGGGCAATCTACGACCGCGGGGTCGATACCGGTCTGGCTCCACGGGGACTCCCACCTCCGCCCCCACGCCTCGCACCACAATGGTATTGGCCTGTCGCTGGTACGGCCGCACTGCTGGTCCTGGTTTCATTGCTGGCCCATACGCCCCCGCCGCCCCCGATCGCGGCCCAAGAGCAACCCCTGGGCGTTTCCACGGCAGCAGCGTCAAAGAAGCCCGTCAGCCTAGCCCGGACCCATGCCTCCGAGCGAAAAACCTTCATGGTGGAGGAACCGTACCGGGAGCCGGAACCGGTTGAGGTTTCACTCCCAGGCGCACGGCCCAAAGATACACCGGTGCCGGCGCCGGATACGGAAGCCTCGACCACAGGCAAATCGCCGAGCCATCCGGTAGAGATTTCACCTCCAGCAGTTCCAGTTTCGGAGTTTGCCCACCCACCGCCTCGACCTCAGTTCACCGGTGAATGGCTTTACGTGTCATCTCCTCACTCGACACCCAGCGGCCTGTACCCGCCGGAATATATCGAACTGCACTTGACCCAAGAGTCTGGCATCCTGTACGGCCGTTATCGCGCCCGTTACCACATTCCCGACCAGGCCATCTCGCCCACGGTGTCCTTTCATTTCGAGGGACAAGCCGGCCCGGACCGGGCAAGCTTCCCGTGGTATGGAGCCGGGGGGGCCAAAGGGGAGGTCAGGCTGCGGTTGCTCACACCCGGAGCGTTGGAAGTGACTTGGGTAGCAGTTCAGTTGGGTGAACAATTGGGGTTGATCTCGGGAACCGCGACGCTGGTCCGCAAACTGGATTAAGCCGCCGCGTTTTACTTTACCAGAGCGAAAAGGAAAACCATGGCCGTTTCCGGACGTGCACCGGCCCGGTAGCCAGCGGTGCTCCGTCCAGAACGGCCTGCGGATTCTCACGCAACAATCGATCCGCCGTCTCCGGGTCGAACGCCTCTTCTACATACCTCCGGACCTGGTCCAGAACGGGCGGACGGTGCTCGCAGTCGTGAGCATCACTCGCCAGGAAGTGAACCAGACCGCGTGCCATTAACTCGTGACTGGCCACCGCCGCTGCTTTTCCGAAACGCCCGAGAAGCGATTGGGCAGTCACCTGCATCGCGCAGCCCTGCCCGACCCAAGCCTCCAGCTCGGGCATTCTCTTACGCAAGATCGGATTCCTCTCGGGGTGAGCGATGATCGGGTGCACGCCGCGGGCGATCATCCGCCCGAGAATCTCGCTGCTGGTCTTGGGAACCAGGAAATCGGAGAACTCCAGCAGCAGATAGCCGCGGTGTCCAATCGAGTATTTTTGAGGGAAGCGAAGAACGTCCGCGATACTCTCCGGCGTCAGGTGCAGCTCGCAGCCATAGTGGATGCGGGGCGCATTTCCCACAGCTCCCTGCAGCCCGGCAATCCGCTCCTCGGCCACCTGCGGATCGAAAGCAAACTCCAGGTTGGCATGCGACGAGGCGACCATGTCGGTCGTCCCCGCAGCCGCAGCCATTCGCAGCATGGCGAGCGCCTCCTCCCGGTGGCGTGCTCCGTCGTCGAGCCCAGGCAGGATGTGCGTATGGATATCGATCATCGCCTGTAAAGACAATCGGCGGTTTTCACGATCGGGAGTAGGCTCTATGGGTTCCCGCCTGCAGGGCGGGGCTGGCCGGGGGCGGGCCGGTCCGGGGCGGGTCCAGCGCTGCGAACCACGGCGCCTCTACAGTTTCATCCGCTCCAGCTTGCGGTAGAGCGTCTTGCGCTCAATGCCCAGCAACTGGGCCGCCTTGCTCTTGTTCCCACCCGTGGCCGCGAGCACGCGGCGAATCTGATCCTCTTCGGCATCCGCCAGCGTGTCGACAGACTTCTCGCGCGATTCCATTACGGTCAAAGCACTATGCACGGTGTCGGAATCCACACGGGCGGCCAGGATCGTCAGCCGCTCCATCATGTGCTGCAACTGGCGCACGTTCCCGGGCCAGGTGTAGTCCTGCAGCGCCCGGACGCCGGAATCCATGAGCTTGACCTCACGGCGGTAACGGGCATTGTACTTGTTGATATAGAACCGCGCCAGCAGAGGGATATCGCTGCGCCGTTCGCGCAGGGGTGGCATGAAGATGCGGACCGTGTTCAGCCGGAACCACAGGTCCTCGCGGAACTTCTCTTCCTCCACCATGCGCTTCAGGTCGCGGTTGGTAGCGGCGATCACGCGCACGTCCACCTCTTTGGACCGGGATGCGCCCACCGGACGGATCTCGTGCCCCTCGAGAAATCGCAGTAGAGCCGTTTGAAAATTCAGCTCGATCTCACCAATCTCGTCCAGAAACACAGTGCCCCGATTGGCCGCTTCAAACACGCCCACCCGGTCGCGATCGGCGCCCGTGAAGGCGCCGCGCATGGCGCCGAACAGTTCACTTTCGAGCAGGGAAGGCGCAATCGATCCGCAGTCTACCGGTACAAAAGGCTGCGTCGCCCGGAGGCTGAGGCTGTGGATCATGCGAGCCACGAGTTCCTTGCCGGTCCCCGTCTCGCCCTCCAGAATCACGGTGGCGTCGGTAGGAGCGGCCCGGCAAACGGTTTTGTAAATCTCGACCATCCCCGGCGAACTGCCGATCATCTGGCTCTCGGGCAACTCTTCGTCGCGGGCCTCGTCCTCAACCTCCGTTCGCGACGCCTCGGCGCGCTCGATGGCTTCCAGCATCACGTCCAGATCGAACGGCTTGGCGATGTAGTCGAACATCCCGCCCCGCGTCGCCGCCATTACGGTCTCGACTGTGCCGCGCCCGGTCATCAGGATTACCGAACAGTGCGGATCCTTACGCCTGGCTTCATTGAGGACGTCCAGCCCCGTACGCTCGTCGATATAGATGTCGGAAATGACAATGGGGTAAGCGGTATCGCTCAGGCGCTCCATGGCCTCGCCGGTGGTCGACACCGCATCCACCGCGTACCCTTTCTCTTCCAGGGCCGTCAAGATGGTGAACTGAAGGGCCGGATCGTCTTCTACTAACAGTAGTCTCTGCATCAATGTCGTTCTGCCGCGGTAGGTACCGGCGTGTGGGCCGCCGCCGGAACCACGATCGTAAAGCACGAGCCGGCTCCCGGCTGGCTGGTCACGTCAATCTTGCCCCCGTGCTGCTCTACAATCTGTTGGACGATGGAAAGCCCGATTCCGGTGCCTGCCTCCCCGGATTCCTCCGCCTTTTTTGTGCGATAAAACTTCTGGAAGATCTGCTTGACTTCCTTTTGGTCCATCCCGATGCCCTGATCCTTCACCGCGATCCGGACATGGCCCCCATCCTTCCCGGCGGAGATGGTCACCTCGGTCCGCTGGGGCGAGTACTTCACCGCATTCGTAAGTAGATTGTAGCAGGCGTACTCCATGAGTTCCCGGTCGCCTGTAACCTGAAGGCCCTCTCCAACCGGCTCCAGCGTGATGCCGATGTGCTTGCGTTCGCCCAACGGCCGGACCCGCTCCACGCAGATCTCCACCATCTGCTTCACCGAGATGGCTTCGCGCTTCAACTCCATTTGCCCCGCCGAGAGCCGCTCCACATTGAGGAAGATCTCCACCATGCGGGCCAGGCGCTTGGATTCCGAATTGATCAGTACGGCAATCTGCTTGCGTTTCTCCTCGGTGAGAGCGTAGCGCGAAATCAGCTCGCTCGAACCCTGTATGGCGGAAAGCGGCGTGCGCATTTCATGCGTGACGAAGTGCATGGCCTGTTGATAGCGTTCCCGCGCGGACTGTTCGACGAGCCAGTTGCGGCGCACCACCAGATGGTAGTATGCCGCCGCCGCCATGGTCCCCAGCGCAGCCACCGATGCAGGCGTCGCCAGAGAGAATACCAGTCGATGCGTGAAAAAGACGTAGGGGACGATCTGGGCGGCCACAAAGATCAACACGCCGGCGGCATAGGCCCGCCACCCGGGGAGGTATCGAAATGCCAGGCCGGCTGCGCTCACCAGAGCGAGACTGAAGAGGAGCACCCAGAAATCGGAAACGTCCGTGATGAACGCCTCCTGTTCCATGGTCTCAAAGGCTTCCGCATTGATTTCGATGCCGGTGCTGTAGATGTCCGGACTGGCCGGCGTCAGGAGACGATCCCGCACCTCCGTAGGGGCCGTGACACCCACGAACACCACCTTGCCGGCGAATTCCTTCGACAGCGCCGGGTTGTCGAGCAGTCCCCGCAGCGGTATGCTCCGGATGGGATGCATGCTGCTGGGAATGAACCGGACCCGCATGAGGCGCAGCTCGCCGCGGTTTTGGCGCCCCCAGGGAACCATCGGCGAGCCCTCAACGGGGATCGTTGTCCTGCCCACCTGGAGGTCGTTGGCATCGGATAGCTGCGTGATCGGCTGGCCCCGGCTCAGCGCGAAAGTCTCCAGCGACAGCGCGAACCGCTGATCGTGTCCCACCCGTTTCACCAGGGGAATCGCGCGCGTGCGGGAATCGCCTTGATCCGGCTGTGCGTGCACGTGCCCCACGTTCTTGGCACATTTTTCGAACTCCGGGAGCGGGTTCTCCCAGCGTGTGCCCTTGGCGATCAACTCGGACGAGAGCACCAGGTCCGGAACCCCGCAAAGCGCTGCGGCGAGGGCTCGATCCACCGCAGGATCTTCGCTTCTTTCCGCGAGAATCACATCCACCGCGACGGCCTTGGGCGACGCCTGGGCCACTAACTCCAAAGCCTCACTCAAAGGCTTGCGAATCCCGTGCATGCCCCCCGGAGTCGCCGCCAGGGTGGTCTCGTCGATGGCCAGCAGCACCGCTTGCGTCTGCCACGGTTTCGGCTGATAGAGCCGGAACATGAAGTCGTAAGCGGCGTTGTCCAAAGGCGAGCCCAAGGCCCAACTTCCCACCACGGCGACCACAAACGCCGCCGCCAGGAGCCCTACATATGCCGCCGTGCGCTTCCAGCCCCGCCGTTCCATCTCAGTTCTCAGTATAGTGGCCGGGCCCATGGCTTGCGTGCACCCGAGCAATGCGAACGCGGCGTTCACAGGCCCCGCTGACCGCCGGCGGCAATCTCGATGCCGGCTACTACAGCTCGGTTCGACCAAGCTGATGGCCTGCAAATAGCCCTCACCTCTGGCTGAGGCCTCCATCGATCGCCAGCGTCTGCCCCGTGACGAAGTTGGAGGCCCTCAGAAAATAAACCACTGCATCCGCAATTTCCGCCGGCGTGCCACCGCGCCGCGCGGGCGTGGCTTCGATCATGCGTTTCCCGCGCTCGTCGATGTCTTCGAACGGGATCACCCCGGGAGCTACCGAGTTCACCGTGATCTCCGGCGCGAAGGCCTTGGCCAGCGCGCGCGTCAACATGATCACACCCGCCTTCGACGCGCAGTAGTGCGCATGTTCCGCCCATGGCCGGATGCCGCCCAGCGAGCTCAGATTGACGATGCGCCCAGCGCCCGTCTTCCGCATGAGCCGCGCGCCGTTCTGGCAGCAAAAGAATACCGCTTTCAGGTTCACCGAGTGGATGAAGTCCCAGTCCTTCTCGGTAATCTCCAGCGGGTCGAACCGCGTGAACCGCGCCGCATTGTTCACCAGCCCGTCGAGCCGCCCCAGCCGCTTCTCCAGTTCTCCGAACATTCGCCCGATCTCGTCGACGCTTTCCAGGTTCGCGCGAAACAGGTTCGCGCCGCCGCACTCCTCCGCGGTCCGCCGGGCTTCGCTCTCCGACCGGTGGTAGTGGATGGCCACCTGCGCCCCTTCCTCCGCCAGACGGAGGGCGATGCCGCGGCCGATCCGCTTGGCGGCCCCAGTGACCAGAACCACCTTGCCGGCCAAACCACGCGCTTCCCCCGCCCCTGGCCCCTGGCCCCCGATCCCTGCCCTACGCTGCTGGCTCTCCATGCACCTCAATCTCCTCGGGCTCTACGCCCTGCCTCACCGGCTCCGGCAAGCGCCCGGTCCAATGCGCCCAGCCCCAGAATATCGCGGTAGTCGAGCTCAGCGTCCCGGCAACCGCTCCGATGGTCCTGGGATCCCAATGCTGTGAAGCGATTCCCGCCGCCATCATCGACATCATCATGACCGACCACTGCGTCGATTCCATGGTCGCGAACACACGCCCCCGGAAGCCGTCCGGAACCACTCGCAGCAACTGCCACATGTTCATCGTCGAGCTAACCCCCACGGCCGCGCGCGACAGGGCGATAAACACCAACGCCCACTGAAAATTCCGCATCTGGCTGAACAGGATGTACGAGCCACCATGCACGATGTAGCAGATCACAATGGTGCGCTTATAGCCCGCGAAGCTGAGCCTCTTCCCCACGGTGTAAGCCAGCGCGCCGCCGCACAGCAGCCCCACGCCGGCGCAACCCTGGATCATGCCGAAGCCCGCCGGACCGCGGTTGAACACCAGCTCGCCGAACACGGAGAACAGAATCTGCGCGGCGCCCCCGCCGGTGGCCCAGCCGATGCTGACCATCAGCAGCCCCAGAATGAGCGGCACGGAACGCATATAACGCAGTCCCTCGGCGTACTCGTGCCACGGCCGGACCACCTCGGCTTCCGTGAGCGACCGCCGCGCGGGCCGAAACCCGCGCCCCGGCAGGAACAGCCGCGAGATACAGATGGCGGAGAACACGAAGGAAAGCGAATTCCCGAAGAACGCCCATCGGTACCCGAACTGCGCCACACTCGCCCCGCCCAGGAATGCGCCTAACGCCAGCGTGGTCCAATTCGTGGTCTGGGTGAGCGAATTGGCGGTATGCAGTTCATCGCTGGTGGCGATGGCCGGCAGAATCGACGCGCGCCCGCTGGTGAAGAAGGGCGACGCCACCATCAAAAGCCCGCTGAGCACGTACAGCAGCCAGGTTCCCCGGCGGTTCACCGTCAGGATGAACAGCATCGCCACCACGGCGCGGATGAGATCGCTCGCAATCATCACACGCTTGCGGTCGAAGCGGTCGAGTACGACGCCCGCCAGCGGCCCCACCAGCATCGCCGGAATGGCCCGCGAGAGCATCACCCCGCTCACCACCAGCCCCGACCGAGTGGTAGCTACCGCCAGGCTGAAGACCGCAACATTATTGAAGTGGTCGCCGACCTCGCTCACCACTTGCCCGATCCAGGTGTTCCGGTAGTTGCGGTTGTCGCGCAGGAGGGAGACGAAGGCCTTCATCGTGGCCCTGTGGGGCATGCTTCAGCTTGCCCTGTAATGACACAAGAATAGATTGGCAAGCTAGAGCATGCCCCACGATCAACCAATCGTCTCCTCCCGAACGGTGATGCTACGGATATAGTCGTGGTCCAGCGCGTAACCGAAACCAGGCTCGTCCCGAACCTCAATCGTGCCGCGCGGAGTGGTCTCGACCGGCGGCTGAATGATGTCGCGTTTCCAGTAACGTTTGCTCGCCGACACGTCCCCCGGCAGTACGAAGTTCGGCAGCGTCGCCAATGCCACGTTATGAGCGCGTCCCACGCCCGCCTCCAGCATGCCGCCGCACCATACCGGGATGCCCGCCGCCTGTGCCACGTCGTGCACGTGCCTGGCCTCGCCGAACCCCGCCACGCGCCCCAACTTGATGTTGATGATGCCGCAGGCGCGCAGCTTCACCGCCTGCTCCGCATGATGCGCCGAGCGAATGCATTCATCCAAGCAGATCGGCGTTTTCAGACGCGCCTGCAGCTCCGCATGATCGATAATGTCGTCGTGGCTGAGCGGCTGCTCGATCATCATCAGGTAGAAATCGTCGAGCTTCTGTAAATGGGCGGTATCCGCCAGCGTGTAGGCCGAATTGGCGTCGGCCATCAGCTTGATCGCCGGGAAACGTTCACGCACCTGCCGCACTACGTCCACGTCCCAGCCCGGCTTGATCTTCATCTTGATCCGCTGGTATCCGGCTGCCAGTTCCTCCGCGATCTTCTCCAGCAACTGCTCCACCGAGTCCTGTATCCCGATCGAGACTCCGCAGGGAATCTCGTGCCGCGACCCACCCCCGATCTTCTTCCACAAGGGCATGCCATCCAGCCGCGCCGCCAGGTCCCACACCGCGGTCTCCAGCCCGCCCCGTGCCATGTTGTGGCCCCGAATGTGGGCCGTCAGCGGGTACACGTCTTCGGCGGTCCGCAGTTCGCGCCCGAGCACCCGCGGCGCCACGTAGTCCCGCAGAATCAGCCACGCGGAGCCGGTCCACTCCTCGTTGTAGAAAGGATTCTCGCCGGCCGTCACTTCGCCCCAGCCCGATACCCCGTCGCCCTGCGCCTCCACCAGGATGATGTCGCGCTCGTACGTGCGCGAAAAGCTGGTCTCGAAAAAATGCACCAGTGGCATGCGAATCTGGCGAAGCGCGATCCGTTCGAGTTTCATTGCCAAGGCTCCAAAAGGTAGATTCCTTCCGTCTCGGTCCGCGCGAACCCGGTTACCGCCAGCCCGCGCTCGAACGCACGTTGAAACTTCTCCGCGTTGGCTTTCTGAATTTCACGCGCGCGCTCCGGGTCCTCGCTGCGAATGCGCGCGATATCCGCCGGGAAGGCGATGCGGTCTTCCGGATGAGGCTCCGCCTTCTTCCCGGCCAGAGTCGCCCGCACGCGGGGCGAGGCGAGCCACCACTCGGCGATGCAGCGGTCCGTGGGGAGCCCGCCGTGCAACGGGCTCGCCGTCACGCCGTATTGGTTCTCGGAGTAGCGCCGCACAATCGTCCCAAGGCGTTCGATGTTCAGGAAGGCGTTCTTGAGCTCCAAAGGGTCGAAGGTCCACTCGATCAGCTCGATGCCACGCGATAGCGCCTCCTCGCGCTGCCGCAGCTTGAGGCGCCGCCCGATTCCCGCATTGTGATACTCGGGCAGCACGCCCAGCATGTGGCTGTGCAAATAGGGCCGCCCCGATTTGACCCCCGGGATGGCGAAACAGAACCCTACCATGGCAGGCGGGGCCTGTTCCATATCGAATGCCCCGAACACGTGCCCGCCGACCTTGCTCACCACCACCAGGAAACGCAGGGGCAGTAGCTCCACATCGGCGAATCCCCAGATGACCTGCTGCAGGCGAAGCACCTCGGCGAATTCGTCGAGCTCAAACAATTGGCGGATCTCGATCACCGCTTGGCTTCCTGCCACAGCGCCTCCATTTCCTCGATGTTGGATTCCTCCAGCTTCCTGCCGCGCTCCGCCAGCTTTCGCTCGATGTAGCCGAAGCGCTGGCGAAACTTCGCGTTGGTTCTGCGCAGCGCCTGTTCCGGATCGACCTTGACGAATCGCGCCAGGTTCACCAGCACGAACAGCAGGTCCCCCAGCTCGTCCTCCAGTTCCGCTGGCGAAGCCCTCCGTCGGGCTTCCGCGAACTCGGCCAACTCTTCGTGCAGTTTCTCCACCACCTGTTCCGGATTCTCCCAATCGAACCCCACGGCCGCCGCGCGCGACGCGATTTGCTGCGCCTCCACCAGGGCCGGAAGGGAACGCGGCACGGAGCCCAGGAGGTTCGCCTCCGGGTGTCCCTTGTCTTTTTTGGCTTGGTTCTCGACGGCCTTGACTTCGCCCCAGATGCGCTTGACGTCGCCTGCCGTCTCGGCCGATCCCTCGCCAAACACATGCGGATGCCGCCGCACCAGCTTCTGGTTGATAGCGTCGAGCGCATCCCCGATCTCGAACAGGTCCTGTTCCGCCGCCATCTCCGCATAGAAGACCGCCTGCAGGAGGAAGTCGCCGAGTTCTTCCGCAAGCCCGTTCCAGTCGCGCCGGTCGATGGCGTCGAGCACCTCGTAGGTCTCTTCGAGGGTGTACGGCTTGATGGTGTCGAAGGTCTGTTCGCGGTCCCACGGGCATCCGCCGGGAGCGCGCAGCCGGGCCATGAGTTCCACCAGCTTCTGAAACTTCTCTCCAGCCGAAGAATGGTTTTTCATGGTCGGGCGAGCGATTTTTTCCAATGTAGCATATGGGGCCCTGGGGGCCTGGGCAAGGGAACTTCCAATGACTCGGCATCCGACAGAGCCACGGCGCGCTATGGCCAAACGGGTTCGTGTTCGTTTGATCCTAAGAACGGCAGTAGGCCTCGTGCCTTGAATAGAGAAACAGTTACCATTGTTCAACATGAACAATGAAGAAGAGGTCGTTCAGGCTCACCCGGAGGGTGAGGTCCAAATCGCGGGAAATCAGCCAGCAGAAACCGGTACCAGCCTAGACACCTTTGCGGGCAAGATTCATGTGAAGTGGGCACCAGAAGCCACGGTGAGCAGCCTTGGGCTGATGCCATTCTTCATC